>CALPNT020000006.1 GCA_943325005.2 Bifidobacterium breve | reverse complement strand
TGGTTCAGAAATTCGGGGGCACGTCGGTCGCGGATGTGGAACGCATCCAGGCCGTGGCGCGACGCATTGCCGCCAGCCGGGAGCAAGGGCACGAACTGGTGATCGTGGTGTCGGCCATGGGCCACACCACCGATCAACTCACCGGCCTGGCGCGGGCGATCAGCGCCCAGCCGCCCCAGCGGGAGCTGGACATGCTGCTGGCCACCGGCGAACAGGTGTCGATCGCCCTGCTGTCGATGGCGCTGCACCAACTGGGTGTTCCAGCCGTGTCGATGACCGGCACCCAGGCCGGCATCGTCACCGAATCCGCCCACGGCCGGGCCCGCATCCTCGAGGTGCGCACCGAACGACTGCGGCGCCTGCTGGATGATGGCCAGGTGGTGGTGGTGGCCGGCTTTCAAGGCACCAGCAGCGGTGTCGCCGGCACCCCGGAAATCACCACCCTGGGCCGGGGCGGCTCCGACACCTCAGCCGTGGCCCTGGCCGCAGCCCTCGGGGCCGATGCCTGCGAGATCTACACCGATGTGCCGGGGGTGCTCACCACCGACCCACGCAAGGTGGTTGACGCCCAGCTGATGGAGTCGGTGAGCTGCGATGAAATGCTGGAACTGGCCAGTCTCGGGGCGGCGGTGCTGCATCCGCGGGCTGTGGAGATCGCCCGCAACTACGGCGTGCCGCTGGTGGTGCGCTCCAGCTGGAGCGATGCCCCTGGCACCAGGCTCACCAGCGGCAGCGCCCGCGCCAATGGCCAAGAGGGCCTTGAACTCGGCAAACCGGTGGATGGGGCTGACCTCGTGCTGCAGCAAGCGGTGCTGGCACTCACGGATGTGCCTGATCGTCCCGGGGTGGCCGCCCAGCTGTTTGAAGCCCTCGGCGCCGCTGAACTGAATGTGGATCTGATCGTGCAGGCCACCCAGGACGGCGGCAGCAACGACATCGCCTTCACCCTGGCCGAGGCCGATCTGGAGCGGGCCAGCCAGGTCTGCCGCCAGGTGCTGAGCGCCATGGGCGCCGACGCCGCCGTACTTAGCGGCGAGGCCGACATGGCCAAGATCAGCATCTCCGGGGCTGGCATCCTCGGGCGCCCCGGCGTCGCGGCTCGCCTGTTCGACACCCTGGCCCGCCTGGGCATCAACCTGCGCCTGATCGCCACCAGCGAGGTGAAGGTGAGCTGCGTGGTGGCCGGCCGGGCCGGGCCCAAGGCCCTGCGGGCCACAGCCGAGGCCTTCGAACTGCAAGACCGCCAGTTGGGACACCACACGGTGAGCGACCAACTGGCAGCTCCGGCGGTGCGCGGCGTCGCCCTTGATCGCGATCAGATTCAGGTCACCGTGCGCCATGTGCCAGACCAACCCGGCAGTGCGGCGGCGGTCTGCCGCACCCTGGCGGAGGCCGCCATCAGTCTCGATGCCATCGTCCAGTCCGAGCGCACCCACACGATGGGGCAGCAGCTGAGCCGGGACATGAGTTTTGTGCTCAAACGAGAGGATCTCAGTCGCGCCGAAGAGGCTCTGGCTCCTCTGCTGCTGCAATGGCCCGAGGCCTGTGTGGAGGAGGGATCCGCCATCGCCCGGGTCAGCGCCGTCGGCGCCGGCATGCCCAGCACGCCAGGCACCGCCGCCCGCATGTTCCGCGCCATCGCCGAGGCCGGCATCAACATCGAACTGATCGCCACCAGCGAAATCCGCACCAGCTGCGTGGTGCCGGAACGCGATGGCGTGCGGGCGCTGCAGGCCGTGCATGCGGCCTTCGCGCTCGGGGGCGTGACCGAACACCTGGCCGAGGGCACGGAGGCACCGCTGCCCTGAACGAAGCGTGAACCAGCCCCCGCCCCCAGCTCAGGCCAGCCAGTTCCGAAATCATTCCGCCAGCCCGGTCGCGCGGAACTACCGGCCGCCCGTCCTTGGCGACCCTGACGCCGCCGGATTCAGGCCCTGCCCACCAACTTCTGACGCAGAGTCTTGATGCGGTCGCGCAGATTGGCAGCCTCCTCGAACTCGAGATTCTTGGCGGCACTCTTCATCTTGTCCTCCAGCTGGCTGATCAGCTCCGGCAAGGCATCGAGCGACACTTCATTGTGCTCAGCCTGCTCAACGGCCTGAACCAACTGATCATCATTGAGCCGCCGCGACGTCTCCAGGAACGTGAGGATTGAATTGCCGGCGCGCTTGCCAGCGGGGGATGGCGTGATGCCATGCCGCTCGTTGTGGGCATGCTGAATCGCCCGGCGGCGCTCGGTTTCAGAAATGGCCTTGGCCATCGAATCGGTGAGATTGTCGGCATAGAGCAGGGCCTTGCCATCCACATGGCGGGCGGCCCGGCCGATCGTCTGAATCAAGGAGCGCTCGGCCCGCAGGAAGCCCTCCTTGTCGGCATCGAGAATCGCCACGAGGGACACCTCCGGCAGATCCAGCCCTTCACGCAGCAGGTTCACTCCCACCAAGACGTCGTATTCGCCATTGCGTAAATCCTGGAGGATTTCAATGCGCTCAATCGAATGGATTTCGGAGTGCAGATAGCGCACCTTCACACCATTCTCGGCCAGGTAATCGCTGAGGTCTTCGGCCATGCGCTTGGTGAGGGTGGTCACCAGCACCCGCTCCCGGCGCTCCTCCCGCAGCCGGATTTCACCGAGCAGATCGTCCACCTGGCCATCGCTGGGCCGCACCTCCACAATCGGATCGAGCACACCGGTGGGACGGATCACCTGCTCGGCCACATGCCCCTGGCTCTGGGCCAGTTCCCAGGCTCCGGGGGTGGCACTCACAAAGATGGTCTGCTTCGCCTTCTGCCAGAACTCCTCGCCCTTGAGTGGCCGGTTGTCGGCCGCACTGGGCAGGCGGAAGCCATGCTCAATCAGCACCTGCTTGCGGCTCTGGTCGCCGTTGTACATCGCCTGCAATTGGGAGCAGGTGACATGGCTCTCATCAATCACCAGCAGCCAGTCATCGGGGAAGTAATCAATCAGACATTCCGGCGGCGTACCTGCCTCACGCCCGGCCAGATGGCGCGCATAGTTCTCCACGCCGTTGCAGTAGCCCACCTGCTCAAGCATCTCGAGGTCATAGGTGGTGCGCTGTTCCAGCCGTTGGGCCTCGAGCAGTCGGCCCTGCAGGTTGAGCACATCCAAGCGTTCGCGCAGTTCGGTGCGAATTTCCTGGATCGCTCCCTTCAAGCGCTCTTTTGGGGTGACAAAGTGCTTAGCAGGATAGATATTGATGGTATCCAGGCTCTGCAGAATCTCACCACTAACGGGATCCACATAGCGGATCGCCTCCACCTCATCCCCAAACAGCTCAATCCGCACCAGCCGGTCTTCATAGGCCGGGCCGATTTCCAGCACGTCACCCCGCACCCGGAAACGACCGCGAGCAATCTCCACATCATTACGAGAATACTGATTATTCACCAGCTCCCTCAAGGAACCGCGCAGATCCAGACTCTCGCCCACCTGAAACTTGACCGCCGCCTTGAGATATTCTGAGGGAATGCCGAGGCCGTAAATACAGCTGATCGAGGCCACCACAATCACATCACGCCGCTCAAACAGGGAGCGGGTGGCGGAGTGACGCAGCATGTCGATCTCTTCGTTGATCGAAGCTGTCTTGGCGATATAGGTATCCGAAACCGGCACATAGGCCTCGGGTTGATAGTAATCGTAATAGGAGATGAAATATTCGACCGCATTATTCGGGAAAAACTCACGCAACTCATTGCAGAGCTGGGCCGCCAGGGTCTTGTTGTGGGCCAGTACCAGGGTGGGCCGACCGGTCCGAGCGATCACATTGGCGATCGAAAAGGTTTTCCCGGTGCCGGTGGCGCCGAGCAGGGTCTGATAGGGGTCGCCGCCATCGACCCCGGCCACCAGGGTTTCGATGGCGGTGGGCTGGTCACCCTTGGGTTCGTAAGGGGCGTGGAGCTGAAAAAGCATCAGGCCATTCTGGGGCCACTGGCCTGCAGTGCGAGGCTGAGGAGAACCGTCCAGGCAGAACAAACGCTGCCCTGGATACGATCAGCCAGCAGGCCACGGCCAGCCGCGAGCCTGCTTTCCCAGGCGAACGTTGGTGCAAGCCTTCATCCCATCAGCCGATTGAACCGGAAAGCAGCTGGGCCATCGCCCGGGTGAGCGGCACTTCCAGGCCCAGCAGCTTGAGGATGAAATAGCTGAGCACGCTGTACACCAAGGCACCAAGAGTGGCGCTCACCATGCCGTGCTTGAGCCGAAAGCCCTCGATGAGCCAGGCCGCCAGGCCGAACAGCAGAATTGTGATCAGCCAGTTGAACAAAAAGGAGATCGGCCCGATCAGGCCCCCCAGGGAGGTGATCGCCCAGATCGGCGCCAGCAGAAGCTTGAGCGGCCAGACCAGCAACGTGCCCAGCAGACCGATGACAACCGCTGACAGCAGAGCAATCGGGAAGCTGGCCATTTCCACCCCCAGGGGCAGTCTGGAAACGAGCAGCAGAATCAAGGCCCGGATCGGCCATTGCACCAACCAGATGAGCGCGCCCATGGGGTGTGACGTTTGAAGGTTCAGAATTGCAACCTAGGGAAAGCCCGCGCGGCCCACGCGGACATGTCGCAAATCAGGAGCTACCCGCCGCAAGACTCCACCACAAGCACCGCCAGCACCTGCAGCTGGGCGGCCCAGCAGCCGCGCCCAAGACGATCACCAGCGGCGGCAGGAGCAGCTTCAAGCCCTGAGGCAAGCCTGAACAGAAGGCTTGCCTCAGGGCTCAGGCGATCGGGCCGCAGGAGACATCCAAGCGATCCCTGCCCAGCTCAAACGGCTCCGGCGACAGCGCTGACCACCGGAATGATCGCCTCCCGCAGCCCACGCACCACAGCCACCATCGCCAGTTCATCGCTGAGCCGGTTCACAGCCGAGCCCACACCCACGCCAGCGGCACCGGCCGCCAGGGCCAGGGGCACGGTGGCGCTGGAGAGACCGGAGGCACACAGCACCGGGCAATCCAGCTCGGCGGCGGCGAGAGCACGGCTGATCGCATGGGCTGCCGCCAGGGTGGGGGCCGCCTTCTCGATCAGGCCGAGCACCCCGGCGCTGAAGGGTCTGGCACTGGTGCCACCCTCGGTCTGGATCAGATCGGCGCCAGCCGCCACCAGATCCAGCGCCAGCTGTTCTTGCTGATCGAGCGGCAAGACGTGAGGCACGGTCACCGAGAGCACCACCTGGGGCAACAGCTCCCGGGTGCGGCGGGTGAGCGCCAGCACTTCGGCGGCCTCAAAGATGCGGCCCTCGGCATAAAACGCATCGAAGTTGCCGATTTCCACCCACTGGGCACCAGCGGCGACGGCGGCCGGGAACAACTCGGGATCGACAGCGGACACACAGATCGGCAGACCGGGAGCCGCCTCGGCCACCTGGCGCACCAGGTCGGCATCACAGGCGATGTCAACCAGATCGGCGCCACCGGCGGCGGCGGCGCGGGCGATAGCCCGCACAGAGGCGCCGTCGTGATTGGTCAGGCCAGCAATGACCTTGAGCAGGCGACGTTCCGCAATGGCACGGGCCAGGGAAGGGGGCAGGCTGGAGAGACGCGTCATCGACGGCGAGCGGAATGGCTGAACTGATTCTCCCATCCGAAGCCGGCAGCGATCCCGCCCGCTGGAGCGCCGAACAACACCGGCTGCATCGCCATCTGCGCCGCCAGCCCCAGCTGCTGCCCCAGGGCGCTTCGCTGCTGCTGGCGATCTCAGGCGGCCAGGACTCGATGGCGATGCTGGCCCTGTTGCGGGATCTGCAACCTCTGCATGGCTGGACGCTGCGGCTGTGGCATGGCGACCACGGCTGGCGTGCCGAGGGCAGCCGCCAGGCACAGGAGCTGGCAGCCTGGGCGCAGGGTCAGGGACTGCTCCTGCACACGGAACGGGCCCAGACCAGCGGCAACGGCGATAGCAATAGTGTTAGCAGTGGCAGTAGCAGTGGCAGTAGCAGTGGCAACCGCGAAGCGATCGGCCGCCAGTGGCGTTACGACGCCCTGGCCCAAGAAGCCCTGCGGCACGGCTGCCGCCATGTGCTCACCGCCCACACCGCCAGCGACCGGGCCGAAACCATCCTGCTGAATCTGGCCCGTGGCAGCCATCGCCGCGGCCTCGCCAGCCTGCGGGCCAGCCGCCCCTTGGCCTGTCCCTCCCACCAGCCGCCAGCCAGCCAGCCCCAACCCGACAGCGCTCTGCTGCTGGTGCGGCCGCTCCTGATCTTTTCCCGGGCCGATACGGCCCGCATCTGCCAGCAGCGGGAGCTGCCGATCTGGCTTGACCCCAGCAACGACAACGAGCGACTCAGCCGCAACCGGGTGCGCGCCGCGGTGCTGCCGGTGCTGGAAGCCCTGCATCCCGGCGCCAGCCTGCGCATCAGCGCCCAGGCGGAACGGCTGGCAGCCGAACTGGAGCAACAACAAGAGTTATTGGATCTGGCCCTGGCCGCCCTCACGCTTGGGGGCGATTCAGGCCAGTCGACCCTGGCACGTCGTGGCCTGCTGGCGCTGTCGGCGGCAGGACAACGGCGGCTGTTGCGGCACTGGCTGGAGCGGCACACCGGCCGCGGCCTCGAGAGTCAGCCGCTGGACATCCTGATTGAGCGCCTGGCCGCCAACCGCGGGCCTGGCCGGCTCTGCCTGGCGGATCGCTGGCACCTGCTCTGGGAGCGAACCACACTGAAGCTGATCCGAGACGTTGAAGGCCATGGCTGAGTCTGCCGATCGCCGCAATCCCACCGAACGCTATGGCGCCATCGAAAAGGCCTACTGCGCCGACCAGTGGGGCGAAGTGATCGACCAGGGCCAGAGCTTGCTGGAGGAGATCCCTCGGAGCAGCGCGCCTGGGCCTGAAGGGCTGAAGGAGCGGGTGCAACTGCTGATGGCCCACGCCCATCTCTATGGCTTCAACGAGCGCGCTGCAGCCGAAGACCTCTACAGCGACGTGCTGCACAGCAAGGCCGAGTTGGCCCTGCGCCAGATCGCCGAGCAGGGCCTGCAGCAATGCAGCCTGCCGAACCAGACGACCACCGCCCTGAGCAGGGCCGGCAAGCTCCAGGCCAGCGCCTCCGAATCACAGCACCAGGCACCAGCGGCGACAGCCGACATCGAGCGGGCCGCAGTGCCGGGCAGCGAGCCAGCGCTGGCTCCAACCGCCATGGCTCCAGCCTCCACCAGCTCCTTGGCGATGCCCTGGCTGGTGGCCGGCACCGCAACCAGCAGCGCCGCCACCGCAGCACCATCCTCGGCGGCACCAACCCCCTGGACCACGGTGGCGACCCCACTGGCGCCCCCGGCGACCACCCCGCCTCCCCAGCCAGGCGATGCAGCCAGCGAGGCCAGCGCCCCAGCCGCGACACCAGCTGCCGAGCCAGCCCCCCTGATCCCGGAGGTGGTGGATGAACCGGAACTAGTTGAAGTCCACCAGGCCGATCCAAGCCTGGCGGAAGAACTGGAACTGACGGAGCTGGAACCGCCAGCGCCGCTTGCCTTGGTCGACGACGACATCACGGCCTCACCGAGCACCCTGTCGGCCGCCGCCACGATCGCCAGCCGCGAACGGCTGCAGACCCAGGGTGACTCTGGCCCGCCCAGCTCAACCGAACCCTTGCCGCTCCTGGGCTGGCAGGAGCCACAAAACATCAAGCCGAACCTGGAGCCGGAAGCGCCTCATCAACCCCAGGATCTGGAGCCTCGGAACAAGCCAGCCCCTGAGCTGGAGGAGGAACAGGAGCCGCTCAGTGAGTTGTTCAGCGATCCTCCAACCCCCGCGGAGGAGGAGGAGGAGGACCGTGAATTACTTCTGGGGCTGCTGCGGGTGGTGGTGAGTGCCGGTTCAGCCGGCGACGGCGGCTGAACGACGACGACGGACCCGGCCGTTGAGCTCGGGCTCCTCGGCTACAACCTTCGCCGCCACAGGCGCTGGGGCAGCGGCAACAGCAGCAACCGCCGTCACCAGCTGACGCTGGGGAGCGGGCTGATCGCTGCGGCCCTGGCGACCGCCATCGCGAACAATGGCCTCACGAGCTCCGCCCTCGCGGCGGCCGCCCCGGGGTGCAGGACGGCTATCGGGCTCGCTGTCGGCACGCCCCTTGTAGGCAGGCGTACCGGCAGGCGCTGGCTGCACCAGGCAGATGATCAGGGGATCCACCTGCAGCTCGCGCCGCAGACGGCGCTGGAGGCCCACTTCCACCTCGCGCTGCACACCCACCCAGTCGACTTCAGGGGCTTTGCCGCCGGTGTTGCGAGAGAGCTGATTCCAGCGGTTCTCGAGCACCCAGCCGATTTCGCGTTCAGCCCAGATCGAGAGCTTGCGGGGATCGGCGGCGGTGACGACACCGCGCAGATTGACCCGGGGCGGAGCGGCCATCACGCCATCGGTGGTGATCACCGCCAGCAGCGTGATCACGCCATCCTCGGCCAACTGCTGCCGTTCCTTCAGCACCCGAGCATCGACGATGCCATTGCGGGAGGCGTCGAGCAGTTCAATGCCGGCCTTCACCGGATCGCCCCGGCGGATGGAATCGGGGGTGAGTTCCACCACATCGCCGTTGTCGATGATCAGGGTGTGATCGACGGGAATGCCCATCGAATGGGACGTCTTGGCGTGGGCCACGAGCATGCGGTGTTCGCCATGCACAGGTACAAAGAACTTGGGTCGCACCAAGGCCAGCATCAGCTTCTCGTCTTCTTGGAAACCATGCCCGGACACATGGATCCCTTCGCCCTTGCCATACACAACCTTGGCCCCCATCATCATCAGCCGGTCAATCGTGTTGACCACTGAAATCGTGTTGCCGGGAATCGGGCTGGCAGAGAAAATGATGGTATCGGTTGACTTCACCTGAACCTGCGGATGCTCTCCCCGCGAGATGCGACTCAGCGCAGCCAGGGGCTCACCTTGGCTGCCCGTCATCAGCAACAGGGTTTCGCGATCGGGGAGATCGCGAATCTGCTTGATCGGCACAAACAGATCATCGGGGCAGCGCATGTAACCAAGCTCCCGCGCCTTGGCGATCACATTGAGCATCGAGCGTCCCAACAGACCGACTTTGCGGCCGTTCTTCATCGCCAGCTCCAAAATCATCGCCACCCGATGAATCGAGCTGGCAAATGTGGTGATGATCACCCGACCTTCGGACTGGGAAATATGGTGATCAAGCTTGGGGAACACGGAGCGCTCCGGCGGCGCGAAACCGGGCAGTTCGGCATTGGTGGAATCACTGAACAAACACAACACACCCTGCTCGCCGTAATGGGCCATGCGCTGGATGTCGAACGTTTCGCCATCCACGGGAGTGTGGTCGAACTTGAAGTCACCGGTGAACACAATCACACCCACCGGCGTGGTGATCGCCAGCGAGAAGCTGTCGGCCATCGAGTGGGTGTTGCGGATGAACTCCACCTTGAAGTGCTGACCCACGTGCACCACATCGCGGGGGCCGACGGTCTGGATGGTGGTGCGATCGGTGACACCAGCCTCCTCCATCTTGCCCTGGAGCATGGACATCGCCAGCCGCGGCCCATAGATGATGGGAATATTGAAATTCTTGAGGTGGTGGGGGATGCCACCGATGTGATCTTCATGGCCATGGGTCACCACCATGCCACGGATTCGCTTCTGATTCTCCCTCAGATAGCTGGTATCAGGCATGACCACATTGACGCCATGCATGCCATCACTGGGGAAAGCGAGGCCAGCGTCAACCAGCATCAGGTCGTCGCCATATTCAAAAACACAGGTGTTTTTACCAATCTCGTGCAGGCCGCCCAGGGGAATCACCCTGAGACAGGGCTGCTTGGCTTGGGCTGCGTGGCCTTGACCGTTCTGACTCGTCATGAAGAGATACCCGGATAATTCGTACGTTTTGGACGTGGTGCCGTAGCTGGAAGCAAGCCTTGGCGTCAGGTGGGACGCAGGGCAGCCAGAACTGAATGCAGTCGTTGTCTCACATCGCGCTCAGCAGGGAGAAGGGGAAGACGGGGAGCACCCACCGGCCAGCCGGTGATCTCAAGGGCGGCTTTCACCGGCACGGGATTGGTGGTGCAGAAGAGGGCTTTGAACAGCGGCAGCAGCTGCTCGTGCAGGGCGAGGGCGGCGGCGTGATCGCCGGCCAGGAAGGCCTGAACCAGGGCGCGGATGGCTGGACCCACCAGATGGCTGGCGACGCTGACCACACCAACGGCTCCGACGGCAAGCATCGGCAGTGTGAGGGCGTCATCGCCGCTGTAGATCGCCAGGCGATTGCCGCAGAGGCCGCGCAGCTGGCTCACCTCCTCCGTGGTGCCACTGGCCGCCTTGAAGCTGATCACATTGGGACAGTCCAGCAGACGGGCGACCGTTTCCGGCGCCAGGCTGCAGCCCGTTCGGCCGGGGATGTTGTAAAGCATCAACGGCAGCTCAGGCGCCGCCGCCGCCACCGCCCGAAAATGGGCCTCAAGGCCATCCTGGGGTGGCTTGTTGTAGTACGGCACCACCACCAGAGCTCCATCCGCGCCGAGTTCGGCCGCCTCCCGGGTTGCCTCCACCGCCTCGGCGGTGCAGTTGCTGCCGCTGCCGGCCAGCAGGGGCACACGACCGGCCAAAGCCTCCTTCACCGCCGCGAACAAGCGGTGCTGCTCCTGCCAGCTCAGCGTGGGGGATTCGCCGGTGGTGCCGCAGAGCACCAGCCCATCGGAGCCATGGGACACCAGGTGCTCGGCCAGGCGAGCCGCCAACGCCAGATCCACCGCCCCATCGGCATTGAACGGCGTGACCATGGCGGTGAGCACCCGGCCGAAGGGGGCCTGGGGACCGGCCGCGGTGGGGAGATCGGCGCTCAAGCGACGCCTCCTGGAGCCTGTGGCGCACCGGCGATCAGCAGTTCAGCGATCTGGATGGCATTGAGCGCCGCCCCTTTACGGATCTGATCGCCGCAGAGCCAGAGCTCGAGAGCATGCGGGTCACTGAGATCCTGGCGAATGCGACCGACCGCCACCGGATCGCGACCGGTGACATCGGTGGGCATCGGGAAGCGGTTGGCGTCAAAGTCCTCAATCAGCTCCACCCCTGCTGCCACCGCCAGCAACGCCCGAGCTTCCGCCACTGGGAAAGGCTCCTCGAACTCGATGTTCACCGCCTCGGAATGGGCCCGCAACACCGGCACCCGCACACAGGTGGCCGTCAGACGCAGATCCGGCAGCGCCATGATCTTGCGGGTTTCGTTGATCATTTTCAACTCTTCTTCGCAGTAGCCGCTGGCCTGCAGCGGCGAGTTATGCAGGAACAGGTTGAAGGCCAGGGAATGGGGCAACACCTCACTCACCGGTTCGCCACCTTCAAGCACCGTGCGACTGAGCTGGCGCAGCTCCTCCATGGCCCGGGCGCCGGCGCCACTGGCGGACTGGTAGGTGCTCAGCACCACGCGCCGGATCGGCCGCCGTGCCGCCAGGGGCGCCAGAGCCAGGGTCAACAGAATGGTGGTGCAGTTGGGGTTGGCAATGATGCCCTGATGGGCGAAGGCGGCTTGGGGGTTCACCTCGGGAACCACCAGCGGCACCGCCGGATCCAGGCGGAAGGCGCTGGAGTTGTCGATCACCACCGCACCGGCGGCCACGGCCCGGGGTGCCCAGTGGCGCGACACCGCACCACCAGCCGAGGCCAGGACCAGATCAACGCCATCGAAACAGCCCTCCTCGACTGGCTTGAGCGTGAGGCTCTCACCACACCAGCTGATCGACGCACCAGCGGAACGGGGTGAGGCCAGCACCGTGAGCTCGGCCACGGGGAAGGCGCGCTCCTCGAGCAACTGCAGCAACTCGTGGCCAACCGCACCGGTGGCCCCGAGTACAGCCACGTTCAACGGCCGGCGGGGCAAACCACCAGGGCAGACAGAGCGGAGATCGGGAGAAGGAGCTGCGGTAAAGGCGGTCAACGGAAGGGACGGTTTGGAAACAGGACTGTCGGAGACCGAAGGGGCAGGGGGCGAAGAAGACTGCGCTCGGTTCCTGGATAGTGAGAAAGGCGCAAAACAGAACAACCAACTGGGCTGTTGCGGATTGCTGCACTGAAAGCCGGTGCCGGAAGGCTTACCGGAGGGACGGTTCGGCCCAATGCCGTTACCGCCTAAGCAGGAATATGTCGCGCGCTTGCGTCCTTTCCACAATACGCACCTGCGTCGATCCAGCGAGGGTCGGCCGCGCCAGTTTCTAGGATCGGGGGCTGCCCTGCTCGATCGGCCCCGTTCATGAGTCCAGCCGCCGCCAGCTCCAAAGCCGCCCAGACCCCAGCCGCCGAGAGCGAGGCCAGCCAAGCCAACGCCTCCCTCCAGGTCAGCACCAGCCCCCGTCCGGGAAGCCGACTGGCGGTGGAGATCGGCGTCACGGGGAGCCGCTGCCAGGCCAGCTACGACGCCGCCCTGGCCAAACTCAGCCGCAGCATCAAGCTGCCCGGCTTCCGCAAAGGCAAGGTGCCCCGGCCGGTGCTGCTGCAGCAGATCGGTCCCCTGCGCATCCGGGCCACGGCCCTTGAGGAACTGGTGGACAGCGCCTTCCGTGACGCCGTCGGCCAGGCCAAGATCGAGGCCATCAGCGCGCCCCAGCTCAACGAAGCCTTTGAGGCGGTGCTGGCACGCTTTGAACCCGGCAGCGCGCTCACCTTCACCCTGGAGCTGGACGTGGAGCCCACTCCCAGCCTCAAGCTCACCAAGGGACTGCAGGCTGAAGCCGAAGCGATCAGCTACGACCCCGCCCGGGTCGATGAGCTGCTGGACCAGTCGCGTCGCCGCCTGGCGACGCTGGTGCCGGTGGAAGGCCGCGCCGCTGCCAGCGGCGATGTGGCCGAGGTGAGCTTCAGCGGTACCTACAGCGACACCGGTGAGGCGATTGAAGGCGGCAGCTCCGAGGGCATGGAGGTGGAACTGGAAGAGGGCCGCATGATTCCCGGCTTCATTGAGGGAATCCTCGGCATGGAGCCCGGCGACAGTCGCACCGTGTCCTGCAGCTTCCCCGAGTCCTATCCCCAGGCGGAGGCTGCCGGCCGGCCGGCGGAATTTGAGATCACCCTGATCGAGCTCAAAACCCAGGAACTGCCGCCACTGGACGACGCCTTCGCCCAACAGGCCAGCGACAAATCCACCCTCGCCGAACTGCGGGCCGATCTCGAAACCCGCCTGCAGGAGGACGCCGAGCGGCGTCACCGCGCCAATCGCCACGATGCCCTGCTGGAAGCGCTGGTGGAACAGCTGGAGGTGGAGCTACCCGAGACCCTGATTCAGACCGAAATCCGCAACCTGATCGAGCAGACCGCCAGCCAGATCGCCCAACAGGGTATGGATGTCAAGAAACTGTTCACCCAGGATCTGGTGCGCAGCCTGGTGGACACCTCCCGCCCGGAGGCGGAACAGCGACTGCGTCGCAACCTGGCGCTCAAGGCCCTTGCCGCCGCAGAGGCGATCGCGGTGGCCGAGGCGGACATCGAGGCCAAAGTCAAAGAGGTGAGCCTCGGCCTGAGCGACACCAGCACCATTGATCCCCAGCGGCTACGCCTGGCCGTCGGCGACGATTTGCTCAATGAGCGCCTGCTCGAATGGCTTGAGGCCAACAGCACCGTCACCGAAAAACCGCCGGCAACCAACGACGCGGAGGCGCTGGAAGCCGAAGCCGAAGCCGCCGACAGCCCGACCAAGGCCGGGCCAACTGCCGCCGCCAAGGACTAAGCCCATAGATTGCATCCATACCCAGGCCTGAGACAGTCCGCGTGATCGACGCCCAACCCAATCCGTTTTCCTCCCCCGGTGGCCTGCGGCGCCACCCAGTGCACAGCCACTGGAGCGGCCCTCAGCCCTGGAACGCCATCACCGCACCGCCACCCAGCGCGGCACCCGGCATCCTGCCCACGGTGGTGGAGCAGTCCGGCCGGGGGGATCGGGCCTTCGACATCTATTCCCGGATGTTGCGGGAACGGATCATCTTCCTGGGCACCGGCATCGACGATCAGGTGGCCGATTCGCTGGTGGCACAGCTGCTGTACCTGGAGGCCGAGGATCCGGACAAGGACATCCAGATCTATGTGAACTCCCCCGGCGGCTCGGTCACCGCCGGGCTGGCCATCTACGACACGATGCAGCAGGTGGCCCCTGACGTCGTCACCATCTGCTACGGACTGGCCGCCAGCATGGGGGCCTTCCTGCTCTCGGGCGGCGCCAAGGGCAAGCGATTGGCGCTTCCCAATGCCCGGATCATGATCCACCAGCCCCTCGGTGGTGCCCAGGGCCAGGCCGTGGACATCGAGATTCAGGCCCGCGAGATTCTGTATCTCAAGGACACGCTCAACGGCCTGATGGCCGAACACACCGGCCAACCGTTGGACAAAATCGCCGAAGACACTGACCGCGACTACTTCCTTTCGCCAGCTGAAGCGGTTGAATACGGTCTGATCGACCGGGTTGTCAACGACAGCGGCCTACCGGCCCCAGACTGACCTCCCGCCCTGGGGCCAGTCCAGCCCCGTTCAGATCCTCAAGGAGAGCAAACGCCGCCGCACCCAGGGTGACCCTTGGCAGCGGCAGCCGCCCCTGTCCACTCCTTCGCCGCCCCACCCGTCGCCGATGGCCAAGTTCGACGCCCATCTGAAATGCTCCTTCTGTGGCAAGTCCCAGGAGCAGGTCCGCAAGTTGATTGCCGGACCAGGCGTCTACATCTGCGACGAGTGCATTGATCTCTGCAACGAAATCCTTGACGAAGAGCTGGTGGATGGCCAGGGCCACGCCAGTCGCCCCAGCCCGGAAACCAGCCGCAAAAACCAACCCAAGAAAGCTCCCAGGCCTGCCCCCACCCTGGCCCAGGTGCCCAAGCCCCAGGAGATCAAGAGTTTCCTGGATCAGCAGGTGGTGGGCCAGGATGAAGCCAAAAAAGTGCTGTCGGTAGCGGTCTACAACCACTACAAGCGCCTGGCCTGGCAGGGGGACGGCAAGGGAGAAACCGACCAGACAGCCACCCGGCTGCACAAGTCGAACATCCTGCTGATCGGGCCCACCGGCTGCGGCAAAACACTGCTGGCCCAGTCGTTGGCGGAGATGCTGGATGTGCCGTTTGCCGTGGCCGATGCCACCACGCTCACCGAAGCCGGCTATGTAGGCGAAGACGTGGAGAACATCCTGTTGCGGCTGCTGCAGAAAGCCGACCTGGATGTGGAACAGGCCCAGCGGGGCATCATCTATATCGACGAAATCGACAAGATCGCCCGCAAAAGTGAAAATCCCTCGATCACCCGCGATGTCTCCGGCGAGGGCGTGCAACAGGCCCTGTTGAAGATGCTGGAGGGCACGGTGGCCAACGTGCCGCCCCAGGGGGGTCGCAAGCATCCTTACCAGGACTGCATCCAGGTCGACACCAGCCAGATCCTGTTCATCTGTGGCGGCGCCTTCGTCGGCCTCGAAGACGTGATTCAGAAGCGGCTGGGTCGCAACGCCATCGGCTTTCTGCCTGAAGGAGGCCAGGGACGCCCGCGCACCGGCAAAGAGCGCCAGGTGGCAGAAGCCCTACGCCATCTCGAACCCAATGATCTGGTGCGCTATGGCCTGATCCCGGAATTCATCGGCCGCCTGCCGGTGAGTGCGGTACTGCAACCCCTCGATACCGAGGCCCTTGAAGCGATCCTCACCGAACCGCGCGATGCCTTGGTCAAGCAGTTTCAGACCCTGCTCAGCATGGACAATGTGCGCCTGGACTTCGAGCCGGACGCCATCGCCGCCATTGCCGTCGAGGCCCATCGCCGCAAAACCGGTGCCCGGGCTCTGCGCGGCATCGTTGAGGAACTGATGCTGGAGGTGATGTACGACCTCCCCTCGCGCCAGGACATCCAAACCTTCACGATCACCCGGGCCCTAGTGGAACAGCGCAACAAGGCCAACGTGGTGCAGATTCCCAGTGCCAGCCACGACCGCGACACCCGGATGGACGAAGCCGCCACGGCCTGACGTCAGATCCAGCCGCCGGACTTCGGGTCGGGCAATCCCCCCTGCCTGCGGGGCCAGCACAGCGGCCAGCGGGTCCAAGCTGATCGGGCGTCAACGCTGCCTGAACCGCCTTGGCCGCCGCCGACCACCTCCAGGCCCCTCGCCAGCACGGCCTGTTCATGCACCACGGCATCGACCTGGGGGATGGCACCGTGGCCCACTACCTGGAGGGTCGCGAGATCCTGCGCAGTCCCCGCCTGGAGTTCAGCCGCGGCCAGCCGATCACGGCCGTGCCCTATGCGCCGGCCGACTGCTCCCCAACCGGCGTCACCCTGCGGCGCGCCATGGGCCGCCTGGGGGAGCAGCGCTACAACCTGCTGTTCAACAACTGCGAGCACTTCGCCCACTGGTGCAAGACCGGCCGCCATCGCAGCAGCCAGGTCGAAGACTGGCTCCATACCGGCAGCCTCGGGGCCCTGGCTCTGGGCCAGTTCATGCCGGCGGCCCTGCTCACCGGGGCGCGGGTGCTGTTGCGCCAAGGGCTCAGCCTCGATCCCCAGCACCTCGAGCAGGGCCGAACCCTGGCGCTGCGCAGCCTTGAGCAGATCGATGGCCTGCGGCGCTCCTTGCAGGAGAGGCTGGAACAGGAGCTGGCCAAGGCCGAACAGCGCTGGCCCGGCGAAGAAGGCCAGGACCATTTCCGGCGACTGCGGCTGGCAGCCCAGCAGTTGGCGGACCAGCTGAGCCAGGTGGAGGAGATGGAGGCCCAACTGGAGCGACTGCTGGATGCGGGAGAGGGCCGGTAGCCTGATTGGCCCGCGGCGTCGCGCGGGGCGCTCCGCACCACTCCGTCCCCCCGGGCGACCGCGATGGCCCAGGCTTACCAGCCCCTGCATCACAAGTACCGGCCGCAGCGCTTTGATCAGCTGGTGGGGCAGGAGGCGATCGCCGCCACCCTCACCAACGCCCTGCGCACCGGCCGGATCGCCCCGGCCTATCTGTTCAGCGGCCCCCGCGGCACCGGCAAGACCTCCAGCGCCCGCATCCTGGCGCGCTCACTCAACTGCATCGGCGCCGATGGTCCCACGCCGGAACCCTGCGGCCTCTGTGAGCTCTGCACCTCCATCGCCGCCGGCAATGCCCTCGATGTGATTGAGATCGATGCCGCCTCCAACACCGGCGTCGACAACATCCGCGAGCTGATCGAGCGCTCCCGCTTCGCACCGGTGCAGGCCCGCTGGAAGGTGTATGTGATCGATGAGTGCCACATGCTCTCGACCGCCGCCTTCAACGCCCTGCTCAAGACCCTGGAGGAACCGCCGCCGCGGGTGGTGTTCGTGCTCGCCACCACCGATCCGCAACGGGTACTGCCCACCATCCTTTCCCGCTGCCAGCGCTTTGATTTCCGACGCATCCCGATGGAGGCCCTGGAGGGACACCTGCGCTGGATCGCCGACCAGGAGGAGATCGGCATCAGCGCCGAAGCGCTCAACGTGGTGGCTCAACGGGCCCAGGGAGGGCTGCGCGATGCCGAAAGCCTGCTGGATCAGCTGAGCCTGTTGCCGGCGCCAATCGAAGCGATCGCCGTATGGGAACTGCTGGGGGCGGTACCCGAACAGGAGTTGCTGGAGCTGGCTGAAGCGATGGCTGCGGCTGAACCGCTCGGCGTGATTGAAACCTGCCGAGCCCTGCTGGAGCGAGGCAGGGAACCGAGCGCGGTGCTCCAGGGCCTGGCCAGCCTGCTGCGGGATCTGCTCCTGGCCGGTGTGGCCCCGGACCGACTGGAGCTGACCAGCGTTTCACCCCAGCTGCGGCCCCGCCTGCCCGAAGTGGCGCGCCGGATCGGCAAGGCGAAACTGCTGCACTGGCAAGCCCAGCTGCGGGGCAGTGAACAGCAGTTGCGGCTGAGCGTGCAGCCGAGGTTGTGGCTGGAGGTGCTGGTGCTGGGCCTGCTGGCCGAACCCCTGGCCACCGGTTTCGCCCCAGCTCGCCCGGCCCCAGCCGCCGAAAGTCGCCCTGCCCGCTCAACGGCCCAAGCCGGCCCGCTGCCGGAGTCGGGCCTGGCCGTTACATCTGCAGCGGCGGCTGGCCCTCAAACCATCAGGGTGTCGGCCGCAATTGAGCTCCCGGGAGCAGCCCTGGAGGCTGGCAGCGCGGTGAGCGCAGAAACCACCTCCCCACCTGCCCCGCTGGCGATACCCGCCGCCGAGGCTGCCGTTGCCAGCCAAGCCGCAGAGGCGGCGTCAGCCTCGACGGCAGCCAGCCCCAACTTGGTGGAGCTCTGGCAACAGATCCTGGCCGGGCTGGAACTGCCCTCCACCCGCATGCTGCTCTCCCAGCAGGCCCAGCTCGTGCGCCTCGACGACCATCGCGCCGTGGTGCGGGTCGCCGGCACCTGGATGGCGATGGTGCAGAGCCGGATCAGCTTGCTGGAAGGGGCCGTGGCCCGAGCCCTGGGCAGCCCGCGCCAGCTGTTACTGGAAGGGGCCAGCGAGGCACGCGCCGGCGCCACGGCCTTGGCGCCCCCGATGCCCACCAGACCAGCACCCGTGGCGGCAAGATCGCAGCCGCCGGTGCACAACGCTGGCGCCACAGGGCCACCGCCCCTGGCAGCAGCCTCGCTGGCTCCCCAGCCGGTCAGCACCGAACAGAACCTGACGGCTGCTGCGAGCCTCCAGGCCACAACCAGGGACGCCGCGGCCAGGGATTCCACCAGCCCTGCATCAGCACCCACCGGTTCAGCACCCACCGCGTCAGCCGCGCTGGATCGAGCCGGCCCCCCACCGTTGGCCAGCCAGGCCCTGGCCCAGGATCCGGCGTTCTGCGCCCCCGCAACCAGCAGCCCAGGCCATCCGGCTGATCGCAACGCTGCGCGGTCACCGAGCCCAAGCTCACCGGCGGCCCCGCACCCCGGCCCAGCCCAACCCGCCACCAGCGCCCCCTCCCCCGCCGGCGTCCTGAATCACGCCGGCGGCTTTCCGGCGCCAATCGATGAAAAAGCCAAGCGCCTGGCCGATTTCTTCAACGGCGAGGTGGTCGAGCTCAACGACAGCAGCAGCAACACCGAGCGGAGCGAAGCGGCCTGAACCGCGGCCACGCACACGGCCGGGGAACGGTTCACCACTCGGGCCTGGCCTCAGGCCTGGCCGACCTCGGTCGCCAGGTCGGGATCGGCATCAAGGACGATCTGATCGGCCATCGCCTCGATGACGGCCAGCTCGGCCTCGCCATGGGATTCACCGCCGAGATGGAGAGTCTTGGCCCAGACCAGCCGCTTGGGCAGCAGGGCCATGCGCACGGTGACCCAGGGAATCACCACAAACCAGTGCACCAAATACACCATGCCGAGGACCACCGCCTGGGGCGTCATCAGCGGCAGAGCCGGGCCTTCGGAGGGTCGCCGGCAGCCGATCACGATCGTGAAGGCCGATAAGCCCAGGGCCACGATCGAGAAGGGCCACATCGTCGGTGAGCTGCCAGTGAGCAGCGCTCCGATCAGATCGGCGGCGGCCATCACCGGCATCACGTACTGGAGCAGGAAAAAGCCGAGCAGATCGAGCTTCTGACGCGATCCGAGCCGATCGGAAAGCAGTCCTGGGCCGTAATCGAAGAACCGTTGCAGGCCGCCTTCGGCCCAGCGCTGACGCTGACGCCACAGGGCCCTGAGGCCCAGCACCGCCTCTTCCTGAACCGGGGGATCCCAGAGCACGGCGATCGGTTGTCGTTCCAGCAGCAGACGGAAACTGAGATCGAGATCATCGGTGACGGTGGCCTCATTGAACCCACCACAGGCGATCACCGCATCGCGGCGCAGCAACTGACCGTTGCCGCGCAGTTCGACCACACCGCCACCGGCCAGGCGACCGAGCTGGATGATGGCATCGAAGGCCATCTCCATCGCCTGGGCCTGGGTCAGCAGATTCACCTGGGCATTGGCCACCGCCTTGCGCAGCTGGACAGCCGCCCAGCCACCGCGCTCTGCCCAAGGCAGCAGGCGCTCCAGCAGGTCGATCTGCAGATCGGCATCGGCATCGAGCACCAGCAACCAGCGACCCTGGAGCTGGGGTAGCACCAGGTTGAGGGCTCCCGATTTGCCCCCACCGGCATCGCGAAGACGGCGCAACACCCGCAGCTGGGGGTACTGGTTCTGGAGCTGGAGCAGCAGTTCGGGGGTGCGATCTTCACTGCCGTCATCAACCACCCAGAGCAGCAGGCGTTCAGTGGGATAGCGGAGCGCCATGATCCGTTGCACCAGCCTGGTAATCACTGCCTGCTCATCGCGGGCCGCAACCACCACATCGAGCAACGGCAGCTCGAGGGGTTCGGGCCGATCGCCGCCGCCAGCCTGGTTGTCCGGCTCGACACCAACCCCGCGCCCGGCCTGGCGCAGCACGGTAAGAAAGCTGTAGCCGCCCAGCAGCACAGCCAGGATCAACGCCGGCACCAGCCGCAGCAGTGGCGGCAACCCATGGGGTGCCGCCCCGGCGGCTGTGCAGCACAGCAGGAACACAGCGGCCTTACCGCGCCGGCCATCTGGGCGGCCATCACTGGTGCTGCCGCTACTGGCGCCGCCGGTCATGGCATCCCCGGAAGTTGGGAAACTCTAAAGGGCATCACCAAGGGCCTGGAGCGGCACAAGCTCGGTACCTCGGTAATAGTGCCGCAGGATCTGATCGCGACTCCAGCCGCGGCGGGCCTGATCAATCGCCCCAGCCTGGGACAGACCGGCGCCATGGCCGAAACCGGCGCCCTCCACCAGCCACACCCCGGGCCCAGCCGGGCTGACTCTGAACAGGGTGCTCGGCAGCTGGCGCAAGGTGCGGCGAATGGCATCCAGGCGCAGCACCCTGCCGCCACCGCTACCGCCAATCTCCAGCGCCAGCACCCGACCGCTCGCACCCCGCTTCAACACCTTCAAGTGCGTCGGCAGCGCCACCATGGGCGCTGCCTCCCCCAGGGCCGCCCGCAACTGGGAAGCCGTGATTCGGCGGCGCCAGCGGAAGGCGGCATGGTCCGCACCCCAGGCCTGGCCTCCATCGCGCAGTAACTCCGGCAAACGCGCCGGCGCCAGGGGCAGGGGAAACCGGGCCGCGAAGGCTGCGGGGCCATCAGTAAAGGCCTGGAGATAGGGCACCGCCTCGCCCCGCCAGGCCTCCTCGAAACCGGCGGCGACGCCGCCATTGCTGGCGTGATAGACGGCATGAATCGGCTGGCCGGCGGCGGCCAGCACCTGCCCTTGACTCGAAACGATCGCCTGCCGCACCTCGGCACCGGCCTGGCGCGGATCGCTGTACACCTGGCACTGGGTGTCGGCGCAGAGGTGGTAGCCATCGACCACAAAGCGGTGGCGATTGCGCACCGCCCAGGTGCGAGCCAGCACCGCCTGGGCGGCCAGGGCCGCCGGCGGGGCACCGGCACCGATCTCATGGGGCACGACTCCTTCCAGATAGCGCTCCAGCGGCACCTGCTCCACCAGGCTCCAGGTGCCATAGGCATCGGCCTGCAGCCGGAACGGGCCGGTGTAGGTGCCTCCCTGCCACTGCAGACCCTGGGGCGCCTCGAGCCGCAGCGGTGCCGCCAGCTCAACGGTGCCCTGGGAGCGGCGCAGCTCCAGCACCAGTTGACTGGTCTCCGTAGTGGTGACCATCCGCACCGACTGGCCGATCGGATCGGGGGCAGCGGGAGGCGCCCACACCTCCCAGTCGCCGGGCTTGGCGATCTCCACGGCGGCCCCCTGGGCTCGCCAGCCACGGGCTACCTGTTCAGCGCTCTCGTAGCTGGGAAAGGGGCCCAGCACCCGTCGCTGGATCGACATCGGGGCCGGCAGGGAACGCCGCCGCCAGTGCAGCAGCAGCTGGGGAGCCATGAAACGCTGACCCTGGGAATCGATCAGGGTCAGCGCCCCGCCCGCCGACTGCAACCGCAGCGGTGAGGCGGCAGCGGCATCACTGCTGCCGCCAGGACCAAGGCGAGCGGCCAGGGCCACCCAGAGCACCGGATCAGCAGGCTGGAGCGCCGCGGGAGGGGGCACCGGCCAATGCAGCGGGCCATGGGGGGCGGGGGAATCGGCGAGCGGCGGTGCAGCGGGAATGGAGGGGGGATCAGGGAGTGCCGCCGGACCCGGGCTGGCGGAGGGCAACGAGGAAGCCCGGCAACCTCCCGCCAGCACCAACCCAGCCACCAGGCTGTGACAGGCGGCCTGGAGCAGCCGACCGGCGGGAATGAGGGGCAGGGAAGCGGGCATCGAAAAGCAAGCGGGCGACGGAGCGCAACAGGACGGAGCGCGGCAGGGGGGGTTGGAAGAAGGATCCTCCACGTCGTACTCTGCTTGTTTGTGCCTGCGCTGACCGAGATGCCGAAGCTCAAGACCCGCAAAGCGGCCGCCAAGCGGTTCAAGATCACCGGCAGCGGCAAGTTCATGCGCCGGCGTGCCTTCCACAACCACCTCCTCGATCACAAGAGCCCCAAGCGCAAGCGCTACCTGGGCACGATGGCGGTGGTCGATGATCGCGATCACGACAACGTCTCGCTGATGCTCCCCTACGCCTGAGCCCTTGGGCTCGAGGCAAGGACGGAAGTTTTCTGCTCTCCCACTCCGATTACCTGAAATTCCTGAGTTCCAGCCATGACTCGCGTCAAGAGGGGCAACGTCGCCCGCAAACGCCGTAACAAAATTCTGCGTCTGGCCCGGGGCTTCCGCGGTAGCAGCGGCAGCCTCTTCCGTACGGCAAATCAGTGGGTGATGAAGGCCCTCTGCAACGCCTACCGCGACCGTCGTCGGCGCAAGCGTGACTTCCGCCGCCTATGGATCGCCCGGATCAACGCTGCGGCCCGCATGAACGGTGTGAGCTACAGCCGTCTGATCGGTGGCCTCAAGCGAGCCGACGTGCGCCTGAACCGCAAGATGCTCGCCCAGCTGGCCCTGGCAGATCCCGCCAGCTTCACCACCGTGGTCAACGCCGCCGGCTAACTGATCGGTCCCCCTGGCCCCAATGAACGACTTGCTGCCCCAGGCCTATTTAATTGGCCTGATCGTCCTGCTGGGCGGCGCCGCGTTTGTGGTGGCCCGCCAGATCCTGCGGGTCCGTCGCGACGAAACGGCGTTGGCAAAGCTAGGAGGCGGGGGGAACAGCAGTGATCTGCCCAAGGATCCCGGCACCCTCTACGAACTGGCCTCGGTGCAGCTGCGCAAGCGGCTCTATGCCGAGGCCACCGACACCCTCAAGCAGGCTCTCAAGGCCGCCGAGCGTGATCCCGTTCCGGACGAAGCCAGGGCCCTGATGGAGAACGCCCTCGGCTTCACTCTGGCGGCCCAGAGCAAGTATCCAGTGGCGATCCGCCATTACCGAGCGGCCCTGCGGGCCAAACCCGAGTATCCGGTGGCTCTCAACAATCTTGCCTTCGCCCTCGAAAAGCAACTCAAGCCCGAAGATGCGCGGTCGATCTACGAACAGGCGCTGAAGCTGGAGCCCGAGAACAAAACGGCCCGCAAGCGTCTCAAAACCCTGAACCGGCGCAGTGGCGTGATGGAGCCAGACAGCGCTTCAGGCCGCGGCATCGGCCGTAGCAACAACAATGATCAAGGTAGTAGCGACAAAGGCAGTGGCGATACAAAAGGTGGCGGCGACAAAGCAGCCTGATCACCTTCTTTCCTGAAGCTTGACTAGCGAGAGCGCCTGCAACCTCAGGCAGCCGCTCTCGCCTGGCAGGCGTGCATCCGGTGGAACTGAAACGCAGCCCTGCTGCGCTCAGAGCCATCACTCACCAGAGACCGCGGATCGTGGGCGCAGACCCTGGCTGTGTTGGGACTGGGGAGGCCTGGGGAGCCAGGAGCAGGCGACCGCCAAGGCTGGTGAGCCGTGGCGGCTGCCAGGTGACAAAGGGGAAGCCCTGCAGGCCGAGCAGCTGGCCACCGGGCTCAAGCTCGCCCCCCAGCTTGTCGCCCAGCAACAGCAAATCCAACTGATCGGACTTGGCGTTGAGATTGCCCTGCACCGGCGACTCCACACCGCCGACCGAAAGACTGCCGCGGATGTCAACCATCTGACCGATCGCTGTAGCCGAAGCGATCCGCAGCTCAGCCGGCAGCTCAGCACCCCCCGCATAGGGGCGGTAGACCCCGCTCCAGGAGCGCGGCAACTCACGCGCCATCAACTGGGCGCGACCGATGGGATCAAAGGTTTCAACTGGACCACTACCAAACAGCACATCGGCACTGTCGGAAGCGGCTGGTGCCACGTAGGGCGCGAACGCATCGCTGGGTAGCGGGCTGACCGCAAGCAACAGGGGCAGCGGCATGACGTCCGTTCGCAGGTCCGCAGCGCAGACTAGGGGCGAGACGACCATTGCTGCATCAACCCGTGGCCGATTCCCCCCCAGCCACAGCCCCGTCCAACGCCGCCAGCGGCCACAACGACCCAGTCGGGGCTGAAGCGGCCCCATGGGCCCTGGGCTCCGAGGCCTCGGCCCCAGCGGTGCCAGCGGCCGAGGACAGCCTGGTGATCGGCGGGCGCCGCTTCCACAGCCGCCTGATGACGGGCACCGGCAAGTACCCCTCCCTGACCGTGATGCAGGCCAGCCTGGTGGCCAGTGCCTGCGAGATCGTCACCGTGGCCGTACGCCGGGTGCAAAGCCAGGCAGCGGGCCATGGAGGCCTGATGGAGGCGATCGACTGGCAGCGCATCTGGATGCTGCCCAACACAGCCGGCTGCGCCACAGCGGAGGAGGCGATCCGGGTAGCCCGCCTGGGCCGCGAACTGGCCAAACTGGCCGGCCAGGAAGACAACACTTTTGTGAAGCTGGAGGTGATCCCCGACAGCCGCCATCTACTGCCGGATCCGATCGGCACCCTCGCAGCGGCGGAGCAGCTGGTGAAGGAAGGCTTCACCGTGCTGCCCTACATCAATGCCGATCCCGTGCTCGCCAAACGCCTGGAGGAGGTCGGCTGCGCCACGGTCATGCCCCTGGGCTCTCCGATCGGTTCGGGGCAGGGGATCCGCAATGCCGCCAACATCGCCCTGATCATTGAGCAGGCGCGTGTGCCGGTGGTGGTGGATGCGGGCCTTGGTGTGCCCAGCGAAGCAGCCCAGGCCATGGAGATGGGCGCCGATGCCCTGCTGATCAACAGCGCGATCGCCCTGGCGGGAGATCCGGCCGCCATGGCTGGAGCCATGGCCCTGGCCACCGTGGCTGGCCGCTGCGCCTTCCAGGCCGGGCGTCTGCCGATCCGGGCCAACGCCAGTGCCAGTTCGCCGACCCAGGGACGCGTCGGCGCCTGAGGCCAGCCCCCAACACGCCGATGTGACGAACCATGCCGGTGCGGCTGGACCAGAGCAGGGGGTCCATAACGTGTCGCGACTCTCTGCCCCCCTCCCATGCAGGTCACCGAAGAAGACGGCGGCAGGCTCAATGCCTTCGCCAAAGAGCCCCGCATGGTGGTGATGGAGGCGGGCGAAGGGCGCTCCCGCAACCGCTTGCTGCTGATCGGCGGGCTGCTGCCGGTGCTGCTGCTGGTGGCTGTGGCAGCGGGCATCAGCTGAACCGGCGCCTCGCCTCAGGGGGCCTGCCAAAGGCCTGTAGTAGCTTGACGCGGCTGGGCAACTGCTCGTTCAGGAGACTGGGGTGAAGGTTCTCGTTCTCGGCGGTGACGGGTTCTGTGGTTGGCCCTGTGCGGTGAACCTTGCTGATGCTGGCCACGATGTGGTCATCGTCGACAACCTCAGCCGGCGCAAGATCGACATTGACCTCGGGGTGGAGTCGCTCACCCCGATCGCGACCATGCAGGAGCGGCTGCGGGCCTGGGAGCAGGTCGGAGGCCGGCCGATGCGCTTCGTGCTGCTCGACATCGCCCAGGAGTACGACCGCCTGCTGGAGCTGCTACGCAGCGAGCGGCCCGACTCGGTGGTCCATTTCGCCGAACAGCGGGCCGCCCCCTATTCGATGAAGAGCAGCGCCACCAAGCGCTACACCGTCGATAACAACGTCAACGGCACCCACAACCTGCTGGCAGCGATCGTTGAAAGCGGCCTGGACGTGCACATCGTGCACCTCGGCACCATGGGGGTCTACGGCTACGGCTCCCACCGGGGCGCCACGATTCCAGAGGGCTATCTCACCGTTGAGGTGCCCCAGCCCGATGGCAGCCGTTTCGCCGAGAAGATCCTCCATCCCACGGATCCCGGCAGCGTCTACCACATGACCAAGACGCTCGATCAACTGCTGTTTTTCTATTACAACAAGAACGACGCGATTCGGGTCACCGACCTGCACCAGGGCATTGTCTGGGGCACCAACACCGACCTCACCGAGAAGGATCCCCGGCTCACCAATCGCTTCGATTACGACGGCGACTACGGCACCGTGCTCAATCGCTTCCTGATGCAGGCGGCGATCGGCTACCCCCTCACCGTGCATGGCACCGGCGGCCAGACCCGGGCCTTCATTCACATCCGCGATTCGGTGCGCTGCGTGCAGCTCGCCCTGGAACATCCCCCCAGTCACGGCGAGAAGGTAAAGATTTTCAACCAGATGACCGAAAGCCATCAGGTGGGCGAACTGGCCCGCAAGGTGGCGGCCCTCACCGGCGCCGAGATCAACCATCTGCCCAACCCGCGCAAGGAAGCGATCGAAAACGACCTGATCGTCGACAACCGTTGCTTCATTGAGTTGGGCCTGCGGCCCACCACCCTTGATGATGGCCTGCTGGCCGAGGTGGTGGATGTGGCCCGGCGCTGGGCCGACCGCTGCGACCGCTCGCGCATTCCTTGCATTTCCGCCTGGACCAGCCGTCAGGCCCAGGCGATCCAATCTCCAGTGTGAGCCGGGGTCTGCCCACGTGAAGATCGCTTTTTTCACCGAAACCTTCCTGCCGAAGGTCGATGGCATCGTGACGCGACTCACCAAGACGGTGGAGCATCTCGTGGCAGCCGGCGATGAGGTGCTGATCTTCTGCCCGGAAGGGGCGCCGGCCAGCTACTGCGGCGCCAGGGTGGTGGGCGTGCCGGCAATGCCACTGCCCCTCTACCCGGAGCTGAAGCTGGCCCTGCCGCGGCCAGCGGTGTCGGAGGCGCTGGAGAACTTTGGCCCCGACCTGGTGCACGTGGTGAATCCCGCCGTGCTGGGACTGGGAGGCATCTGGCTGGCCAAAACCCGCGGCCTGCCCCTGGTGGCCAGCTACCACACCCACCTGCCCAAGTACCTGGAGCACTACGGCATGGGCATGCTCGAACCGCTGCTCTGGGAGCTGCTCAAGGCCGCCCACAACCAGGCCCAGCTCAACCTCTGCACCTCCACCGCCATGGTGGACGAACTGGCCGCCAAGGGCATCCAGCACACGGCCCTGTGGCAGCGGGGTGTGGACACCGAGCTGTTTCGACCGGAACTGAGCTCGGCGGCGATGCGGGAGCGGCTGCACGGCGGACACAGTGACAGCGGCAACCTGCTCCTCTACATCGGCCGCCTCTCAGCCGAAAAGCAGATTGAACGCATCCGGCCGGTGCTCGAGGCCATCCCCCAGGCTCGCCTGGCTCTGGTGGGCGATGGCCCCCATCGGCAGCAGCTGGAAAAGATCTTCGAAGGCACCGCCACCACCTTCGTGGGCTATCTGGCCGGGCTGGATCTGGCCGCGGCCTATGCCAGCGGCGATGCCTTCCTGTTCCCCTCCAGCACCGAGACCCTGGGCCTGGTGCTGCTGGAGGCGATGGCGGCCGGCTGCCCGGTGGTGGGGGCCAACCGGGGGGGCATTCCCGACATCGTCAGTGATGGGGTGAACGGCTGCCTCTACGACCCCGATCGCCCCGCCAGTTTTGTGACGGCCGTGGATCGGCTGCTCGGCGATGCCACCACCCGCCGCTCCCTGCGCCTGGCCGCCCGCACGGAAGCAGAACGCTGGGGCTGGGCCGGCGCCACCGACCAACTGCGCCGCTATTACCGCCAGGTGCTCGGCCTGGGGGATCTGCAGCTGGCCAGCTGATCGGCCCTGGGCTGTCCAGGCCAAGGCCCCGACCGGGGTCGACCATCACGGGCGGGGGCCGCTGCGGAACCAGGTGCTCATCAGCGCCTTGACCATCGGCGCCGCCACCGTGCCGCCGAAACCGCCGGAGTTCTCGCCGAAAGCCACGATCACCAGATCTGGTCGACCCGCCGGAGCGTAGCCGCCAAACCAGACATGGTCCGGCCGGGGTGGGTCCTCTCCCGTGCCCGTCTTGCCGGCCACCGCCGGCAGCGTGGGATCGTTGAGCACTTGGCCGGTGCCCTCCGTCACGACCATTCGCAACCCCTGGCGCAGCACCCGCAGGGTTTCCGGCTTGAGGGCCAGCCAGTGACGGGGAGTCGATTGCTCCACCAGATGGGGGGTCACCAGGGTTCCGCCATTGGCAATGGCGGCGTAGAGCCGGGCCATCTGGATTGGCGTGACGGTCACAGCGCCCTGGCCGATCGCCGAGGTGATCGTGTCGACCGGGGTCCAGGACTCGTGCAACACCGCCTGCTTCCAAGCGGGATCCCCCAGCAGCCCCTCACTCTCCTCCTCCCTGAGCTCAATGCCGGTGTGCTGGCCGTAGCCCAGGCGCCGGGCCGCCTTGAACAGCTCCTGGGGGCCCACTTTCAGGCCCACCTGGTAATAAAAGCTGTTGCTGCTCACCGCCAGGGCCTTCTGGAAGCCGATGAAACCGAAGGCGCCGTGGTCGCCGTAGCACTGGCCGTAATAACAGAACTGGGACATCGTCGGCAACCTCGAGTGGGGGCCGAACTTGCCGGATTCGAGCCCGGCGATCGTGGTGACGATCTTGAAGGTGCTGGCCGGCGGAAATCCCTGAAAAGCCCGATTCAACATCGGCGCATCGGGGCGATTGAGATCGTTCCACTGGGCCGTGCTGGGCCCTTCCGCGAAGATGTTGGGGTCGAAGTTGGGCCGACTGGCCATCGCCCGAATGGCGCCGGTGCGGGGATCCATCGCCACGATCGCCCCCTTGGCGACGGTATCGAGCGCCCGTTCTGCTGCCCGCTGCAAGTCCAGATCGATGGTGAGGCGCAGATCGCGACCGGCTTTGGCGGGCTTATCACCCAACACCCGCTGCACCTGGCCGGCCGCATCCACCTCCAGTTGCTGGCCGCCCCATTCGCCCCGCAGCGAGGCTTCGAACACCTTTTCAAGGCCGCTGCGGCCGATGCGGTCGCTGAAGCGATAGCCCTTGTCGCGCAGTCGCTGGTACTCCTCCTCGGTGATGCTGCTGGTGTAGCCCATCAGATGGGAGGCCAGCCGGCCGCCGGGGTAGGAGCGCAGCACGTCGGCGGCCACCTCAGCTCCTGGCAACAGACCCGCCTGCTCGCGGAAGCGCAGCACCTGAACCGGTGTCAGCGGGCCAGCTAGTTGGATGCGGAAAGCCTCCGATTGGCGCTGGCCCTGGCGCCACTGCTGCTCCAGCTGGGCCGCAGGGATAAGCAGCAGCCGGCTGAGCCGATCCCTCAGCGCCGGCCAATCGCGAGGCTCCACCAAGCGAGGCTGGAGATAAAGCTGATACGTGAGTCGGTTGGTGGCCAGCACCCGGCCATGGCGATCGAGCAAGCGTCCCCGCACCGGATCGCGGGGACTCAAGCGAATGCGGTTTTCATCCGCCATCGCCCGGTACTCAGGTCCATGCAGCAATTGCAACCAGGCCAGTCGAGCGGCAATGGCCCCGGAGAACAGCAGCACCACCAGCAGCAGCACCGCCGACTGGGCACCGACACCGGTCTGGCGTGAGGACAGGCCGCCGTAGCCCATGTCAACGGCGGGCGGCAGCGGCCTCAGTGGCGACCAGACCCTGCTCCAACAAGCTGAGACGCGAAGCGATCCGGGCCAGGGCGCTCTGGAGTTCGGCCGGATCGGTGCGCTCCAGCGGCTCACTGGGCTCGACATCGCGAACCTCCACCTTCATCACCGGATTGCCAAGACCAGGCTGAAACCGATCCAGGCCTTCCCGCAACTGGGAAGCCACGGGCTCCCCCTCCTGACGCAACTGCCCGAGCGGATCGGCACTGCTGCCATCAAAGGCCGCCAGCACCTCCCTAGGCCCACCGCGGCGGGCGCGATCCACCATGGCCACGCCAACGGGAAGCACGTCCTGCATCAGCGTCAGCCGCAGAGCATCCAGGGGATCGGCAGCCATGGCCAGGGAAGTGGTAACAGGATGCTGACAGTCTGACGCGCCGGGCCACGCCCGAGGGCTTGGCTCAGACGGCGGGTCGCTGAAGGCCGGGATCGACGATCATCGGCGGGCACAAGCGCTGACTACCGAACCACCAGCCCGCCGCAACGGCGACCACCAGCAGGGCCGAAAGCGGCATCAGCGACTGGCGGGTGGTGTCAAGCGCAAACCATTCCAGCCAGCCCCTCAGCGCCCGGTCCCGATCGAAGCGCCGGCGCTCCCGTTTTTGCTCCTGCAGGCGACGGTTCAGAGCCCGCTCGACCCAGCGCTCAAAGGCCTTCTTCTTGGTGACCGCCATCTTGCGCTCCACCTCGAGCAGATGGCCGGCACTGAGCTCGGGGTTGAAGGTGATGATCAACTCCAGGCTCTTGAGAAACATCTCCACAGCACTGTCCTTGACGGCACGCAGCTCCGGCTCGATCTGCTCCCAGTCGAGCTCTGGATAAAAACGCAGGCGGTTGGCCTCGATCTGTTCTTCGGGAAGCTGGCCGGGCTCCCTCAGCCAGCGATCGGTGTTGGCGTCGAAGCGGCGCCAGTAGAGGAAGGGATTGAGGAAGATGGTTTTGCCGGCCAGCACGATGCTGTCCTGCTGGAGGCGGCGCTGCAGTTGCACGTCCTGCTCGGCACCGCTGGGGCTGGTGGCGGAAGACGACGTACTAAGGCCAGGAGGTACGGCAGTCACGGGCCAGAGGATCGGTGTCCGATGGTATCGGCGGCAGGCTGCCTGAGCCAGTGCAGCCAGCGAACGAGTTGGCGGGCTGGACCGCCGTCAACTGCAGGACCAGGGGAAGGCCGCTGGCCGTCGGGCGCACGCTCACCAAGCGCTTGATTGCCAACTTGCTCAGGCCGGAACCCCGAGGCCGATGGACTCAGGGCCAGCCAGGAGGAACCTGGACGCAGCAGCCGGGTCCAGCCCCAGTGCCGAGCCGCCATCACCAAGCCCCTATTCCCACTCGATCGTGCCCGGGGGCTTGCTGGTGATGTCGTACACCACCCGATTGACGCCGCGCACCTCGTTGACGATGCGGTTGGAGATCAGTTCCAGCAGGTCGTAGGGCAGGCGCGACCAATCGGCGGTCATGCCGTCTTCGGAGGAGACGCAACGCAGCACGATCGGATAGGCATAGGTGCGCTTGTCGCCCATCACACCCACACTGCGCACCGGCAGCAGCACCGCGAAGGCCTGCCAGATGTCGTGATAAAGGCCGGCATTACGCACCTCCTCGCGCACGATCAGGTCGGCATCGCGCAGGATGTCGAGCTTGTCGTTATCCACTTCTCCAAGAATGCGGATCGCCAGGCCTGGCCCCGGGAACGGATGGCGGCCGACGATCTCCTCTGGCAGGCCCAGATTGCGGCCCACCTTGCGCACCTCGTCCTTGAACAGCCGCCGCAAGGGTTCCACCAGCTTGAACTGCAGATCCTTGGGCAGCCCGCCGACGTTGTGGTGGCTCTTGATCTTGACGGCGACCCGCTCACCGGTCTTGGGATCAATGCCCGTGCCGGCGCTCTCGATCACATCGGGGTAAAGGGTGCCCTGAGCTAGATAATCGAAGGGGCCGAGACGCTTGCTCTCCGCCTCAAACACCCGGATGAACTCTGCACCGATGATCTTGCGTTTCTCCTCGGGATCGGAAATGCCAGCGAGCTGGGAGATGAAGCGCTCCCGCGCATGGATGTACTCCACATTGATGTGGAATCGCTTATCAAAGAAGTCCACCAGGAATTCGGGTTCACCCTTCCGCATGAAGCCCTGGTCGATGAACATGCAGGTGAGCTGATCACCGATCGCCTGGTGCAGCAAGAAGGCCAGCGTGGACGAATCAACCCCCCCAGACAGAGCCAGCAACACCCGCTTGTCGCCCACCTGGGCACGCACATCAGCAATCGCTTCATCAATGAAGGTGGCTGTGGTCCAGTCGGGAATGCAGCCGCAGATATGATAAACAAAATTACGGATCAGCGCCATGCCACAACTGGAATGCACCACTTCCGGGTGGAACTGCACGCCATAAAGACGACGATCGTGGTTCGCCACGGCCGCTTCCGGGGTGTTCTCGGTGTGGGCCAGACGTACGAATCCCGGTGGCAGCGCCTGCACGGAATCGCCATGGCTCATCCACATCGTCGATCCGTCATCGACGTTGGTGAGCAGATCGGTGGGATCGTCGACATATAGCGGTGCTTTGCCATATTCAGCCCGACCAGCCGCGATCACCGAACCGCCCAGCTGCTGCACCATCAGCTGCATGCCGTAGCAGACCCCAAGGATCGGGATCCCCAGATCCCAGAGCTCCGGATCGCACAGGGGCGCTCCCTCCTCGTACACCGAGCTCGGCCCGCCGCTGAAGATGATGCCCCTCGGTGCCAAAGCCCGCAGCTCCTCGGCGCTGGTGGTGTAAGCCATCACCAGCGAGAACACCTCGGTTTCGCGCACACGGCGGGCGATCAGTTCCGAATACTGGGAACCAAAATCAAGAATGACGATGGCGGGTTGGCGACCCGCGGCGGGGGCATCAGTCGTCGAAGGGGGCATCGGCAGGATCGGTTCCGGTCTGAACGGCCCGAACGACCGTCAACCGCTGGCTGGCTGCATGCACCCTAGGTCGGGCCCCTGAAGGCCTCCAGCAGGCTGCTCCCCACCGGCCCCCGGGCCCGGATCCGGCGGGAACGATCGAACAGCACCGCTCCCACCACCGCTCCAGCCACTCCATGGCGCTGCAGATAGGCGCCGGTGCGCGCTTCGACCGTGGCCGCGATGCGGCGGCGCAGGCGCTCGGCCAAGGCCGGATCGGCCAGCTCCAGCCCCGCCAGGCCAGCCTCCACCGTGGCAGCGCCATGGAGCTCGGCCAGGGCCTCGCCGCCCAGCCCCTCCAGCGCCGCCAGGGCGGTGAGCACCTCACTGCGGCCATCGGCCAGGTGATGGTGGGTGTGGAAGATGCCGCCGGCCAGCTTGATCAGTTTGCCCTGATAGCCAAACAGGAGCAGTCGCCGCGCCCCGCCCGCCGCGGCCGCCACCAGCACCGGACCCAGCCAGTTGCCGCACTTGAGTAGCAGCGCCGGCGACAGGCCCAGCCGGGGGGCCAGATCAAGGCCGTTCTCGCCGATCACCAGCACCAGATCACCGCCGAAGGCCGGATCCGCCAGGCGTTCGGCCAACACCTCCAGGGTGCGCCGCAGCTGATCGGGATCGGCACTGGCCTGCACCTCGGCCTGGGTACCGATCAGGGCCAGGCCATCCACCACGCCAAAGGCAGCATTGCTGGTGCGCTCGGCCAGCTGACGCCCCGCCGGCAGCACCACTCGCAGCAGCAGTCGCCGTCCGTCCGGCAGCCGTGGCAGCAGGTTGGCCTCCAGGAGCTCCCAGGCGTAGCCGGAGAGGCAGGCGGCACCGCCGTCGGCGAGCACCCCCACCCCCTCGCCCGCCTCCAGCACGATCGCCGGGGCTGGGGCCACCGGAGCGACAGCAGCGCCCGCCTGGCTGTCGGGCTCCAGCCAACGGGCCAGCACCCACACCACCAATCCCCGGGTGAGATCGAGACCATCGCCCGGGTCACAGCAGGTTTCGCCCAGGGCCCAGCCTGCACCGAGCCAGGCGGCGGCCCGCACCGGCACCGAGGCCAGCCGCGCCGGCCGCAGCAACTGCAGCGGACACTCCGCTGCGAACGGCTCCTGCAGCAGCACGGCCAGAGCCGCGCGCGCTGCGGCCGCCAGCCACACCGGCAGGGTGAAACCGCCGCTCTCCGCCGGAGCCGCCGGCTTGGCAAGGGTGTGATCGTCGGTCATCGGCTCAAGGGATGGGTGGGCAAGCCCAGCAAGGGCCGGGGGCGGGAAGGCCGTTTTTTATGGTGGAGGATTGCACTGCCGCCGTACGGCAAGGCAAGGACCCGGTCGCGCCCGCCCCATCACTCGCCGGCGCACCGCCTCGCCCATTCATCGCCCCACCCATCGCCGCGCCCTTCGCCCGCCTTCCCATGCAGGACAAGCTCACTCTGATGATTCCGGGCCCCACCCCCGTGCCGGAAACCGTTCTGCAGGCGATGGGTCGCCATCCGATCGGCCATCGCAGCGCCGAGTTCCAGAAGATCGTCAAGCGCACCACCGAGCAGTTGCAGTGGCTGCATCAGACCAGCGATGACGTGCTGGTGATCACCGGCAGCGGCACTGCCGCCATGGAGGCGGGCATCATCAACACCTGCAGCCGCGGCGATCGGGTGCTCTGCGGCGACAACGGCAAGTTCGGCGAGCGCTGGGTGAAGGTGGCGCAGGCCTACGGCCTCGACGTCCAGGTGATCAAGGCGGAGTGGGGCCAGCCCCTCGATCCGGAAGCCTTCAAAGCTGCCCTTGAAGCGGACACCAGCAAAGCGATCCGGGCCGTGATCCTCACCCACTCGGAAACCTCCACCGGGGTGATCAACGACCTGCAGACGATCGCCGGCCACGTGCGCACCCATGGCACCGCCCTGACCATCGCCGACTGCGTCACCAGCCTGGGCGCCTGCGATGTGCCGATGGACGCCTGGGGCCTCGATGTGATCGGCTCCGGATCCCAGAAGGGCTACATGATGCCGCCGGGTCTGAGCTTCGTGGCGATGAGCGAGCGGGCCTGGGCGGCCTACGAGCGTTCGGACCTGCCGAAGTTCTACCTCGATCTCGGCAAGTATCGGAAATCGGCCAAAGCCGATAGCAATCCGTTCACCCCGGCGATCAACCTTTACTTCGCCCTCGAGGCTGCCCTCGAGATGATGCAGCACGAAGGCCTGGCGGCGATCTTCGCCCGCCACGATCGTCATCGCCGCGCCATCCAGGCGGCGATGACGGCGATCGGCCTGCCCCTCTATGCGGCCGCAGGCCACGGCAGCCCCGCGATCACCGCCGTAGCCCCGGAAGGCATCGATGCCGAAAGCCTGCGCAAGGAGGTGAAGAACCGCTTCGACATCCTGCTGGCGGGCGGCCAGGACCATCTCAAAGGCCATGTGTTTCGCATCGGCCATCTCGGCTTCGTCTGCGACCGGGACGTGCTCACCGCCGTGGCGGCGATCGAAGCGACCCTGCAGGATCTGGGCCTGGGCAAGGTACCCACCGGGGCCGGTGTGGCCGCCGCTGCCGCGGAATTGAATCGCTAAGAGGGGATGGCAGGTCGGCGCCGCCCAATTAAAGTTCGCAATGAACATTTCTTGGTTCCATGCGCCGCCCCCTGCTTGCCCTGACCTGTCTGCTGGCCCTGGCCAGCGTCGGCTGCCAGAAACAAACCATTGCCGAGCGCGAACAGAAGACCGAAAGCCAGATCTGCAGCCAGCTGGCCAAGGTCGGCCAAGCGCTTGAGCAGGTGGCAGCCCTCAAGCCGACTTCCACCGTGGGCGAAGCCACCGCTGCCGACAAGGCGCTGGCCACAGCCCTCTCTTCCCTGGAAACGTCCAAGGAGAAGCTGGAGCAACTGCGGCTGCAGAACTTCAACACCCAGCTGAAGGCCTTCAAGGCCGAGGTGGCCAAGGTGGCCAGCAACAAGAAGCAAACGCTTGAGCAGGCGGCCGTGGAGCTCAAGGCCCAGGCCCAGCCTGTGATCATCGCCCGTCGTCAGCTCTCCGCCGCTGTGAAGTGCGTGGAGCCTGCCGCCAAGAATCCCGCCAAGCCCTGACGACGAGGCCGGCATGCCCTGACCCCGGCCCAGCGGATCCCC
>CALPNT020000005.1 GCA_943325005.2 Bifidobacterium breve | reverse complement strand
ATCTGAAGGGGCCGGACTCGGTCAGCAGCGTTCAACCGTGGGAGCTGGCCACGAATCTGGCCAGCACCAGCACGCCGATCCCAACCGAGAGCCCCAGCATTGCCAGGCGGCCGTTCCAGATTTCGGCCTGGGGCGTGAAGCCGCGCCGCCAGGCGTTGAGCTCTTCCTGGGAGACGGGTTCGGGGCTGTTCGCCGGGGCCATGGGGGGACGGGCGGGGAGTGGGCAAGCTGGGGATTGCCGGGTCAGACCTGATCAGCCCGGCTGAAGGCTGAACCTGGCTGTTGCTGGGCCGTTCTGTTACAGAAAAACGCAGAAGCTGAGTGACGCTGTTGCTGAGCAAACTGTCTGCTGGGCAAACTGCCTGCTGAGCAACCTGTCTGCTGGTGGGCAATCCGTCGATGGGCGGCAGGGTTGACGGGTAAACCCGCACCTTGACGTCCGAACGGAACGTTTCCACCTTAACGGCTTTAAAAGCACGCCTGAGTTTCGTAAAGGCGATCAGCCTGCTCGAGCGGCAGCCTGGCCGCCACCCCCAGGGTCGTCGGGCTCGTGCAGCCGGCCCGCAGACGCTGCTCGGCCGCCAGGGCGATCATGGCGGCGTTATCGGTGCAGTAGGCGAGGGGCGCCACCCGCCAGGCCAGTCCCTGGGCGCTGGCCTGGCGTTCCAGCAGGCCGCGCAGCCGCTGGTTCGCCGCCACCCCACCCACCAGCACCAGGGTCTGGAGGCCCTCGTCGGCGGCGCAGCGGCAACTGCGCTCCACCAGCACGTCCGCCACCACCTGCTCGAAGCTGGCGGCCAGATCCGCCAACGGCAGGGGCTCGCCACTGGCCTGCAGCGCCTGCACCTGCCGCAGCATGGCGGTCTTGAGGCCGCTGAAGCTGAAGTCATAGGGATGGAACCCCCCCTCAGGCAAGGACAGCCGCCCCTTGGGCAGGCGAAACCGGGTCGGATCGCCGCTCACCGCCGCCGCCTGAATCGCCGGGCCGCCGGGATAACCCAGGCCCAGCAACCGGGCCACCTTGTCGAAGCATTCGCCGGCGGCGTCGTCGCGGCTGCGGCCCAGGCGCCGGTAGCAGCCGGCTCCATCCACCCGCACCAGCTCGGTGTGTCCGCCGCTGACCAGCAGCACCAGATAGGGCCCTGGCGGCAGCGGCTCCTGGCCCAGCTGGGCCGAGCACAGATGGCCCTCCAGATGATGCACGCCGACGAAAGGCTTGCCATGCAGCCGGGCCAGGGTCCGGCCGGTCAGCGAACCCACCAGCAGGGCCCCCACCAGCCCTGGAGCCACGGTGGCCGCCACCGCATCCACCGAAGCCAGGTCGATGCCGCTCTGGGCGAGCACCTGATCAATCAGCGTCGGTAGGGCTTCGAGATGGCGACGGGAGGCGATCTCGGGCACCACCCCACCCCAGCGGGCGTGCTCCTCCACCTGGGAAGCAATCGCACTGGCCAGCACCCGCTGATCCCGCACGATCGCCGCCGCCGACTCGTCACAACTTGTTTCGAGCGCCAGAACGGTTGCCATAGCCCTGGATCGCCTCTCGTACTGTCCGCTGGTGACATCCTGCCCCCACGGCAGCCTCTAACCGGCTCCCTCTCCATGCGCCGTCTTTTCGCCGTTCTTCTTTCCGCCTTCCTGCTCCTCGGCTTCGCCCCTGTGGCCCATGCCGAGATCGGCGGCCTGACCCCGTGTGCCGAAAGCGCCCGCTTCCAGCAGCGGGCTGCCGGCGCCACCACCGCCCAGGCCAAGGCCCGCTTCTCCATGTACAGCCAGGCCCTGTGCGGCACCGATGGCTTGCCCCACCTGATCGTTGACGGTCGCTGGAGCCACGCCGGTGACTTCATCATTCCGGGCATCGCCTTCCTTTACATCGCTGGTTGCATCGGCTGGGCCGGCCGGGGCTATCTCCAGGCTGTGGCCGGCCGCAAGGACGCCACCATGCACGAGATCCAGATCGATCTGCCTGTGGCCCTGAAGGCCACCCTTGCCGCCGCCACCTGGCCCCTGGCCGCCTTCAAGGAGTTCGGCACCGGCAAGCTCACTGAAGCCGACAGCAAGATCACCGTTTCGCCTCGCTGAATCGGCTTCCCCGCCACCGGATTCACTTGGTTCCCAAGTCGCCGGTTCCAGGAAATCCGCGCCGCATCGTCCTTAACGACCCAACCCCGTAGCCATGAAGAAGTTCCTCACCACCGCGCCGGTCTTCGCCGCCATCTGGTTCACGATCACCGCCGGAATCATGATCGAGTTCAACCGTTTCTTCCCCGACCTGCTCTTCCACCCGCTCTGAACAGCCAGCACGGGTTGCCGACAACACAGGTACAGCCAGCGGTCCCTTCCAGGGCCGCTTTTTTTTGGCTGCTCTCCCTGAGCAGCGGAGCCCGCCAAGCCTCTGCACAACAGGATCGCTGCAAGCCGTGGATCCGACTGCAGAGCCGCCTGTCTGGTCCTTGAGACCGGCGGCCGTGCCGACGTGGCCTGCAGTGCAGGGGCCTCTGCCTGGGGTGCGGCAAGCGGCGCTCCGGCGCCTGAGCCCGCTCCCCTAAGCGGCAAGCCCCATCAGCTGCTCCAGCTGGGCCAGGGCCTGCAGCAGGTCGCCATTCACCAGGCGGGCATCAAACTCGCTGGCCGCGGCCAGTTCGACCCGGGCCCGTTCCAGCCGGCGGGCTATCGCCTCTTCGCTGTCGGTGCCGCGGCCGCGGATGCGCCGCTCCAGCTCCTCGAAACTGGGGGGCTCCAGAAACACCTGGAAAGCGGCCGGAAAGCTGTGCCGCACCTGGCGGGCCCCCTCCAGTTCGATCTCCAGCAGCACCGGCCGGCCCGCGGCCAGCTGGCGCTCCACCGGCTGGCGCGGCGTGCCATAGAGATTGCCGGCGAACTCGGCCCACTCCAGCAAGCCCCCCTCAGCCACCTGGCGCTCAAAGCTGGGACGATCGAGGAAGAAATAACTGCTGCCCTCCTGTTCGCCAGGCCTGGGACTCCGGGTGGTGGCTGACACCGACAGCCAGATCAGCGGATGGCGCTGCAGCAGTTGGGCCACCAGCGTGCCCTTGCCCACCCCGCTGGGGCCGGTGATCACGGTGAGTCGACCGGCGCTGTCGGTCACGGTCCTTCAGGCGGTGGGGCTGGGCAGCAGAGTAAGGGCGGGCAGAGGCAGTGCGGTGATCGTTTCCCAGCCAGCCATCCAGGCGATGGATCTGACCACCCTCAAGGCGGTGGTGGCAGAGCTGCAGGCTGTCTTGCTGCCAAGCCGCTTCGAGAAAGCGCAGCAGGGAGAAGCCCACGGCCTGCAGATCGCCCTGCGCAGCCTGGAGGGCAGCTTCTGGCTCGATCTGAGCTGGCTGGCCGAGGCCCCGCGACTGCTGGCGATCCCGCCGCCGGCGCGCCAGGGAGAGGGCAGCACCCTGGCCCAGCAGATTCAGCACGGGTTGCGGGGCCTCGCCCTGGTGAGCCTGGAGCAACTGGGCTGGGAGCGGGTGGTGGAGCTGGGCTTCGCCCCCAGGCCGGGTGAAGCACTCCAGCGCAGCCTGGTGCTGGAACTGATGGGCCGCCACAGCAATCTGTTCCTGCTGGACGAGCAGCGGCGGGTGATCGCTCTGGGGCGACAGGTGCGCTCAGACCAATCGCGGCGGCGGCCGATCGGCACCGGCGACGCCTACGGCCCACCGCCGTCGATGGCAGGCGAACCGCCCCGGCGACTGGAGAGCCAGGAAAGCTGGCGGCGGCGGCTGACGCTCGTTCCCGTCAGCCTGAAACGGGCCCTGCTCGAGGCCTACCAGGGCACCAGCCCAGCCCTGATTCGCCAGTTGGTGCCAAGCGCCTGGGCCGACCAGCCGGTCCAGGCGCTGGCGGAAGCGCACTGGCAGCTCCTGTGGGAGCAGTGGCAGGCCTGGCTGCAGGCCCTGGAGCAGGGTCACTTTGCGCTGCAGCTCGGAAGCGGCGACACCTACCGCTGCTGGGGCCCGCCTGAGGCCGCCCCGAGCAGCGGCGAGGCGTCCGGCCTGGCCATCAACCACCTGGCCATCAACCGTGGACTGGCCCGCCTCTATGGCCACCAGCTCAGCCAGCGGTACGGGGAGCAGCGCCGCCACAGCCTGGCCCAGCGGCTGCGGCAGGCGATCGAACGCGAACGCCGGCAGGCCGACCATCAGCAGGCCCTGGCCGATGCGGTCCCCACCAGCGAGGGGCTGCAGCAGCAGGCGGATGCCCTGCTCTGCCTGATGAACCCAGACCGTGGCCAGATCGATGAGGCCCAGGCCCTGTATCGCAAGGCCCGCAAGCTGCGCCGCTCACTGGCGGCGATCCTGCCGCGCCTGGAGCACCATCAACAGCGCCTGCAGGGCCTGGAAACCAGCCTCACCTTCGTCGAACAACTGGAGGATGGGACCCAGCTCGAGGCCCTGGCCGAGGAGCAGGAGCAGCAACTGGCCAACCTGCGCCCCAACCGCGGCAGCGCCCCGACCGCGCCCCGCAGGCGCGGCAACCGAGCCGGTAGCGGCGGCCGATCCAGCTCACCGGCTGAACCCAGCCCGCTGGAGCTGCGCAGCGCCGGCGGGCTGCGGCTGCAGGTGGGCCGCAACCATCGCCAGAACGAGTGGATCGCCCTGCGCCAGGCCCGCCGCGGCGACCTCTGGTTCCACGCCCAGGAACTGCCCGGCAGCCACGTGGTGCTCAAAGGATCGGAAGGGGCCCCAGGAGAAGCCGACCTGGCCGCTGCCGCCGACCTCGCGGCCCACTTCAGCCGCGGGCGCGGCAATGCGCGCGTACCGGTGGTGATGGTGGCGGCCGACACCCTGCAACGCATTCCAGGCGCCGAACCGGGCACGGTGCGCCATCGCGGCGGCGAGATCCTCTGGGGCCAACCGCAGCGAGCCCTGGAGCTGCTGGATCGCCACTCAAATCCCCAGGACAACGGTGGCTGAAGGCCCTTAACCTCAGACGGATAGGGATGCCATGAGCGAGCCAGACACCATCGCCAACCCCGACCGGGAGCCGAGCCGGTCCCTGGCGCTGAACACAGCAGCCGAATCGGCCACCGCTGCTGCCCTGCTAGCCGACGCCGAAGCTGCCGCCGGGGCCGCTGCGCCACCGGAGGAGTTTCCCGGCGAAGTGGAAATGACCCTGGTGGATCACCTGGAGGAGCTGCGCCGCCGGGTGCTGCGCAGCCTGCTGGCGGTGGTGATCGCGGCAGCCGCCTGCCTGGCCTTCGTGAAGCCGCTGGTGAAGTTGCTGGAGCTGCCCGCCACCGGCGTGCGCTTTCTGCAGCTGGCCCCCGGCGAGTTTCTGTTCGTCTCCCTCAAGGTGGCCGGTTACGCCGGCCTCACCCTGGCCCTGCCCTGGGTGCTGTTCGAGGGCCTGGCCTTCGTGTTGCCCGGGCTCAGTCGCCGCGAGCGGCGCCTGGTGGCACCGGCCGTGGCTGGATCCACCCTGCTGTTCGCCGCCGGCCTGGCCTTTGCCTGGTCGGCCCTGGTCCCGGCAGCTCTGCGCTTCCTGGTCAGCTATGGCGCCGATGTGGTCGAACCGATCTGGTCGATTGAGCGCTATCTCGACTTCGTGCTGCTGCTGATGGTGGCCACCGCCCTGGCCTTCCAGCTGCCGGTGCTGCAGCTGCTGCTGGGCGCCCTCGGCCTGATCGACGCCCGCACCATGCTGGGGGCCTGGCGCTGGGTGATCCTGATCAGCGCCCTGGCCGGCGCGGTGCTGACCCCCTCCACCGACCCGGTGACGATGCTGCTGCTCGGCGGCGCGATCACGGCCCTGTATCTGATCGGCGTGGGCCTGGTGGCCTTGACCCAGGGCCTGCGGCCGGCGCCTGTGGCCAGCACCTGAAGCGCCGCCGAGGCCCGCCCAGCAGCGACCAGATCACCCGACCTGGGGCTGTCCGACCGCCGTCCACCAGGAGCCTCTAGAGCAGAAATTCGCTGGCCCGCCCCGGCGGCAGCTCCAGGGGAAGAGAGAGAGCCTTGCCGAGCCGGGGCTTGTCGCGGGTGGTCTCCAACCACTGGCGCACCTGGGCGGCGACCCCCAGACCATTGAGGGTGCCCACCAGCTCCTCCAGGGCTTCGGCGTAGGCCTGGGCCGTGAGCGGAAACGACTGCTGCTCCAGATAGGCCCACATCACCTGCAGATAGAGGCGACCACGACGCTGCACCAGCTGCAGGTCGTAGGAGGCCTGCCAGCGCCGGCGCAGCAGGGCCAGCACCTCCTCACCAGAGAGAGGTTGATCGGCTCTGAACGGTTCGCTGACGGACACGAAAGGCGATGTGCTGCACAACAGCATGTTGCAGCCGGCCGAGGGCGAGCGCGGTAGCCACACGGGCCGGGAACCGCAAGGTTCATAATGGGCGCCACGTTGGACCGGACTCCCGGAAGGTTGCCCATGACCCAGATTCCTGCGGCCTCTTCGAGCGGTGACGTCCCCAGCATGGGTCGTCGGCAGTTCATGAATCTGCTCACCTTCGGCTCCGTCACCGGCGTGGCCCTCGGCGTGCTCTACCCGGTGGCCAACTACTTCATTCCGCCCCGTGCCGCCGGATCCGGCGGCGGCACCACCGCTAAGGACGAGCTGGGCAACACGGTCACCGCCAGCGGCTGGCTGGCCACCCACAAGGAGGGTGACCGCAGCCTGGTGCAGGGCCTCAAAGGAGATCCCACCTACCTGATCGTCGAGGGCCCTGAGGCCATCGGCAACTACGGCATCAACGCCATCTGCACCCACCTGGGCTGCGTCGTGCCCTGGAACAGCGGTGCCAATAAGTTCATGTGTCCTTGTCACGGCAGCCAGTACGACGCCACCGGCAAGGTGGTGCGCGGTCCGGCTCCCCTGCCTCTCGCCCTGGCCCACATCAACGTCGAGAGCGACAACGTCTTCCTCAGCCAGTGGAGCGAAACCGACTTCCGAACCGGCGAGAAGCCCTGGTGGGGCTGATCCCCGCGCTCTGAGCGCCAGCGCCCCAGCCCCGTCGCCCCATCCCAGCTTCCGCCGCCCGCCCCTCCCCATGCGTCGTTCCCTCTCCCTTCTGTTCGGCAGCCTGCTTGCCTTCACGGTGCTGCTGGGTGGCGCCAGCCCCAGCTGGGCCTATCCCTTCTGGGCTCAGCAGAATTACGCCAATCCCCGGGAGGCCACCGGCAAGCTGGTGTGCGCCAACTGCCACCTGGCCAAGAAGATCACCCGAGCCGAAGTGCCCCAGGCGGTCTTCCCAGACACGGTGTTCAAGGCTGAGGTGGAGATCCCCTATGACACTTCGGTGCAGCAGGTCTCCAGCGATGGCAGCCGCACCGGCCTGAACGTGGGCGCCGTGGTGATGCTGCCCGAGGGCTTCACCCTGGCCCCGCCCGAGCGGCTCACCGACGAGCTGAAAGAAGAGACCGCCGGCGTCTACTACACCCAATACAGCGACGACCAGCCCAACATCATTCTGGTCGGCCCCATCCCCGGCGACCAGCACCAGAAGATCGTCTTCCCTGTGCTGGCGCCTGATCCCGCCACCGACAGCTCCATCCACTTCGGCAAATATCAGCTCCACGTCGGCGGCAACCGCGGCCGCGGCCAGGTGACCCCCGCCGGTGAAAAGACCAACAACGGTGTTTTCAACGCCCCCGCCACCGGCACGATCAGCAGCATCACCGCTGGTGAGAACGGCGCCACGCTGGTGGAGATCAGCACCGCCTCCGGCAGCGTCACCGAAACCATCCCTGCTGGCCCGAGCCTGCAGGTGGCCGTCGGCGATCAGGTGGAAGCCGGCGCACCGCTCACCAATGATCCGAATGTCGGTGGCTTCGGCCAGCTGGATGTGGAAGTGGTGCTGCAGAACCCCGTGCGCATCTACGGCATGCTCGCCTTCTTCGCCGTCGTCGCCCTGGCCCAGATCATGCTGGTGCTCAAGAAGCGCCAGGTGGAGAAAGTACAGGCCGCGGAGGGCTTCTGATTCCCAGTGGTGCTGCCGAGCCCATGGCTCTTCTGTCCACCCTGAGCTCGCCGGGGCCCCTGGTTTTCCAGCTGGGCCCCTTGAGTTTGCGCTGGTATGGCCTGCTGATCGCCACGGCGGTGCTGCTGGGCCTGGTGCTGTCCATGGCCCTGGGGCGGCGGCGGGGCCTCGATCCTGCCTTGATCGCCGATCTGCTGCCGGTGCTGGTGCTTGGCGCCGTGATCGGTGCCCGCACCTACTACGTGGCGCTGGAGTGGCGCCAGTACCAGGCCCATTGGCCCGATGTGTTCGCGATCTGGCACGGCGGCATTGCCATCCATGGCGCCCTGCTCGGCGGCACCCTGGTGACGATCCTGTTCTGCCGCTGGCGGCGCCAAGCCTTCTGGCCCCTGCTCGACGTTCTCGTGCCAGCGGTGGCCCTGGGTCAGGCGATCGGCCGCTGGGGCAATTTTTTCAATTCAGAAGCCTTCGGCCTGCCCACCTCCCTGCCCTGGGCGGTGATTATCCCGCCCGCCAACCGACCGGTGCTGTTCCTGGCTGAGTCGAGCTTCCATCCCACCTTTCTGTATGAATCGCTCTGGGATCTGGCGGTCTGTGCCCTGCTGCTCGGCCTGTTCCGCCTCGCCAGCCGCGGCCGCATCGCCCTGCCGGCCGGGGCGATGAGCTGCGTGTACCTGATGGCTTACAGCACGGGCCGGGTGTGGATCGAGGCGCTGCGGCTCGATCCCCTCTGCCTGTTCAGCCAGCCGCCCTTCTGCCAGGGCGGCCTGCGCATGGCCCAGCTGATGAGCCTGCTGCTGATCGCCGCCGGAGGTCTGGGCCTCTGGTGGTTGCTGGGCCGCCACCGGCCCCTGCCCGACCCCAGTGGAGTGACGCCTTGATCCCTGCTTCGTCCCCGTCTCCCGTCCCGTTTTCGTCCCCAGCCTCAAGCGAGGCCGCTGCAGCCATGTCCCAGCAGTCGAGCAGCGGCGTGATGATCGTCGGCGCCGGGCCCGGGGCCCCCGACCTGATGACGCTGCGGGCCACCCGGGCGGTGGAGCAGGCCGAGGTGCTCGTCTGGACCGACTCCCTGGTGAGCCCCCAGATCGCGGCCCTGGCACCAGCAGGCTGTGAACGTATCCGCACCAGCAGCCTCACCCTTGAAGAGGTGATCGCCGTGGTGGTCGATCGGGCCAGAGCCGGTAAGCGGGTGGTGCGACTCCACGATGGCGATCCCTGCCTCTACGGCGCGATTCAGGAACAGATCTGCCGCCTGGCCGATGCTGGTATCGGCGTCGAGGTGGTGCCGGGCATCAGCGCCTACCAGGCCACCGCCGCGGCCCTGGGCCGGGAGCTGACGATCCCCGGCCTGGTGCAGACGATCGTGCTCGGCCGTACCGGTGGCCGCACCGGCGTGCCTGAAACCGAATCCCTCGCCCACCTGGCCGCACTGCGAGCCTCCCTCTGCCTCTACCTCAGTGCCCGTCACGTGGAGGAGGTGCAGGCCGAGCTGCTGCTGCACTATCCCGCCGACACTCCCGTGGCGATCGGCTATCGGGTGAGCTGGCCGGACCAGTGGCTCACGGTGGTACCGCTGCAGGAGATGGCCGCCGCCAGCCGCCAACGGCAGCTGATCCGCACCACCCTCTACGTGATCAGCCCGGCCCTGGCTGCGCCTGAACAGGCCCGCTCCAAGCTCTATTCGGCCAGCCACCAGCACCTGTTCCGCGGTGGCGCGCTCTGAACCACCGCCGCGAGAATGGGCGTCCATTCACCGCCACCGCTTCCGAGCCACCCATGCGCCGACATCTCGGCCCGCTGATCCTGCTGCTGGCGGCCAGCCTGATGGCCTGCCAGGGCCCCGCACCCGGGGGCAAGCCGTCGCTGGTTGCGCCCCCAGCCGAGCACCAGAAGCAGGCAAAGCTCTGCCGCCAGAGCAGCCAAACCCTGAGGGCCGAATTGGCGGCCTTGCGCCAGGCCGAGCGGCGACTGAGCCGCGTCAAGCAGCAGAGCCAGCCCCTGCTGAGCGCGCCGCCCGTCTGGGATGAGGCCCTGGAGGAGCGCTTCAGCGAGCAGGACCAGGAGCTCGATCGCCAGCGCTATGAGCGTCAGCTGGCCCTCTGGCGGCAGCAGCAGGATGAGGGGCTGCAGGCCTGGGAACGCCGCCACCGCCTGGAGCTGGCCGAAGCCCAGCGCCAGCTCAATGCCCGGGCCCGCAGCCTGCGCCGCCAGCACCATGACCTCTTCACCGGAGCGACCAGCATCGAGGTGAACCCCGCCGTGCTGGCCCAGCTCCAGCGCTGTCCGGAAGCTGACTGATCGCCAGGCCGCTCACGGCCAGGGCGCCGCCAGCTCCAGCCAGTCGACGATCGCCCGGGCGATGGCGGGCTTGCCGCAATGGCGGCTTTCGCCGCTGGCACTCACCAACCAGGCGCTCTGCTCATCGCCCCGCACCTCTTCGGCCCGGTTGGCCACCACCAGCTCAAAGCGATCCAACCTGGCGCGGGCCACGGCCAAGAGCTCGGCGTCACTGCCGCCGGCGAGCACCTTGAAGGTCACCATCGGCAGCCGTGGATCGGCAGCGCGCACCTGATCAATCACCTTTTCCGTCGGCTCCAGCTCGAGGCTCAGCGACGCCTCGCCACTGGCCAACTTGCCCGGATGCACCTGTCGGGGCCGGTAATCGGCCACTGCCGCCGAAAAAATACCGGCATCCAGCCCCCCCGCCAGCGCCGCCAGCACCTGATCCCGATAGTCGTCAAAACTGCTGACCAGGTGATGGGGAATCCAGGCGGGCGGCGGCGTCGACCCCTGGCCGAGCAGCAATAGGGGATCGGCCCCCCGCAACAGCAGCTCTTCGCTGATCGCCGCCGCCAGTCGGCCGCTGAACCGATTGACGATGCGGCGCACGCCGTCGATCGGCACCGGGGTGGGGCCACCGGTCACCAGGATCCGCCGGCCCCGCAGCGAACTGCTGCTGACGGCCCGGCAGACAGCCACCACCAGCACCTCCAGATCAGGCAGGTTGTGCTTGCCGTAGGCATCCCGGGGGGCCAGCCAGGTCACCCCCAGCTGCGCCAGCGATCTGGCCTGGCGCTCCAGGATCGAGGTGTGCAGCGAGCCGTGCATGGTCGGCGCCATCAACAGCCGGGTGCGGCCCTGCTCCAGACGCCCCAGGGCCGAAGCCAGCGCCGCCGTCACGGGCGTATCGGCGATGCCGCTGGCCAGCTTGGCGATGGTGTTGGCCGTGGCTGGCGCCACCAGCCAGACATCGAAGGGCTCGGCATCGGAGAGATGCTCGGCCCGCCAGCTCAGGCGGGTGACCAGAGGCCTGCAGGTGGCCCATTCCAGGGCCTGGCGCCCCACGAAGGGCAAGGCCTCGGCACTGCAGATCGCTGTGACCTCGGCACCGCGGCGGCGCAGAGCCCTGGCCAGATCCGGCGTCCGCAGAGCGGCGATCCCGCCGGTGACCACCAGGGCAATGCGACGCCCCTCGAGATGGCTGGAGACCAGAGGCACGTCATGGTCGCCGATCGCAGCGGACTGGGGCGGGCGAAAATCCCAGTCATGGAAGCCGGTGGTCACGGGATGGGCCGGCATCGGCCCTCCATCCTGACCCTTAGGTGAGCCGCTCGAGCTGGGCCATGGTCTCGAGCTTGAAGCGCAGGCGGGTGCGGCGCTCGCCGTCGATGGTGGAGGTGTCGAGGGGCTGGCCACCGATGTGGCGGTAAACGGGCAGCAAGCGATCGGTGCAGGTGGCATCGGCGGTTTTCAGGCCCAGCGCCAGGGCCTGCTGGGCCGCCGTGCGCATGAAGTTACGCAGGCCGGAGAGATCGGCGTCACGCCGCGAGAACAAGGCCAGAATCTCGCAATGACCCTCCAGCGGCGGCGGCGGCTCAAAGCCGAGGATCGCGCTCTGATGCTCAGCGAGCCGGCAGTTCAGGGCAATGGCGGTGTCCACCGCGCCGAGGCCAGCATCCACTGGATCACACAGGAGAAAAACAACCTGATCCGCATAGGGAATGCGGGTGCGAAGACGGCCGGCACTGTCATCCCAGTGCCAGAGGCGCCGCGCCAGCAGATTGGCCTTGGCGCGAACGAAGGCGGCGTAAAAGGCCCGTTCGTAGTCGGCGAGCGCTTCGGGATCAGCAGGATCGAGCCGATGAAGATTCAAGGAAAGAGCGCAAAAGGGAGGTCCCTCGATGATTCTCACGTCGATCAGCTCGACATCGATCAGCTCCACCGCCTGCTCACGGCTGGTCGTGGCTCGGGCGGCTGAATCCGGTCCCCCCGCCAGCCAGGGCCGCGGAGGCGAACGCACCCAGGCGGCGGGTGATCTCATCGTCGATACCACCGCCGAGAACGCTGCCCAGCAGGGGAATGGAGCGCTCCAGGCCCAGCAGTCCACGTTCACCGACGCGACCGACCAACGCGAAACCGACCACCCGGTTGATCGCCTGCAGCGCACCACCCCCGAACGTTAAGCAGCTTCGCTGCGCCGATCGAGCGGGCCATCGGTGCCTGGCGAACGGCTCTCCGCCGCCAACACCTCCACCGACTCACCGTGCAACTCCCGGGCCAGCCGCTGGCGATCCACCCAGCAATCCAGCTGGGCCGCAATCACCTCCAGATCCCGTTCGGCATTGCCCAGGCAGCAGGTACCGCCGGGGGAGGGAGTGACGTTGAAAATCAGCCTGGGGATCGCCGGGATACTCACCTCACCGAGCATCAGGCGACGGTTGCGCTTGTCGATCAGCTGGGGCCGCACGCCGCCATAGCCCTTGGCAAAGCGCAGATCCTCCAGCTTCATGCCGGGCACAATCTTGCGGGCATCGGCCAGGAACAGACGGCGGCCCAGCCAGGGCAGCTCGAACAGCAGGTTGCGCACGATGTAGCTCCGGATATCGGCCACGCTGAACAGCTGCCAGAACACGGCAAGCACGGCCCAATCCAGTCGCAGCACCTGCAGGAACTGCCAGAACGAGGCCGGCCGGTAACGCTCCAGCAACGGCAACAGCAGCGCCGTGGGGCCGAAGCGGGTCTTGCCGGGGGCCCGCACATCCGGATCGCCATGGATCGCGGCAAAGGGCAGCTTGTCGTTCTGCACGGTGTAGACCTTGCCGCGCAGCAGATCCGGCGTGAAGTAAAAACTGCCCGCCACCGGCAGGCAGGAGTACTCCAAACCGAAACCCAGCCGCTGGGCCAGCAACAGGCTGTGGGCGCCGGCGTTGACCACCACATGACGGGCCCGCAGCGTGCGGCGTCCGGTGGGGCCCCGCAGCTCCACCCGAATGGCATCGGCCTCCGGCACGAGCCGCTCGGCCTCGGTGCCCAGCTGCAGATCCAGCTGGCGGCCGCTGTCGGCCAAGGCCAGGCGCGCCTGCTGCACAAACGACTCGGCCAGGGCCTCGTAATCCACCGCTGTGGGCGAATGGCGGATACCGATCGCCACGATCTCCTCGGGACGCAACACCCCATCCACCAGGGCCACGGCGGGCTCCCACTCGGCGATCTGCGCTTTCTCCAGCAACTCCATCGCCGGGAAATGGGGCGAGAAGCTGGCAAAGCGCTGGCGCAGGAAAGCACATTCCCGCTCCCCCACTGCCAGCACCAGCTTGGGGGTGCGGAACACACAGCGACTGGCCTGCTCGGGCGCCAGCAACTCGGCGTAGCGACCGATCATCTCGGCGGTGTGCTTCACCGAGCGCGCCTTCTCGAGGCTGTAGTTGGTCTCGATGTCGCCGCAGTGGATCGTCTGACTGTTGTTGGTGGCACGGGAGTTGACCTGGGCCAACTGGTCGTAGCGCTCCACCAGGGTGAGGTGGCCGAGATCGGTGTAGCGGGCCAGTTCAAACAGCAGGGCGGTGCCACACACCCCGCCGCCGATGATCAGCACATCGGTTTCAGCTACAGGGATATCGGCGGATGGGATGGCGGCGGACTCGGACACCGGCAGCGGCTGACAAGACTCCATGCTGAAGGATCAACGCCCCCACCCCCGAGGGGTCCGCAGCGGAACGGATCCGCCCCAGCCGTGATCTATGCTGCCGCAGGAGTCACGGACCAGATCCTGGTGGCTGCACTTGGGCGATTAGCACAGCGGTAGCGCACTTCCTTCACACGGAAGGGGTCACTGGTTCGAATCCAGTATCGCCCATCTTGATTTTGGGTTTTTACTGTAATCACACTTGACTGTGATTACACCTACAGATGGGCTTCGCCAGAAACGCGTCTGGGCGATGGCAAACCTAGACCTGCATGAACGGATTGAGCCATTCGAGCACATTTTTAGACTGGAATCTAAACGGCCCATCCAAACCGAAGCTTGCCAAGATACTTCGACAAGACAACCAAATTGATTCAGGTCGGCAGTCCTCAGATCAACTGAAGTGCCATCAATCCGGTTGCTGGGCGGCAGCCTCGGCTGAGCTTGACGTCGCCTCCACAAAACAGCGAAGGCACCGGCTGGGAAGCCAGAGGCACCGGCTGGAAAACCAGCAGCACAAGCAAGCCCGCGAATCCCCGCCCGCTTCAGCCGGCCACAGCCGCAGCCGCGGATCCGGGCTGGGTCAGGCCCGAGCCGATCGGCATCATCCCCGCGGCAGGACTGGCCGGCAGCCGCATCTGCAGCCCGGTGGCCTCCTTGACCACATCGGTGCAGGCCTGCAGGCTCCAGTATTCGAGGCTCAGATCCGCCGCTGCCGGCGCCTCGCCGCTGGCCTGCACCTCACTGCTGGGCAGTGGCTGCAGGCTCACCCTGAAACCACTGGGGTTGCTGCGCGGCCCTTCGGGATGGACCTGGAGCGCGGCGATCACACCCTCCGGTCGGCGATCGAGGGCGGCGGCCAGGCGCAGCACCAGCGAAAGGCTGGCCACCGTGCGCCGCTCCTGCCGACCTTCGATCAGCTGCCAGGACTCATGCCGTTTCTTCGGTAAGCCGCGGCGGTGATAGCGAGCCATCGCCGCCACCATCAGATGTTCGGTTTCGGAGTAGCCCAGCAACTCCCCATGCCGGATTAGATACCAGGTGTGTTTGTGATAAGCGGCGATGTTGATGTGCTTGCCGCAGGTGTGCAGCTGGGCGGCCGCCCAGAGCAGCAGCCGCCCCTCCCCCTCATCGTGGTGCAGCAGGCCGTAGGTCTGGTCGTAGAGGCTCAGGGCATGGCTCGCCACCCGATCCGCCCGCCCCGCATCAACGCCGTAATTGCGCGCCAGATGCAACACCGTGCGCTCCCGGATTGTGCTCTGGAAGGCAAAGCGATCGCCGAGCAGATCGTTGCGCAGCATCCAGTCCACGATCAGCCCCTCGCGCAGCGCCCGCTCACACACCACCAACTCCTTGGCCCCCAGCATCGTCATCGCCGTCTGCAGGATCAACGAGCCCGGCACGATGATTTCGGCGCGGCGATCATTGATCGGCGCCAGGGCCCGGCGCTGCTCGGGCGTCAGCAGCAGCAGCCGTTCCACCAACTGATCGATCCGCTCCCGACTGAGGCGATAGCCACCCAGCTTGAGCGGCGGCTTGGGATCCTCGGCCGCCGCCAGAGCCGCCAGGGCCATCGCCGTGCCACTGGTCCCCACCATCACCGGGCATTCGCCGCTCTTCAGCGCCCGCTTCACCTGGGCCACGGCCGGATCAAGGGCCCCCTGGATGTAGGCCTGCAGAAAGGTGCGTCGCGGCTCGCTGAGCGGATCCTGCTGGCAAAACTCCCGCTGCAGCCGCACGGCGCCGATGCGGGTGCTGGTCAGGGCGCGGGCATCCCGTCCGTCGGCGAGCACCAGTTCGGTGGAGCCGCCGCCGATGTCAAGGATCCAGTGGGGCGTCTCGCCGAAGGCCATCCCCGACACCACACCGAGGTAGATCAGGCGGGCTTCCTCCGGACCACTCACCAGATCCACGTCCAGGTCAAGCTGCTCCTGCAGCGCCAGCAGAAAATCGCGACCATTGGGCGCCTCCCGCACCGCACTGGTGGCCGCCGTCACGATCTGCTCGACGCCATGGCTAGCGGCCAGATCACGGCAATGGCGCAGGGTGCGGAAGGCCCGTTCAATCGCATCAGCACTGAGATCGCCCGTGTCTGGATCCCGCTCACCGAGCCGCGTGGTGGACTTTTCAGCCAGCACCACACTGAAACTGTGCAACGCCGGATCGATCGCGGCGATCAGCAGATGGATCGAGTTGGTGCCGATATCAATCGCCGCCACCCGACGTTCAGCCACAGGCCTGACCACGGCGGAGGACTGGACCATGGGGCAGGACCGGCGGCCGGAGGCGGCGTCACTTTGCCATTGAAAGTGCTCTCGGGCCGAGCGCCGAACCGTGTGAGCGGAAATCCAGGCTGCCCGGAGCCGCTGCCACCCCAGCACGAGGAGGCTTCGACGCCCCAACCGGCTGACGACGGCGTGATCCAGGCTCACTCCTACCCTGGATTCATTGCCCCCGAGCCGATGACGGAAGCCAGGCCCCAGACCGCCGGCTCCCTCGGCGCCGACCTGCGGGCTTCGCTGGAGCTGGTGCGCTGGCACAAGCCGAGCGGGCGGCTGATCCTGCTGATTCCCGCCGGTTGGGCGTTGTGGCTCCAGCCCCTGGCGCCGCCGCCGCCGCCGTTGGTGGGCTGGATGGTGCTGGGCGGGCTGGCCGTGAGTGCGGCGGGCTGCATCGCCAACGACCTCTGGGACCGGCGCATCGACCCGCTGGTGGAACGCACCCGCCATCGCCCCCTGGCCGCTGGCCGCCTGGGCGTCAGCACCGCCGTGATTCTGCTGGTGCTCTGCCTGCTCGCCGCGCTGCTGGTGGTGCTGGCCCTGCCCGCCGCCTCCAAAAAACTCTGCCTGCTGCTGGCCCTGGCGGCCCTGCCGCCGGTCTTGCTCTATCCCTCAGCCAAGCGCTGGTTCGGCTACCCCCAGCTGGTGCTGGCCCTCTGCTGGGGCTTCGCCGTGCTGATTCCCTGGGCCGCCGCCAGCGGCACGCTGCAGGGCTGGCCCCTGGCCCTCACCTGGCTGGCCACCCTCACCTGGACCTTCGGCTTCGACACCGTTTATGCGATGGCCGACCGGGATGACGACCGGGTGGTGGGCGTGCGCAGCAGTGCCCTCAGCCTGGGCCCAAGGGCACCCCAAGCTGTCGCCCTCTGTTACGGCCTCACCGCCACGGCCCTGGCGCTGGCGGCCCAGCTCCAGGGGATCGGTGGGGCGCTGTTCTGGCTGCCCTGGGCCCTGGCCAGCGCCGGCATGCTGCGCGAAGCCCACCAGTTGCAGCGCCCAGAGCTGCCCCGCAGCGCCTACGGCCACCACTTCAGCAACCAGGTGAAACTTGGCGGCCTGCTGCTGCTGGCTCTGATCCTGCCCCAGCTCTGATGGCCGCCCCTTTCACTCCCCAGCCGCCCCCCCTGCGCCGCGGCGATCGGGTGCGGTTGGTGGCCGCCAGCTCAGCGCTCGAGGAAACCGCTCGCCTGCAGGCAGGCTTGGCGATCCTGGCGGGCTGGGGGCTGGAGGTGATCGGCGACCCCCTCGCCTATGGCGAGCGCCGCTGGGGTTACCTGGCCGGCCGCGATCAGGCACGGCTGGCCGATCTGATCGCGCCTGGCCCAGCCGGCGAACCCCAGGCGGCGCTGCTGGCCTGCGTGCGTGGCGGCTGGGGAGCGGCCCGCTTGCTGGAATATCCACTGCAGCAACCCTCTGGCTGGCTGCTGGGCTTCTCCGACGTCACCTCCCTGCTGTTCGACCGGGTCTGCCAAGGGCTTGGCGGCGGCGTGCATGGACCGATGCTCACCACCCTGGCCGCCGAACCGGCATGGAGCCAGGAACGGCTGCAGGAGTTGCTGTTCGGTGCACCGGTGGCCGATCTCGAGGGGATCGGCTGGCACAGCGGCTGCGCCGAAGGGCCGCTGCTGGTGGCCAATCTCACCGTGGCCACCCATCTGCTGGGTACCCCCCACCTGCCACGACTCAAAGGCGCCATCCTGATCCTCGAGGACGTGGGCGAGCCCCCTTATCGGATCGAGCGCATGCTCACCCAATGGCGCCTCTGCGGCGCCCTGCAACAGCTGGCCGGCCTCGGCTTCGGCAGTTTCGAGGGCTGGGACACCGCCGATGCCCGTGCCGGCGAGCCACCGGAACGCCGCTTCAACCTCGACCAGGTGCTGCGCGAACGCAGCCTCGATCTCGGGGTGCCGGTGGTGGCCCAGCTGCCGATCGGCCACCACGTGGGCAATGCCGCCCTGCCCCTTGGCGTGCGGGCGCGCCTCGACGGCGATCGGGGCCGCCTCAGCCTGCTCACCTAAGGAGTGGATCCAGCCTTCCGCGGCACAGCTGAGGGGGTCGGATCAGGAGGGGGTGGTGGCACGGTGCGGGCGTTGCCGTCGCGGATGGCGTGGTAGCCAGGCGACATGATCTCGACATCAGCTGCCGCAAAACTGTCCTGAATCGCTGCCAACAAGGCCGAGAGGGTCTCGCGATAGCGATCCACCTCCCGCACATGGGCGTTGAGTTCATAACTGATGTGGAAATCGTTGAGCGCGGTCTGCAGCACCAGAGGCTCCGGATCGGAGACGATCCCGTCCGTGCTGCGGGCCGCCTGCAGCAGCAGCGCCTGCACCTGCCGCCAGGGCACGTCGTAGCCGATGGTGACCGTGGTGGCGACCGCCACCGGCCGCTGGATCTCCCGGCGCGAGAAGCTGAAATTGATGATCGAAGAGGTGATCACCGTGGCATTGGGGATGCTCACCAGCTCATCGCGAGGGGTCTGGATGCGGGTCACCAGCAGGTCGCGATCCTGGACCATCCCCACCACGCCGTTGATCTCCACCCGATCCCCTTCCTGAAAGGCACGGGTATAAATCAACATCAAGCCACTGATCACATTGGTGGCCACAGCACTGGATCCCAGGGCCGCCAGCACCCCCACGAACAGCCCGGCACCCTGAAACACCTTGCTGCCGGAGCCGGGCACATAGGGATAGGCAATCACCAGGCCCGCCATCAGGATCGCCGCTGACACCAGCCGGCCCGTGGGCTTCGCCCACTCCGGATAAAATCCCGGAAACTGCAGCCGGCCCCGCTCGATCGCCAGGAACCAGGCCCCGCAGGCCTGCATCGCCAGACGGGTGAGCGCCAGGATCAAGGCAATCGTCAGCAGGCTGGGAACCGCGGCGAACAGGCCATTCAGCAACCTTTGCAACACCTGCAGCAGGTGCGCACGCAATCCCTCAGCGATCACCTGGGTGGGCGGAAACAAACCGAGCAGCAGGGGAACCAGCAGATAGCTGATCAGCAGCAGCAGGCTCCAATGCCCCAGCCGGCGCAGCAGCTGCAGGGCTTCCTGCCCCTGCTGGGAGTCGAGCACCTGGCTACCGCCCAACCTCAGACCCAGACCGCCCTGGCGGGCGAGGCGATTAATCCTGGCGGCCAACTGCAGATTGAGCCAGCTCTGGCCGCGGATCCAGAGGAGATAGATGGCCAGCACCAGCAAAGCCAGGGCCGTGCCCCGCAGCCAGCTGAGCGGCGTATGGCTGCTGCGGTACTGACGAATCGCCCCACGCAACTGATCGCGGTACTGCACAGCGAGCTCGCTGCGGGAGAGTCCGAAGGCCGCCGCGGCCCGATCATCAAGGGCCAGACGGGGATGGAAACGGCCGTCGTCTCCCACCAGGCCGATCATGGTGTAAGGCGGCAGCTCGCGCACCTGCAACTGCTCAGGGGCGATCGGGCTGTCCGCCAGGGCCCGCAGATCGTCGGAAGCCCGCCTGGCCACCCCCGCCGGAGTCTGGGCACCGACGGCAGAACGGATCTCGATCACCGGCCTGCCTTCCAGGCTCACCCACGCCGGCACCGGCGCCTCCGGCTGCAAGGCTGCAGTCGCTGGATCGGGGGCCGGCAGTCCCTTCGGCTGCACTGGGGCTGGCATGCCAGTCGACGGAACTGACGCTGCCGCCGAGGCCGCAGCGAACGGGTCCGGGGTGATCGCCACCGCAAGAGCAACCAGCGCTGCAACCAGCACGAAAGTTCTTAACGAGCGCCATCCAGCCGACAAGCCTCTGCAGCCCGTCAACCGGAAGCCGGTCAGACCGAAGCCAGTGAGCCGGAAACCGGGGATCGCCCAGGGATTGATCCCAACGGACGCTCTCAGCTGGGCAGAGTTGGCCTTCACCACCGATCAGCCGAACCGCTGACAGCATGCCGAAGCGAAGGCCGATCAGCGGGGCTCAGCCAGGGGAATGGATCAGCTCGCCAGCGCTCACCAGAGGCCCCGAATCAGCTGAGGCTTGGAAGGCACAACGGGATCGTAAGTACAGGCGGGCTCACCGAGCTCAACGCCGATCGGTTGGCTTGGCAGGGCCTGGGCCAGCAGCAGATCGGTGGAGGGACTGCCAGCCGCCGCGGCGACCGGGGAAGACGCCGCGGCGGCTGCCTGGCAGGGCGAAGGGCTGGGCGGAGCAGCGAACGAGGCTGGGCTCAGCACCAGATCGGTGCTGGCCGCCAAGCCGAGGATCAGCCAAGCAGCAGGACTGGAGAGCAGGGTTGACAAGGGCAGGCTGAACATTGGACGCACGATTGCTGGAAGAAAAAACAGATCGGTTTGAACGGCTAACGAGCAGACGCGAAGTTACTGCGAACTGGGATTGGTCCCACCGCCGCTGCTACTGCTGAAAGCTCCGGCGGCAGCGGCCACGCCTACACCCACCAACACCACGACCCCCAGGATCAACAGGGGAGAGATTCCAGCCGCGGCCGTTGGAGCTGCTGCAGCAAGTGGAGCTCCCGCGGGAGCAACAGGAGTCAACGGGGTCAGAGGCAGGGCCGAGACCGCCGTGACCGTGAACTGACAGGGGGTGGACGCCAGATGATTGGGATAGACGATCGGATCCCCTGCCGGCGTGGTGGAAGGGAGTTGCATCATCACCGTCTGCCCCGGCTGAATCGAGCTGGTGGGCTGAAGCCTGATGCTGATCTGGAGACGATCGGGACTGATGGAGACGTTGGGGCCGCTCATTTCAATTTCTTCCAACACCTGCCCGATCGTGCCGGTGTTGGGATCGATGTAAACGAGCCTCACGTTGCCGGCAAGATTGGCTGGCAGGGCACCGACGAACGACTGGCTATAACTGGAGAGCGATCCGAGCGAAGCTGGACTGCTCTGGGCCACGAGCACCACGGGTGCTTTGACCGCCTGGGGCGCCTGGGGCGCCTGAGCCAGGGCCTTGCTCTGCAGCTGGGCCCGATCCAGAGCATCCGTGATGGCCGGCATCGGCTTGAGGCCATTGCCATTGAGGCGGAAAAGCTGGACGGAAGCGGCTGGCAGCGCCCGAGCCGGCAACGTGCCCAGGCCCAGCGCCATCACCACAGGCAAACCAAGCAGCGGCCGAAATCCCGAAAAAAGTCTGATAGCAGCCTTGAAATGATCAAGGCCAATAGACTGACTGGATACTGCCATCAACTGAAATCCACTTGACGAATATGTAGCATCATCACATCAACCACGCAAAAGGACCAGCTTGCTGTGGTACTGGAAAAGAATTTTCAATACAGAAGATCTGGTCCACGATCGGGATGGCGCGTCACCCCCCCCAGCACCGCCGCGGCGACGGTCAGATCAAAGGGAGTGGTGAGCTTGATGTTGGCCGGCGAAGACGCCAGCACCCGCACCGGCCACCCGAGCCGCTCAAACAGGGCCGCATCGTCGGTGACACTCCAGCCCTCGGCCTCCGCCTGGCGATGGGCCTGACACAGGCGATCGACCGGAAAACCCTGGGGAGTCTGGGCGGCCCAGAGCAGGCGGCGATCAGAGGTGGCCGTGATCGTGCCCTGGTCATCCACCACCTTGATCGTGTCGGTAACCGGGGTGGCAGCGATCACCGCCTCACCAGCGCGCACCGCCGCCACGCAGCGTTCCAGCAGCTCCACGCTCACCAGGCAGCGAGCGCCGTCATGGATCAGCACCCCTTCTGCCGCCGCCGGCAGAGCCGCCAGCCCCCGTCGCACCGACTCCTGACGCGTCTCCCCCCCCTCGATCCACTGCACAGGCCGATCCGCTTGAGCCGCCGCCACGATCGCGGCAATCGGCTCGGCATCCACCGGCTGACCGACGATGCCGACCCAGCGGATGGCAGCACAAGCCAGGACCGCATCCAGGGTCCAGGCCAGCACGGGCCGACCGGCCACATCCAGCAACAGCTTGTTGCCGGCAGCCCCCATGCGGCGGCCACTGCCGGCGGCCGCGATCAGCAAATGCACAAGCACCTCCGGGTAGGGGTCGATCCTCCAGGAGCATGATCCATACAATCAGGCCGCCCGGCCCCATCCGACCGATGCGTGCACTGTTCCTGATTCCGGGCGATGCGGTCGACCAACTCCAGGCCTTACCGGCCGTGGCAGCCGTGGCCCAGCAACTGAACTTCAGCATCCAGGTGGCCTGCGCCCCTGCCGTTGCCGGGATCTGGGGCCTGCTGCCGGCAGTGGAAAAGCTGATCCCGTTCAACTTCACTGACGCCAGCCTGGCGGATTGGGCCAACCTGCTGGGATCGGTGCGCGAACCGGATTTCCAGGTCTCTATCAACCTGGCCAGTGGCCGGCAGGTGGATCTGATGCTGTCGATGAGCCACATCGCCACCCGCATCGCCCGGGGAGGGTTTTCGGCCACCGCCAAAGTGACGCCACCCCAGGGGGGCTGGGCCAGTCAGGCGCTGGCTGCCTATCTGCAGCCAATCGGGGTGCGACTGGACGCCGAAGCGTTCCGCCTCAGCCTGGCCAAGCCCCTGCTCGATCAGGCCCACAGCTCCCTGCCGCCCGGCGATGGGCCGATGTTGCTGCTGGTCCCGGCCGGGGTACCTGGCGACTGGCCCACGAACCATTGGCAGCAGTTGCCGCAACGGATTCAAACCAACGTGCCGGCACTACGCAGCCTGGAGCTGGGGCCAGCGGATGGCGCCCACGCCCTGCAACGGGCGGCTCTGATCGCCGCCAGTGACGTGGTGCTGACCAGTGATCCCCTCACCGAAGAGCTGGCCTTGCTCTGCGGTGTGCCAATGGTGGCGCTCGGCCGCGATCACGACAGCCTGCCGCAGCGCACCGGAGTAAAAGGACTGACAGCCGCCTCAGGCCTGGATGCGCTCACCCCTGACGACGTGCTCGCGGCCCTGGGCCTGGCCTGAACCCCTACTGGCCCCAGGGCGATGAAATCGCGCCGCCCCTGGTTTCGCCGCTCGCCCCCCACCTCCCGCTCCAAGCAGCCCTGGTTGCTGCCGCTGCTGGCGCTGGTGCTGGTGATCAATGCCAGCGCCATTGGCTACCGGCTCACCGAAGGCTGGGACTGGGGTGACTGTTACTGGATGGTGGCGATCACCATTCCCACCATCGGCTACGGCGAGGTCGAGCCCCTCTCGGCCGCCGGCCGGGTGGTCACGGTGTTTTCGATCGTCGGCGGCGTGGTCGTGGTGCAGCTGACCATCCGCAGCCTGGTGTCCCTTTCGGAGGCCGGCTACTTCCGCAAAATGCGCCAAAGACGCTTCACCGACTGGGTACAAACGATGCAAGACCACGTGATCCTCTGCGGCTACGGCCGGATCGGCCGCGAAATCGCCGCCCAACTGGGTCAGGAGGGCATCTCGCTGCTGATCGTTGAGCTGGACCCGGACCGCCGTGATGCAGCCGAGGAGAAGGGCCTGCCGGTCCTGCTGGCCGATGCCACCCTGGATGAAACCCTGATCGAGGCTGGCATCCTGCGCTGCCGCAGCCTGGTGGCCGCCCTTCCCAACGATGCCGCCAACCTCTATGTGGTGCTGAGCGCCCGGGCCATGGCGCCGAAGCTGCGCCTGATCGCCCGCTCCGACAGCGAAGAAGCCGAACGCAAACTGCGTCAGGCCGGTGCCGACCGGGTCATCAGTCCCTATGTGGCTGGCGGCCGCACCATGGCCGCCACGGCCCTGCGGCCGCTGTCGGTGGATTTCATGGATCTGCTGGCCGGATCCGATTGCGAAGTGGAGGAGTTCCAGCTCAGCGACGACCCCAAAATGCTGGGCGAGCTGCTGGGCCGAACCCTGCAGGATCTGCACCTGCGCCGCCGCACCGGCGCCCTGGTGCTGGCGGTACGCAATCCGGAGCCGAGTGTGATCAATCCCTACAGCTACCGCGGCAGTACGTATGCCCAAGGCGGACCGGAACTGATCGCCAATCCCGGGGGGGACGTGCAGGTGATTCCCGGCCAGCTGATGGTGGTTCTGGGCAGCAAGGACCAGCTCGCCCGCTTCCGGGCCCTGCTGGGAGCCGCTGTCGTCGAGGAAAGCCCGATGATCGCCTGAAGGCGAGGCCATACGATCGCCGGCGCAGCTGTCCCTCTCCTATGTCCAGCGCCATCCCAGGCTCGGATCCGGCCGTCTCCGGCGGCCACCCTGGTGCCTCCAGCGGCGCACCGGTTGCCCTGGTCACCGGCGCCAGCCGGGGCATCGGCCGCGCCATTGCCGAGTGCCTCGCTGCGGCGGGCTTCACCGTGGTGGTGAACTACGCCAGTTCCACCGCCGCAGCGGCCGAGGTGGTGACCGCGATCGAGACGGCCGGGGGCAAGGCCTGGAGCCATCAGGCCAACGTGGGCGATGAGGAGCAGGTGGAGGCTCTGTTCAAGGCGGTGCTGGCTCGGGAGGGTCGCCTCGACGTGCTGGTCAACAACGCCGGCATCACCCGCGACGGCCTGCTGCTGCGCATGAAGACCGCCGACTGGCAGAGCGTCATCGACCTCAACCTCACCGGGGTGTTCCTCTGCACCAGAGCCGCCAGCAAGGTGATGCTCAAGGCCCGCTGCGGGCGCATCATCAACATCACCTCGGTGGTGGCCTTGATGGGTAATGCCGGCCAGGCGAACTACAGCGCTGCCAAAGCCGGGCTGCTGGGTCTCACCCGCAGCAATGCCGCCGAGTTCGCGCCCCGTGGGGTCACCGTCAATGCGGTGGCTCCAGGCTTCATCGCCAGCGACATGACCGAGAAACTCGACAAGGAGGCCATCCTCAAGGCGATTCCCCTGGGCCGGATGGGCAGAGCGGCCGAGGTGGCCGGAGCGGTGCGCTTCCTGGCGGCCGATCCCGCCGCCGCCTACATCACCGGCCAGGTGCTGCAGGTGGATGGGGGCATGGTGATGCGCTGAACCGAGGGGAGGCGACCAACAGCTGACCACTCAGGGCTGTTGCGCCGCCAGGGGTTGACCGAGATCATCCCGCAGGCGGCGGATCTTCTGCAGCAAGCGCAGCCGGCGGCTGCGGGCGGTGATCGTCAAGAACAGCCGCACCGGTACGTACACCAGGGCCATCAGCAGACCGAGGGCCGCAATCAGCAGGAACACCATGCCGTTGGCCGTGGTTGCCGGACCCAGCCCGGCCTCCGCCGCGGCACTGGCCACAGCGGTATCAATTGTCTGCTGCAGCAGGTCATCCATGGCTTGGACCTTATCGAGGCCACCGCTGTGACGCAGGCTCTCGACCCGCTCAGGGCGATTCGGCTTTCCCCACCAAAGGGGCGCTGACCGCTGAAGGCCTTGTGTGGGAGCCTGATCCCAGCGTGCTCATTTTTCTGCCCAATGGCCAAGCTGATTCGCTTTTCCGATGAATCCCGCGATGCGCTCGAACGGGGTGTCAATGCGCTGGCGGAAGCGGTGAAGGTCACGATCGGGCCCAAGGGCCGCAACGTGGTGATCGAGAAGAAGTTCGGCGCTCCCGACATCGTCAACGACGGCGTCACCATCGCCAAGGAAATCGAACTGGAGGATCCCTTTGAAAACCTCGGCGCCAAGCTGATCCAGCAGGTGGCCTCCAAGACCAAGGACAGTGCCGGTGATGGCACCACCACCGCCACCGTCCTGGCCCAGGCACTGGTGCACGAAGGGCTGCGCAACGTGGCCGCCGGTGCCAACCCGGTCGCCCTGCGCCGTGGCATGGAGAAAGCCACCGCCCAGATCGTGGCAGGGATTGGCGCCCATGCCCGTCCGGTGGCCGGCGAGGCCATCCGTCAGGTGGCCACGGTCAGCTCCGGTAACGACGAGGAGATCGGCCGGATGATCGCCGAGGCGATGGAGAAGGTGAGTGCCGATGGTGTGATCACGGTGGAGGAGTCGAAGTCGCTTGCCACCGAGCTGGAGATCACCGAAGGCATGGCGTTTGATCGCGGCTATGCCTCCCCTTATTTCGTCACCGATCAGGAACGGCGCGAATGCGTCTTTGAGAACCCCCTGTTGCTGCTCACCGACCGCAAGATCGGCGCCGTGGCCGATCTGGTGCCGGTGCTGGAAGCCGTTTCCCGCAGTGGCCGGCCCCTGGTGATCCTGGCCGAGGACGTGGAAGGTGAGGCCCTGGCCACCCTGGTGGTCAACAAGACCCGGGGCGTGCTGCAGGTGGCCGCCGTGCGGGCGCCAGGCTTTGGCGATCGGCGCAAGGCCATGCTCCAGGACATCGCCGTGCTGACCGGCGGCCAGGTGATTTCCGAAGATCGGGCGATGAGCCTGGAGAGCACCACGCTTGAAGATCTGGGCCGGGCCCATCGGATCACGATCACCAAGGACCAGACCACGATCGTGGCCGATGAGGCCCGCAAACCTGCGGTAAGCGAACGGGTGGCGGCGATCAAACGCGAACTCGAGGCGACGGACTCGGACTACGACCGCGAAAAGCTGAACGAACGAATCGCCAAGCTGGCCGGAGGCGTCGCCGTGATCAAGGTGGGGGCCCCCACGGAAACCGAACTGCGCAATCGCAAGTTGCGCATTGAGGATGCCCTCAATGCCACCCGGGCCGCTGTGGAGGAAGGCATTGTGGCCGGTGGTGGCAGCCTGCTGCTGCAGCTGGCTGCTGGGCTGGGCAGCCTGGCCGCCGAGCTCAGCGGTGACGAGCGCACCGGCGTGGAGATCGTGCAACGCTCCCTTGCCGCCCCGATCCGCCAGATCGCGATCAATGCCGGCGCCAATGGCGATGTGGTGGTGGAAGAGATCCGCCGCTCAGGCCAGGGTTACAACGCCCTCACCGGCCGCTGCGAAGACCTGCTCGCCGCTGGCATTCTCGATGCCGCCAAGGTGGTGCGGCTGGGCCTGCAGGATGCGGTCTCGATTGCCTCGCTGCTGATCACCACCGAATGCGTGATCGCCGACAAGCCCGAACCTGCCGCTCCTCCCGCCGGCGACGGAGGGATGGGCGGCATGGGAGGGATGGGCGGTATGGGCGGTATGGGTGGCATGGGTGGTATGGGTGGCATGGGGATGCCCGGCATGATGTGAACTCCCTCTGGGTGGGACCGGCAGCGATCCGGTCCCGCGTCAGAGAGCCTTCTGCCGCCGCCCATGCAAGCGCCAGACGCTGAGGGCTTGCTGGGGAGGATGGCTGCAGAGCTTGACCAACTCCCGGTTGAGCGCCTGCATCGAGGTGTGATGAACCGTGCTCATCGGCAAGTCAAAAAGCACGGAGCTGAACAGAACCACACCGCCACAGGACAGCGACCGCCAACCCAGACCCACCAGCGCGGCAGGGACGCCGCTCTGCCGCCTTGGGCCATTCCGCCGTCGAGCCAACAGCCGGCGCATGGTCCACAAACCCTGAAGACATAACAACGCTGGCCACCAAGCTCGCGGTCCCCGCTCCAGGTCTTCAGAACTCAGCCACAGGATTGTCTGTGGCTGAGTTTTTGTTTCGAATTCTGCAACTGAACGTTCAGACGCTAAAAGGCTGTTGGCCCCCAGCACCGGCGAAGGGGACGCAGATGCTGAAAACAGCCGCATGGCAATCTCCCCAGCCCAGAACGGTCAGCGTTGGGTCTGCCGATGACGGCAGCGAACCTGTTTCCATGGTGCCCAGGCTGGGTCCACCTGCAAAAGCGGCGCACCAAATCCTTGCCCTGCACTTCAGTGCCGACCCTCAGCCTGCGGCAGTGGCGGCCATGGCCCGCGCATAGGCCGCCACCTGGAGATCCACCCCGGTGATCGCCGTACCCACCACCACCGCATCGGCGCCAGCGACGAGGGCCCGGTTGGCCTGCTCCGCCGAGGCAATGCCCCCCTCGCAGATCAGCAGGGTGTCACAGGGAAGCTGGGCCCGCAGCGGCCCCAGCAGATCCAAGGCCGGTGGTTTGAAGCGGGCGGTGGCCTCTGTGTAGCCGAAGAGGGTGGTACCGACCCAGGCAAAGCCCAGCTCAGCGGCGCGTAGGCCGTTGGCGACGCTGTCGATATCAGCCATCAACGGCGCCCCCAGCTCAGCGGCGGCTCGGGCCACCAACTCCTCCAGACGCTGGCCCTCAGGACGGGGACGCTCGGTGGCATCGATCGCCACCACGTCGGCACCGGCGGCCCACACCGCCTGAATCTCCTGCCAGCCCGGGGTGATGTAGACGGCACTATCGGCAAAACTCCGCTTCCAGAGGCCGATGATCAAGGCAGCGGGACAGCGGCGCCGCACCGCTCCGATGTGCTCGGGACTCTCCAGCCGCACAGCGACGGCCCCATTGGCCAGACTCGCCTCAGCCATGGCAGCGATGACGGCGGGATCGCGCAGCGGTGACCCCTCCGGAGCCTGCACCGAAACGATCAGGCCGGCGGCCAGGGCCGGACGGCCCAGATGGGCGGGAAGGGACGCAAGCATGGGGCTTGTCTCAGGAGGCTCGGGGCAGATCATCGTCAGCCGCCAGCCAGGCCCGCAGATCGGATAAGGCCTGGGGAGCGGGAGCTGGCGGTGTTTCGTCCTGGCGACGACCCAGCAGCCGCTCGCGCACCTGCTGGGTCGTGGAGAGGCGGGCGGGCGCTTCAGCCACCACAGGCCGCGGGGCGAGGGACTCGTCAGCCAGCGGCGGCTCCAGGGGCCAGAAATCCGCTGCAGCCGCTGCCTCAGCGGTTCCAAACGCCTGCTCCGGAGTGCCCTGCTGCTGGGGTTCAACCAGCGGGTTCGACCCCTGAAAACTGGAGACCGCCTCCTCGACGCAATCGTGAACCAGGACCTTCAGTCGAGCCAGGGAGAGACGTCTGCGCACCCGATCCCGCAGCCCCCCCATCCGCCCTTCGGCCCGGTGCCACAGCCGTGCGGCCTGGTCCGCCAGGGACGGGTCGTCGCTCAAGCCCTCCACTGCCTGCTCCTGGCCACAGTCCCCAGCCCCTTGGTGCTCCGAGCAACCAGCGCTGGCGGCGTTGGTGCTGGAGAGTTCCTCCCCAGCCAGCTCCTGATCCAACGGCCGAGGAATCACGAAGGAAAAGCGGTGCCGTGGCCGCTGTTCCAGCGAGGCATAGGGCTGGGAAGCGCTGAACAGCTCGGCCGAGGGCTCTCCAAGATCTGCGGAGGGCTCAGCCAGCTCCAGCCGCGGAGCTTTGATCGCGAACCAGCCTTCAGCAAACCCAGCCAGGCTGACCTGATCGGATTCGCCAGTCTGATCGAGCTGACCGGCCTGTTGCGGTTGATGGTTCCCTACTGGCTGGGCAGATTCAGCTGAAACAAGTTCGGTTGAAACAAAGTCAGTTGCAACAAGTTCGGCGTGGACAAGTTCAAGTTGGACAAGTTCAAGTTGGACAACTTCAGGTTCGAACCGTTCTCGTTGATCGAGAACCAGTGGCTCCGGTTGAATCGAGCCCGTTTCAACCGCTGCAAACCCCAGCTGACCAGGCTCGGCCGCAGCCAAGTGCCCATGCTCGGGGAACTCAGCAGCCAGGGCCTCAAAGGCCGCATCCACGGCTGTCTCGACACGGCGATTCAGCTCCATTTGCGCCGCCGAAGCCAGGGGTGCCGCGGCTGGTGCCAACCCAACGGACAGCACCGGCAACACGGCTGGCTCCGGTTCCATCGGCTGGGCCGCCGCATCCACACCTGGGCAGATTTCTGCCGAGCCATCAACCTCACCCGGCGAATCAAGCCCAAGCCCCGCGTCAGCCACAGAAGCGGAGGCGGATTCAGGCGCGGAACCAAGCCCAACCGCCGTTTCACCGACAACAGCCAGTTCACCAACAACAGGCGTGGCCTCCACCCCCTGTGGGGGCACGGCAACTGCCGGCCGCTCAGGCGACTGGGCCAAGGCAGCGGCACCCGGTACCCGGGCCGCACGGCGCGAGGATCCGGCGATCGGCTCGACCGCCACCAGCTGGCTCAGCCAGCTCCAGCCACGCTGATCCGGTTCAATCGCCAGGCTGCGGCAACGCAGGCTCTCAAGAGCTCCCACACCCCGGCGATGGACGAGTTGCTGGACGAGGCGCAGGCAGGTGCTGGCCTCGCGCAGCCCCAGGGCCAGCAGCAGCTCGGCTTCAAGATCGGGGCGCGCAGGCATGGACGGGGCGGAACCGGGAGCGGGCTGGGGCACGGTGGTTCAGGTGAGTTTGCGATCGAGCAGGGGACGAATCGCCAGGAAAAGACCCACCGCCAGTGCCGCCAGGATCCCGAGACAGGTGGCAGCGCTGAGATCGCCGTAGGGAGCGTTCAGCACCACATTGGAGAGGTGGAACGCTCCGCCATAGGCGGCACGGATGGGTTCAATCGCGAAGGTAAGGGGATTCAGCGCCGCTAGCCAGCCCAACCAGGTCGGCATGAAGGAGATGGGAGCCAAAGCGGTGCTGGCAAACAGCAACGGCAGGTTGGCAACAAAGATCACGGCAATCAACTCAATGTGGCCCGGCAGGGCGAAAGCCAGGCCAAGGCTGAGGGCGGTGACGGCGAAGACGAGCAGCAGCAGGGTAACCAGCACCAGCAGCAGCCCAGCGGCGCCCGGCCAGCCATAGCCCAACAGGGCGGCCGTCACCATGATCGCCAGGCTCTGCACCAGGCTGAGACTGGTGATGTACAGCACCGAAGCCAGCACAATCGAGCTACGGGAACGCAGCGGCGCCACCAGCAACCGATTGAGGAAGCCGAACTCCCGATCAAACATCACCGGCAGCCCAGCATTGAGGGCGGCGCTGAAGGCGGTGAACACGATCACGCCGGCACCCAGAAAGCGGCCATAACTGCCCCCACCAGGCAGCAGTCCCTCCGGGGCATTGGCGAAGAGGGCACCGAACAACACCAGCCAGATCAGGGGCTGCAGCACACCCGCCACCAGGGTGGAGGGCCGCCGGACCAGCTGCACGAACAGACGGCGCGTCAGCGCCAGGGTTTCCTGACGAATCTCGGCGAAAGCAGAGGGCTCAGCAGCAACGGCCCGCAGAGGGCCCAGGGAGGGGGTGGCGCTGGTCATCGTGGGGGTGACGAAAAACGAAGGGCGCGACTCAGCGCATCGACTGCTTGCGTTCGAGCTTGGGATCGCGCAGGCCGGCCACCGAGAGTTCCGCATCCATCAGGGTGCGACCGGTGGCCTGAAGGTAGACATCATCGAGGCTGGGGCGGCTCTGGGCGAGCGCAAAAACCGGCAGCTCGGCCGCGGCCAACTGGTGGCGCAGGCGTTCGATCACGTCACCGTCCTGCACCACAAGGTTGAGTGAATAGCCCTGGGAGCGATTGACAACCACCTGGCGCACACCTGGACAGTCCTGCAACAGAGCCTGCACCCGGGCCGCTTCGCCCGCATCGCTGAACTCCCGCACTCGCAGGGTCACCCGATCGCCGCCCAGGGCATTTTTCAGGGCTTCAGGCGTTCCCTCGGCGATCACCCGACCAGCCTCAACAATGGCCAGACGATCCGCCAGGGCATCCACTTCTTCGAGGTAGTGGCTGCTGAGCAGCACGGTGGTGCCCTGATCCCGCAGCTGCTGCAGCACCTGCCAGATCGCGGCGCGACTCTCGATGTCGAGGCCGACCGTCGGCTCATCGAGCACCAGCAGCCGCGGCCGGTGCAGCAATCCGGCCGCCAGATCCAGCCGGCGCCGCATCCCGCCTGAATAGGTGCCGCAGCGCCGATCGATCCACTCCTCCATGCCGAGCAGACCAATCAGCTCAGCGATGCGGCCATGGCGTTCGGCAGCAGCCAAGTGATACAGGTCGCCTTGGAGGGTCAGCAGCTCGCGACCACTGAGGATCTTGTCGATCGCCACCTCCTGGGCCACATAACCCAGCAGGCGCCGCACGGCCCGGGGCTCGCTCAGGACATCGAGGCCCGCGACGGTGACGCTGCCGGCATCGGGGGCCAGCAGGGTGCAGAGGATGCGCAGGGCGGTGGTCTTCCCGGCTCCGTTGGGCCCCAGCAGCCCAAAGAGACAGCCCTCCGGGACGCTCAGGCAGAGATCGTCCAGGGCCTGGACCGAAGTCAGCCCGGAGCCACCGCCAAACTGTTTGCTGAGGTGTTGGAGCTCAATCAAGCTCGGATCTCTCCCGCGACAACGTGGCCGCGCAATCTAGGCAGCACCGGGGGCTCAAAGGGAGGGCAAAGCGTTCCACAGATCGACCAGAGACGTGAGCTGAACCGCCGAGGCCTGGGGTGTGCGGGCCAGCAACAGCAACAGACAGATGCCGAACAGGTAAAGGATCGACCAGCGAAACAGGCTGCGGGCCATGCGCGGATCCTCAGGCGAGTGGCTGAGACGACCGCTCAGCTGCAGCAGGCGGCCGTTGAAGGGCAGCACAAGCAAGCCATACAGCCAGCCGCCGCTAGGCACCACCAGGATTCCCAGGAGGCTGAGGCCAACCGTGACCCAGCTGTAACGGCCGATTTCGCGGGCCGTGAGCACCACACCCCGCACCACCGGCAGCATCGGGATGCCGACGGAGCGGTAGTCCTCGCGCAGCAGCAGGGCCAGAGACCAGAAATGGGCCGGTGTCCAAACCATCACCAGGCTGAACAGCCACCAGGCAGACCAGCCGAGCGAGCCGCTGGCGGCTGCAGCCCCCACCAGCGGCGGGATCGCACCCGCCACTCCGCCGACCACGATGTTCTGGGTCGTACGGGGCTTGAGCAGGGCGGTGTAAAGCAGCACGTAGCTGCACAGACCCAGGAGGGCAAGGCTGGCTGCCAGGGGATTGACGCCGTAGACCAGCAAGGCGATTGAGGCCAGGGTGAGGGCGATCGCCAGGGCAAACGCCTGGCGGCTGGCCAGACGGCCCGACGGCAAGGCCCGGCGGCTGGTGCGCTGCATGCGGCCGTCGAGTTCCTCCTCCCATAGACAATTGAGGACGCCGGCAGCCGCGGAGGCCATCGCCCCGCCCAGCAGGGTGCAGGTGAGGCGAAGCGGCGATGGGGGCCAGTCGGGGGTGACCGCCATGCCCGCCAGCGTGGTGGCCAGCAGCAGGGGAATCAGCCGGGGCTTGGCCACTTCAAGCCAGGCCGGCAGCCGTACCGAGGGTCGAATCGCCACCGCCTCGGCAACGGGCTGCGAAACCTGAGGCGCCAAAACATTGGCACTAACCATGATCGACCTCCAGATTGGACTGAGTAAGAGCTCCAGTGCCTGGCCAACTACGGCCAAGCAGAGCACCGAGAACGGCCACCAGCAGGGCGGCCACCAATTGATGGGCCACGGTGACCGCAGGCACCGCCAACGCCAGGCGCAAGGTGGTGACCCCCAACAGCACCTGCAGCATCACCAGGCCCGCACCCGCCACAGCGAAGGCACGCATGGGTTGGACTGGAGCTGCGTCGGCTGGCGCACGCAAGATCAAAGAACCCAGCGCCAGCAGCAAAACCGACAGGGCTGCCGGATAGGCCAGCAACCGATGGGCCAGCAACCAGGCACAAGCCTGGCCGGCCGCAAAGCAGAGATCAGCGCTCCATTGGCTGGCCATGGCGCCTCCCAGCACGCACTGAGCCAGCACCAGCAGCACCGGCGCAACCAGTAATAAACGCCACCACAGCGGGGTGGCTGGGGTCGTCGCCGTAGCCGCTGGCTGGCTGAAAGCAACCAGCAGGCGCTGATGCAAGCCGCTCAGCAACAGCACCAACAGCAGAGCCGTGGCTAGATGCGCCGTGACGGTGGAAGCCTCCAGCAGGTGGAGGACGGTGAGAGCCCCGAGCAGACCCTGGCCCGCTACCAGGACCAGAGCAGCAGCCGACAGCCAGGGGAGCCAACCAGGCAGACGCGAGCGATAGACGAGCGAAAGCGCGCTCAGCACCAGCAGAGCCAGGCCTACCAGAAAGGCATCCAGGCGGTGGAACCACTCCAGAAAAACCTGAAGGTTCATCTGACGACCTGGCAGCAAGGCCCCATAACAAAGGGGCCAGTCCGGGCAGGCCAGCCCCGCCTCCATCACCCTGGTGGTCCCCCCGATCACCACCAGGGCAACGAGGGCCACCACCAGATGGCCCGTCAACAAAGTGAACGTGCGCTGCAGGCCGGAAGAAGCGCAGGCCTGATCGGAGCTGCCGCCAAGTTGAGGCAAGTCATGCTCCTGCGGCGGTGGCGCAAAGTCAGCAGCGATCTGGACGCGGCTGTGAAGCGGAGATTGCAGGAACACCACCGCCTTGAGATCGGAGATCTAAGTTAGCGAGTTTGAGCAGATGAGCGATCCCGCACATCTCAGCACCTAAATGGAAAGATTATTGGGAATTGCTGTTCTCGCTACTGGGCGACTCGCCATCCGGGGCCGAAATCCATAGGGTGGAACCCGATCGGTGACGTCCACTTGGCCATTCCTTCCACCCTGATCACTCTGCTGCTCGGCATGGTCCTCGTGCTGGTAGGGCTATGGGTCGGTCAGAACGTTCAGCTGCTGCCGCTTGACGCGAGCACCAATGCCCCCGTTTACGACTCGCTGTTCCAGGTTCTCTTCAGTATTGGCACAATTCTTTTCATTGGAATCGTCGGGCTCGTGGTGTTCAGCCTGGTTCGATTCCGCAGGCGTCCTGGTGACCTGGCCGATGGCGTTGCGATCGAAGGCAATCTGCCTCTAGAAATTGTCTGGACGGCAATTCCCGCCATTGTGGTGTTATTTGTTGGCATCTATAGCTACGATATTTATGAGCGCATGGGCGGAATGGTTTCACTGAATGATCATAGCGCCATGCATCATTCTCCTGATGTGATGCAAGCTTCAATGTCTTCCGCCCCTACCAGTTCGGAATCTGGGAGTTCAGCCAATGAGCCCCGTGTGTGGGCAGGGATCGGCAGTAGCGATAGTGCCGAAGGCACGCTGCCGGTGGAGGTGACCGCCATGCAGTTTGCTTTTATCTTCCATTATCCAGAGGGCGATATCACCAGCGGCGAGCTCCATGTTCCGGTCAATCAGCCGGTGGAGCTCAGGATGAAGGCCAACGATGTGATTCACGCCTTCTGGGTCCCTCAATTCCGCCTCAAGCAAGACGTCATTCCAGGCCAGCCCACCGTGCTTTCGTTCACAGCCACCCGCGCCGGCAGCTATCCGATCATCTGCGCTGAACTCTGCGGGCCTTATCACGGTGGCATGCGCTCCACCGTCGTGGTTCACGAGGAAGAGGCCTTCCATCAATGGTTTGAGAAAAACGCTCCGCCCAAGCCGATACCGGCCACTGTGGCCAGTATCAACCTCAACCCCACCGCCTGATCCCAGTCAACGCAGCTGCAGACCCTCTCCTCCGATCCATGACCGTCGCCTCACCCACAGACTTTGAACCCCAAGGGCTGCAACCCCAGGGTTGGCTGAAGTATTTCAGCTTCAGCCTCGATCACAAGGTGATCGGACTTCAATACCTGGTTACGGGCTTCATCTTCTATTTCATAGGTGGTGCTCTTGCTGGAGTGATCCGCACCGAGCTGGCCAGCCCGATCAGTGATTTCGTGAGCCGCGAAACCTACAACGAGGTGCTCACGCTACATGGCACGGTAATGATCTTTCTCTGGATCGTGCCGGTTGTGAATGGTGCCTTCGGCAACTACTTGATTCCCTTTTATGTCGGCGCCCGGGACATGGCCTTCCCCCGGCTCAACGCCGTGGCCTTCTGGCTCATTCCTCCAGCCGGCATCCTGTTGATCGCCAGCTACTTCGTTGCCGGTGGCGCAGCCCAATCTGGCTGGACTGCCTACCCGCCACTGAGCCTCTCCACACCCGCCATCGGTCAGGTGATCTGGATTCTGAGCGTGCTGCTGCTGGGCGGCAGCTCCATCTTCGGTGGGATCAACTTCATCGCCACCATCTTGAAGCTGCGGCGCCCAGGCCTGAAGCTGATGCAACTGCCGATGTACTGCTGGGCCATGCTTGGAACCAGCATTCTGGTGGTGCTGTCCACCCCTGTGCTGGCAGGAACTTTGATTCTGCTGAGCTTCGACATCATTGCCCACACCGGCTTCTTCAATCCGGCCCTCGGCGGCAATGTGGTGGTCTACCAGCATCTTTTCTGGTTCTACTCCCATCCAGCCGTTTACATCATGGTGCTGCCGGCGTTCGGCTTGGTCAGCGAAATCCTGCCGATTCATGCACGCAAGCCGCTGTTCGGCTACACAACCATGGTGTATTCCATTCTTGCGATTGTGGTGCTTGGCTTGGTTGTCTGGGCGCATCACATGTTCACCAGTGGCACCCCACCCTGGATGCGGCTGTTTTTCACGATTGCCACCTCGTTCATCGCCGTTCCAACCGGCATCAAGTTTTTCAACTGGCTGGCAACCCTCTGGGGCGGCAAACTGGCTCTGAACAGCGCCATGCTGTTCTCCTGCGGTTTCATCATCAACTTTGTGTTCGGGGGCATCACTGGCGTAGCCCTGGCCCAGGTTCCCTTTGACATCCATGTCCACGACACCTACTTTGTGGTGGCTCACTTCCACTACATCGTTTATGGCGGCACTGTCTTCGTGATCTTCGCCTCCGTGTACCACTGGTACCCGAAATTCACTGGCAGGATGCTCAATGAAGATCTGGGCCGTCTGCACTTCCTGCTCACGTTCATCGGCTTCAATCTCTGCTTCACTCCCCAGCATTGGCTGGGCCTCAATGGCATGCCCAGGCGGGTAGCTGAATACGACCCCTCTTTCACCACCCTCAACCAGGTGAGCAGTGTCGGTGCCCTGCTGATGGCGATCAGCACCCTGCCGTTCCTGATCAATGTCATCTGGAGTGCTTTCGCCGGCGAGCTCGCCGGAGACAATCCCTGGAAGGCCCTCACTCCTGAATGGCTTACCACCTCGCCGCCCCCGGTGGAGAACTGGGTGGGCGAAGCGCCCTTGGTGACCCATCCTTACGACTACGGGATACCTGAAGGCAAGATTGATCTTCGGGTCGCCAGCGGCGCTGATCTTTGGTTTGGAGGAAAACGATGACCAGCCTCGCCCCAGGCTCCGCCAATCCGGCCGGAGCACCTCGATCAGCCATCGAGGCCGACTCGACCAGCCAGGCCCATGGCGCCCCAGCCCATGGTGCTGATGACCATGGCGGCCATGTTGATGCCCGCCTGTTCGGACTGGCCACTTTTCTGGTGGCCGATGGCATGACCTTTGCCGGTTTCTTTGCCGCCTATCTCACCTTCCGGGCCGTCAATCCACTGCCGGCCGACTCCAGCTACGAACTTGAGCTGATCCTGCCGACGATCAACACAGCGCTGCTGGTGATCAGCAGCTTCACCTTCCATCGGGCTGGCAGCAACCTACGGGCCGGTAATCAAGCGGCCTGCCGCAGCTGGCTACTGGGCACAGTGGCTCTTGGAGTCGCCTTTCTCGCCGGCCAGATGGTGGAGTATTTCAACCTGCCGTTTGGCCTCACCGACAACCTGTTCGCCAGCACCTTCTACGCCCTGACCGGCTTCCATGGTCTGCATGTCACCCTGGGGGTGATTTGCATCCTGATCGTCTGGTGGCAGGCCCGCCAGGGGGGGCGCATCACCCAACAGGACCATTTCGGCCTGGAGGCCGCCGAGCTTTACTGGCACTTCGTCGATGGCATCTGGGTGGTGCTCTACGGGATTCTCTATCTCCTCTGAACTCCCCACCTGATTGGCCAATGCCCGGTTTCTTCGCCACAATCACTTCATTGCATCCCGCACATCGGCCCGATGGCTGGCACCAGAAGTACCGACGGAACGGGCCCCATGCTTGAAGGCAAGGAGCTGCTCGACAAAGCCCGATCGCTGAGCAACCGCCCGGAAGATCAGATCGCCCGGGCCTGCGGTTACGTCGGACCGAGTGGGAGGGTGCTGAAAAAGAGCTTTTATCGTGCCCTGGTGGCGGCGAAGGGCTACAGCCTTCCTTCCAATGCCGCTGGCAGTGGCGCCGGTTTGAGCAAGGGGCGCCAGGCGGAGTTCCGCACCCGGGTCCATGGCAACGGCAACCTGCTGATTGGCCAGGCCTACACCCGACGCATGGGACTCGAACCCGGGCAGGAGTTCCGCATCGAGATCCACAAGGAAACCGGGGCCATCTGGCTTCTGCCGCTCGAAGACCACACCCTGCCAGCCTGAGCACAGAGCTGAGCCAGGCCACGTTGGCAGCAGCTGACGGGGCCGGGAAGCGAGCAAACGTTTTGCGCCAGCTTTCAACTGCTTTCAGCTGAGCCAGCCCTGCTCCGCCAGCCAGCCGGAGGTCAGCGGCGCCTCGTTACTGGACCCAGGTCCACTCAGCGGTCCTGCCGCCAGCAAGCGCTCGGTGTACTTAGCCAGCAGATCCGCCTCAAGATTGACCTCATCGCCAGGGCGTCGATCTTGGAGGGTGGTGCTGGTCCAGGTGTGGGGGATCACGGCAAGCCAGAAACCGGCCCCATCGCGGGAACAGCCGGCCACGGTGAGGCTGACGCCATCCACGGCCACTGAGGCTTTCTCGCAGACGTAGCGGCCAAAGACCGGATCATTCCAGGCCAGCTCCAGCCGCCAGGAGGCCTGCTGCCTCTGGATCGCCCGCACCGTGCCGAGCCCATCGACATGACCACTGACCAGATGGCCCCCGAGACGATCCGAGAGGCGCAGGGCGGGCTCAAGATTGACCGGCAGCCCGCCCTGGGCCCGCACCCCGAGCACGCTGCGCTGCAGGGTCTCCTCACTGACATCGGCCCGGAAACCGGCCGCAGCACCGGATTGACCAAGACACTCAGCCACGGTCAGGCAGATGCCGTCGACCGCAATGCTGTCACCCAAGGCGATGACACCAAGGGAACCTGAGCGCTCAAAGTGCACTTTAACCCCGTCAGGGCAGCGCTCCAACCGGCCGATGGCCTGCACCAGTCCGGTGAACATCTCTGTGCCGCGGTTCTTCTGGCCATAATCAACCAGCGGGGAGTGGCGACAGCCAGGAGCGGACCCGAATCATGGTTGAAATGCAAGTGGCGGGGATCGGCCTGGATGCGGCCAGCCGCAGCCCGATCGTGTTGCTGCGCGATCCGTCCGGCCGTCGCCAGGTGCCGATCTGGATCGACCAGGCCCAGGCGCAGAACATCCTGGCCGGCCTCGATGGCCGGCGTCCAGTCCGCCCCCTCAGCCACGATCTGATGGTGGATCTGCTCAAGGCCGGCGAGCTGCGGCTGGAGCGCGTGATCATCCATGCGATCGAGGACAACACCTTTCGGGCCGTGTTGAAACTGCTGAGGCCCAGCGGTGAATCGCTCGAGCTCGATGCCCGACCCAGTGATGCCATTGCCCTGGCCCTGCGCTGCGACAGCGGCATCTGGATGCTGGAGGAGGTGGTCGGCGATGCCTCGATCCCCGTGGATGTGGCCGCCGATGCCGAGGAGAAGGCTGATTTCCGCCGCTTCCTCGAACGCACCAGCCCAGCGGAACTGATCCGCCATCTGGCCAAAGGCGCTGGGGAGCGCGCAGGAGTGGGCGAGCCCGAGGCCGAGCAGAAAACCGAAGCCGCGAGCGAAACCGAGGCAAGCTCCGGACCGGAGGATCGGCAGCAGCTTCAGGAACCCGAAGTCGAAGCCGAGCCCAGCGAAGCGCCCCCGCCGGCACCACCCCACTCCCCGGGCATGGAGCCGCCCAACCCCTCCCCCGGCGGCAGCGACCCCAGCCGTGACGACTGAGGCCGGCCGCCGGCCCTTCGGCAGCGGCCGGCCGGTCTCCCTGTTCACCCTCGGCACGATGCGCAGTGTGGAGAGCGTCGCCCAGATGGGGGCCGTGCTGACGGCCGCCCTCGAAGCCGGCATCAACCATCTCGAAACGGCACCCGCCTACGGACCAGCCGAGTCGTTCCTCGGCACAGTGCTCGCGGAGCTGGAAGCACGGAACAGCCAGCAGCGCCGCGAGCTGGTGCTCACCAGCAAGCTGCTGCCGGGTCTGTCGCTGGCCGAGGGCAAGGAGCAACTGGCCGGCCTGCTGCGCCGGCTGCGGATCCAACGGCTGGACAATCTGGCTGTGCACGGTCTCAATCTGAGTGAGCATCTGGACTGGGCCCTGCACGGGCCGGGCCGCGAGCT
>CALPNT020000004.1 GCA_943325005.2 Bifidobacterium breve | reverse complement strand
GGGCCTGCGGACGGAAGGAGGTACCAGCAGCTTTGGCCAAGCGCTCCAGCACCATAAAACCGACGTTATGGCGCGTGTCAGCGTAACGATCGCCGGGATTGCCAAGACCGACCAGCAGTTGCAGATCCACGGGGAGTTGAGTGAGCGCTTCAGCCGACGGAGTCGTCAGAGCGGGAGCCGACCTCAACCAGGCTGCCGGTGTCGAGGGCGCTGCTGCCGTCCGCGGGACTGCTGACTTCGGGGAGGGGCGTGACAGGCTGAGCCGGGGCCGCAGTCACTGCACTCAGACCAGGAGCAACCGCCGAAGGGGTGGAGGCTTCGCCGGAGGCGATGGCACTGCGGAATTCCTGCTCAAATTCCTGGGAGGCCGACTGGAAGCCCCGCAGCGTGCGTCCCAGGGTCTTGCCCAGTTCGGGAAGCCGTTTGGGGCCGAAAACCAGCAGACCGATGGCGGCGATCACCGCCATCTCTGGCAGTCCGATACCGAAGATATTCATGGATGCTGGGGGCGGAAATCGCCGAGAGTTCAGCCGACGCCGTTCCAGTTAACGGTGATGCCCTCAAGCAGCAGGGACTTGTTGTACAGCTGCAGGATGACCAGCAGGAAGACGAGGAACAGGGCCATGAAGATGCCCATCACCGGCGTGGTGCCCCAGCCGGGAACCACCTTGCCGTATTCAGAGTTGAGCGGACGCAGGATGTCTCCCAGGCGGGTGCGTTGAGCCATGGCAGATCGGTGCTCTCAAGCAGAAGATCGTTCTGGTTACTGTAAGGGCCTCGCCGGCCGCACTGCGGCGGGCTGTCGGGAGTTGTGATGCTCGGCCACCTCGCGGCCCCTCCCAGCCCAGCCAGCCCGAACCCCACCCCCCACCACTCCCCATGGATCCCTCCAGCAGCAGCTCTCCCGCCCTCTCCGTCGCGATCGCCGTGCTGACGGTCCTGCTGGCGCTCACCGGTTTCGGCGTTTACACCGCCTTCGGCCCCCCCTCGAAGCAGCTCACCGACCCCTTCGACGACCACGAAGACTGAGCCCAGGCGAGTCCTGGTCCTCGGTTCAGGAAGCTGAGGTCGACCCCAGGCCGCTCAGCCAGCCCGGGACCTCAACCCGCGGCTGATGACCGCCAGCGGATGCGCCAGAAAGCCAGCTGCCAGGGCCTCACCAGCAGGTTGTCGCCAGCCCCTGACCAGGGGCGATCGAGTCCGTCAAGCCGTTCCAGCACCTGCCAAGCGGCTCCCAGCTCCAGCCGACGCCGGCAGGGCCCTTCGTTCTGAACACTCAGCACCAGCTCAGCGCCGCCGGGTTGATCCGTAACGAGCTGATCCAAGTCGTACACCTCGCGGCTGAGCAGGCCAGCGGCAGGCCTTGGCGAGGCCGCAGAGGCAGATTCAGCCACAGATCCGGTGGCAGCGGCTGTGGCCGTGGAGGTGGCGGGGCGCAATCCCACCAGCCGCAGGTCATCGCCCAGGGGCGGCAAAACCGGCCAGTGCCAGCCATGGCCAGCCACCGGACAAGCCTCCGTCTGCAAGGCTCCGGCCTCCCTGGATTCAGCCAACTGGCGCGGGCGCAGCCAGAGCGGTTCCCGCAGCCGACGCGCCTGCTGGGGCACCCGCGCCGGCCGCCAGCCCGCCGGCGCGGCCATCAGGCCCAGGCGCTGGCGCTGCCAGCCGTTGTCGGCGCCGGGATCGGGCCAGGTGGGGGCCCTCAGCAGCGAAACGCTGAGACGATCGGCCGCCGCCGAGACCCCCTGGGGGCCATCCAGCAGCACCGCCACTCCAGCCGCGGCAACCCAGCTGATCGCCGGCACCTCCCAGCGGGCCTGCTCCCGCGGCGTGCGCGCCGCGGCCGGTCGCTCGATCACGCCAGCACTGGTGTCGGCCGCCCAGCGCTCGGCCTTACGGGCCAGGGGGATCTCCAGTTGCAACAGCTCATGGCGCTGGCGCCAGTGCTGGCAGAGCAGCAGCTCCAGCCAGGGGCTGCCGGCCAGCAAGCGCAGCTCCAGCCGCACCGGGCTCGCCCCGACCCTGCCGCGCCAGCGCAGCTGGACGGCCAGCGGACCAGCGCTGATCAGCTCGGCCGGGCCCTGCCACTCCCAGGGGAGGGGATGGTGGCGGTGGTCGGCAGCGAGATCCCAGGCATCCCAGAACTCGCCCCGATCGGCCCAGCGCTGCCAGCGCAAGGGGCTCGCCAGCAGGGATTCACCCAGCCCAGCGCCCGAACCGGCAAGCAGCTGCTCCAGGCCCGCCGGCCCGATCACCGCCTCGATCAGGCCATTACCGAGCCGCCAATGGTCGGGCCCGAGCTCAGGGGCAGGCACGAACTGCACCGGCTGCTGTTCTGGCCGTGGTGGCGCTGGCTGCTGCCGAGCTGGTGGTGGCTGTGGCGTGGGCGGATTCTGCGGATTCAGTGGCGGCAGCAGCGGCTCTGGTGACGGCAAAGGTCCTGGCGGTGCCGCAAGCCCCCCGGCAGCAGCCAAGGTCACGCCGGCCCGCCGGCGCCGCAGAGCCAGCACCGCCACGCCGGCGGGCACAGGCAACTGAACCCAGACGCCCCCCTCGGCAGCGGCCTGGGCCGGCAGGGCCTGCTCCAGTCCGTCGGGCTGGAGCAGGCCCCAGGCACCGGGGGGCAGCCGCAGGGTGCGGACCGTGGCCGGCAGGGTCTGCAGCTGGGCCAGCCACCAGAGCTGGTCGCGGGGCTGAGCGCCGGCGGCTCCGCCGCCAGCCCCCAGGCTCTCCAGGGCGGTACCCGCCCGTTGGAGTTCTGTCCACGAACGAGCCGCCGGCGGGCCTGGCAGCACTCGGGCTGTCGGTGGATCGGCAGGCTGGGCCAGGCCAGCATCCCGGGCGGACACAACGGGCTCCACCCCGGCCAGGAGCGCCTGCAGATCCCGGTCGCGCTGGACGCGGCTGCGACGACGGGCCGCCCGCCATTGGGGCTCGGCCTGCTCGAACACCTCCGGAATCGAGGTGCCCGGCAAGATGTCGTGAAACTGCTGGAACAGCAGGGGCCGCCAGTCGATTGCCGTCTCGCCCTGCCCGCCCACGGCCAGGAGCAAGGCCCGGGCCAGCTCCGCCTCGCGCAGCAGCCGCTCCAGGCTGCGGTTGTGCCGCTTCTGATCCGGCCGGCTGGTGGCACAACCGCGGTGCAGCTCCAGATAGAGCTCATCCCGCCAGACCGGTAACTGGGGCGCCAGGGGTTCCAGCCGCTCGAGATAGGCGCGCAGGGTGCCGTGCTGCTGGGGCACGGCGGCCGGTTGCTCCTGCCACAACGCCAGCTGCTCCAGCAGCTCAGCGGTGGGTCCACCCCCGTGATCACCGACCCCCGGCAGCCAGAGGGCCTCGCCGATCCCGGTGGCCCGCTGCCAGTCCAGGCGGAAGGTCTCGATCGCCAGCGGATCACCATCGGTACCGATCGGCGCCGTCATCAGGGCCAGCACCTCGCTGCCGCAGCGACTGCGCCAGCGGAACAGGCGATGGGGGAAGGGGTTGGTGGCGTTCCAGGCCAGCTTGTGGGTGCAGAACCAGCGCACCCCGGTGGCGGCCGCCACGGCCGGCAGGCCGGCGGCGAAACCAAAGCTGTCGGGCAACCAGGCCAGGTTGTGGCTCCACTCCGGGAAGGCCCGCTGGCTGTAGTGCTGCCCCTCCTGAAACTGGCGCAGCAGCGAGGCGGTATCGATCAGCACGCAGTCGCTCTCAACCCAGGGCCCATTCAGCGGCTCCCAGCGGCCAGCCCGCATCGCCGCACGAATGCGGGCGAACAGGGCAGGCCGCTGCAGCTCCAGCCAGGCGTAGAGAGCCGGGGTCGAATGGCCGAAATGGAGCTGCGGGAAGCGCTCCATCAGCGCCAGGGTGGAGACGAAGGTGCGCTCGGCCGCCCGCCAGGTGTCGGCCACCGGCCAGAGCCAGGCGAGATCAAGATGGGCATGACCGAGAACCTGCACGGATCCGCTGGGGGCTGCCTCGGGGCAGCCCCGTTGCCGTCGCAGCGCCGCCAGGGCCGCCAGGCTGGGGGCCAGCAGGCCGTCGGGATCAGCCGGATCGAGCGGCTCGAGTTCCAGCCGGCTATGGATCAGGGCGCCGTCGTCGTGGCAGGGACTGCGCAAGCGCAGCTCCAGCTCCAGGGGCTCGCCCGCCCACCAGCGCTCGGGCAGGGGCCAGCGACAGGCGGTATCGAACAGATCACCGCCATGAATGGGCTGCCCGTCGACCAGCAACGCCATCCCATCCGCCCACCAGCGCAGACAGAGACGCGCCACCGCCCGCTCGGGCCCGAGGGCGCGCCAGGCTTGATCACAGACCAGGCGCAAGCGCAGCTGCAGCCACTGGCCGCCCCGGGGCCAGATGATCAGGCCGCGGGCTGCCCAGTCGGGCCGCTGGGCCCGCCCCCAGGGATCTTCAAGAGCCGGCTGAGGGCCGGCGGCCCCCCGCTGCGCGAGCCAGAGGGACTGGAGATCAAGGGTTGGGTCCAAGGGCAAACGTGACTGAAACGTTTCAATCCAGGCAGGAAGACGCTGCTCCAGGCCCCCTGCCATCTTGGATGGCCATTCAAGCCCCATAGGATGACGCGGCTGCCGTTGGGTCCACCAGACCCCTCCCGGCGCCTGTCACTCCCTGTCACCCGCCGGACAGCCATGCTCGCCCTCAAGATCTCGGTCTACTCGGTCGTTTTCTTCTTTATCGGGATCTTCGTGTTCGGCTTCCTGGCCAGCGATCCCAGCCGCACCCCCAGCCGCAAGGATCTCGAAGACTGAACCCAAGCCGCTCCATCCCGACTGAATCCGGGAGGCACCCATCACAACAACCGGTCTGAGCCAACCACGGTCCTGTTGACCCACGTGGCAGGATCGCCGGCGACCTGACCCACGATTCCCGGCTCCCTGTGCTGCCTCCCAACCGGACAGTCCGCAGGGCCACAACCGTTGCCGGTCTTGGGCTGGCCGGAGTTCTGTTGCTGGGTGCCCAACCGGCCCAGGCTCAGGACCTGATCCAGCGGCCCCAGCCCCCAGCCTCCTATCCGATTGAGCCGCCGCCGCCGCTGGACGGGCCACTTCCCCTGGCCCAGACACCGACTGCTGCCGACCAGGACAGCCCTCCCGGCTCCACCAGGCTGCCGGCGAATCTGAATCCCTTCGCCGCGGCGCCCACCGCTGTGGAGCCGGACGGATCGGCCGCCAAACCAGCCGCGGCGAGCAAGCCAGGCACTGCGGCTGACCTCCGCACCAAACCAGCTGCCGCAGCGCCCTCCCCCGTCCTGACTGCGGCCGTGCCGTTGGATCTGGAGCTCAAGGCCGATCGCCAGGGCTACGACGCCCAGATGCGTCGTTTCGTCAGCAGCGGCCATGTTTCAGCCCAGCTGGCGGGCGCCAGGCTGCTGGCCGACCGGATTGAGATCGACACCGAATCGCGCACGCTCTACGCCTATGGCAGCGTCCGCCTGCAGCGGGGCATGCAGTACATGCAGGCCAGCCGGCTGCGCTACAGCCTGCTGGAAGGCAGGGGTGAACTGGAGGACGTCTACGGCGTGCTCGATCTCGACGGCAGCCAGACCGACTTTGACCTGGCCACCATGCCCTCGGTACCGCTGACACCGGCGGAGCCGCTGGCCTGTCCACCGACGATTCCGGCCCCACCCCAGTGGCACCCCTACCCCTGGGCCGTGACCACCTGGGCAGGCCAGATGTTCGCCGCCAACTTCGGCGACACCTTCATTTTCAAGGGTCGAGCGCGGCCGGAATACCTGACCGGAGTGGGCCTGCAGCGTCGCCTGATCGATGCCGGTCCGCTGGCTCTGGAACTGGACGCCAACCTGCTCGGCCACAAAGCCGCCCAGCAGCCCGGGGGCCCCTACAACCAGGCGGTTCCCAATGCCGATACGCCCGCCCAGAGCTTCGCCGAGGCGACGGTGGGCTTCGGCGCACGGCTGTGGCTGCAACCCTGGCTGAACCTTTATTTCGTCGAGGGCGTCAGCCTGCTCAGCCGGCCGAGCAACTACGAAAAAACCTTCCGCAAAAATTACAGCACCTTCCTCAACTACCTGGCCTTTGAGGTCGAAGCGCTGGTCAACCCGCGCTGGTCCGCCGTCGGCCGCATCCACCATCGCTCCGGCGCCTATGGGGTGTACAGCGGGGTGAGCGAAGGCAGCAACGCCTACCTGCTCGGCCTGCGCTACCGCTGGGGTCAGGCCAAGCCGTTCGTGCCGCCGCTGGACCTACCGCCGGCCCAGGGATGCCCCGGGGCACCAGAGCCCGGCCAGGACAAGCCAGAGAGCCTGGCCGATCAACTGCAGGTGGTGACCATGGGCCCCAGGCGCCTGACCAAGGCCCCGGCCCCGGCCGCAGGAACGGGTCCAGCCGTAACAGCCACCGCCCCGGGCACCACGGGCGGCCCCCAAGCCGCCAGCCCCCAGAGCGCCAACCAGCGGCCCATGACGCGCCAGGGCACCTGGGCCGCGGCCTGGGAACAGGAGCGCCAACGCCAGGTGGCGATCGCTGCGCTCGATCAACGCGTCACCAACGTGCAGTTCCAGCAGAGCCTGGTGGCCGAGCGGCGCCGGGGCTTCCCCAATTCCTCCCTCTCCACCGACACCGCCAACAACTTCGGCGGTGTCCGGCCCAGCCAGCTCAGCAGTCTCTCCACCTCGAGCAACAAACAACTGGTGCGCGGCACGATCAGCCGCTGGCGCTTCCAAGCCCGGCGCCTGCGCATCACGCCCACCACCTTCAGCGGCGATCGCGTCGGCTTCAGCAACGACCCCTTCACCCCCGCCCAGTCGTGGCTGGATTCGGAGAACGTGGTGGCCACACTCCAGGCCAATGGCGACACGGTGATCAAGGCCTCCCGCAATCGCCTGCGGCTGGAGGATCGGCTGCCGATCTCGGTGACGCGCAGCACCACGATCCAAAAACAGGAAGACGTCGACAACCGCCTGGTGTTCAGCTACGACCAAGAAGACCGCGACGGTTATTACCTCGGCTACAAGCTTCCCATTGCCTTCGGCGCCAAAGGCACCACCACCTTGACCCTGGAACCCCAGTTCCTGGCACAACGGGCCATCAACGGCAGCACCGAGGTGTATCCCCTGCCCGGCCAGCCGGTGCAATCCGCCGGGGTGTATCAACCAGCGACCACCAGCGACCTGTTCGGCCTGGAGGCCAAGCTGAATGGACCACTGCTGGGTTTCAACACCAGCGCCCGGTTGGAACTCTCCACCTTCAATCCGGAGAACATCCCGGATGGCACGCGTAGCTGGGCTGAGATGGCACGCAACCTTCGCGTGCCGCTGCTGGGGGATACCACCGCCCGGCTGTTCGGGGCCTACCGCTTCCGCACCTGGAACGGCACTCTCGGCGAACAGGACATCTACACCGCTTACGGTGTGTCCTTCGACGACACCGGCATCCTGCCAGCCTGGGGCCGACTGAGCACTAGTTACTACTGGCGGGCCGGCGTCGGCAACTACCAGAGCAACCCTTACCAAAGCACCAATCTCAGCGATCTCTGGCGGGCCAATGCCATCGGCTCCGTCAACCTCAGCTACAACCTCTGGACCGGCAAACCGGCCGCGCTCACGGTCGACAAAGCCTTCCTCAACACCGCCCAACCGGTGATACCCGGCCTGAGCCTCAACGCCAACGTGTTGGGCACGATGGCCTATTACGGCGATGGCACCAACCAGAACACCATCGGCCTCTCGGGTGGCCCCACCCTCACCCTGGGCCACTTCGTGCGCCCCTTCCTTGATTACACCCAGCTCACGATCACCGGCGGCGGCACCCTCAAGCAGGGCATCAGCCCCCTGAGCTTCGACCGGGCCGTGGACCTCAACACCCTCGGCATCGGCCTGACTCAGCAACTGGTGGGCCCGCTGGTGTTCAGCGGTGGCCTCGGCCTGAACGTCGATCCCAATTCACCGAACTACGGCGACGTCACCGGCTCCTACCTGGAGCTGCGCTGGCAACGGCGCGCCTACGAGATCGGCCTCTTTTACAGCCCCTACGACGGCCTCGGCGGCCTGCGGATCAAGCTCAACGACTTCAACTTCAAGGGCACCGGCCGCCCCTTCGTCCCCTACACCTACAACCCCAGCCAGGCGATCCTGAACCGCCCCTTCTGACCAGCTGCGACCAGGCTGATCTGGCTGCACCCAGGCTGATCTGGCTGCACCCAGCCCGATCAGCTTGATCCAGCAACGAAGGAACTCAGGTAAGGGAGCCGGCTGGCGGTGCGCCTGAGTGCCTCATCTTGGGCCACCAGCTGGCTGGTGCCATCCCACTGACCGGTCACCAACATGCGATGGGGGCCCTGGGCCAGGCTCAGGGACCAGCGGCGCTCGCCAGGGGACTCGACGCTGCCGAGCAGACGCACCTCGAGGGCTTCCAGCTCCAGCACCACCTCGGCCGCTGGATCGGTGGCGATCGCCTGCTGCAGGGCCAGGGCATCGGCATGGCTGGCCGTGAGACAGGGAATGCCCATCACCAGGCAATTGCCGAAGAAGATCTCCGAAAAGCTCTCCCCGATCAGCGCCCGGATCCCCCAGCGCATCAACGCCTGGGGCGCATGTTCACGGCTGGAGCCACAGCCGAAATTGCGGTTGACCAGCAGGATCGCAGCGCCCTGATGCTGGGGTCGGTCGAACGGATGGTCACCCTGCAGCTCACGGCGGTCGTCGGCGAAGGCGCCGGCCGCCAGCGCTTCAAAACTGACGCACTTGAGAAAGCGAGCGGGGATGATCCGGTCGGTGTCGATATCGTCGCCGACCACAGCCACAGCGCGGCCGCGGCAGCTCGGGATCGGACCACTGGGGAATGGGGCGGGGCTGGCCGCCCCTGGCTGGACTGAGCTACTCATCGACTCGGGCTGGCAGGGGACGGAGAAGCGGCAGGGGTGGCGGGCAGCAGATCCCGCACATCCGCGACGTGGCCACAGACGGCAGCGGCGGCCACCATCGCCGGGCTCATCAGCAGGGTGCGGCCACTGGCGGAGCCCTGGCGACCCTTGAAGTTGCGGTTGGAGGAGCTAGCGCTGATCTGGCGGCCCTCGAGCCGATCCGGATTCATCGCCAGGCACATCGAGCAACCGGGCTCGCGCCATTCGAAGCCGGCGGCGCGGAACACCGCATCGAGACCCTCGGCCTCGGCGGCGGCGGCCACCTGCTCCGATCCCGGCACCACGAACGCCTTGATGCCAGGAGCCACCTGGCGGCCCTTGGCCACGGCGGCGGCGGCCCGCAGATCACTGAGGCGGCCGTTGGTGCAGCTGCCGATGAAGCAGACATCCACCGGCACCCCGGCAATCGGTGCCCCCGGTACCAGGTCCATGTAGCGGTAGGCCTCCTCGGCGATCGGTCGCTCATCGGGCTCCAGCTGTGCGGCGGTGGGCACCGTCTCGTTGACGCCGATGCCCTGGGCCGGGGTGATGCCCCAGGTGACGGTGGGCGCAATCAGAGCGGCATCGAACACCACCTCATCGTCAAAGACAGCCTCAGCACCACTGGCCAGGGAGCGCCACCAGTCCACCGCCCGGGCCCAGGCCTCACCCACCGGCGCCTGCGGTCTGCCCTGCAGGTAGGCGAAGGTGGTGGCATCGGGATTGACATAGCCACAGCGGGCGCCGCCCTCGATCGCCATGTTGCAGAGGGTCATGCGCTCCTCCATCGAGAGCGCCTCGATGGTTCCACCGGCGAATTCATAGGCGTAGCCCACACCAGCCTTGACCCCCAGCATCCGAATGATGTGCAGGATCAAATCCTTGGCGGCAACACCGCTCTGCAGGGCGCCCTCCACCCGGATGCGGCGCACCTTGAGCTTGTTCATCGCCAAGCTCTGACTGGCGAGCACATCGCGCACCTGGCTGGTGCCGATGCCGAAGGCGATCGCGCCGAAGGCGCCGTGGGTGGAGGTGTGGGAATCACCGCAGGCCACGGTCATGCCGGGCTGGGTGAGGCCGAGTTCGGGGGCGATCACGTGCACGATGCCCTGGCGGCCGCTGCCCAGGCCATGCAGGGTGATGCCGTGCTCGGCGCAATTGCGCTCCAGGGTGGCCAGCATCTCTTCGGCCAGCGGATCAGCGAACGGCCGCGCCTGGGAGGTGGTCGGCACGATGTGATCCACCGTGGCCACGGTGCGCTCGGGATGGCGCACCCCCAGGCCCAGATCCCGCAGGGCCGAAAACGCCTGGGGGCTGGTCACCTCATGGATGAGATGCAGGCCGATGAACAGCTGGGTGGCGCCGCCGGGCAGCTCGGCAACCCGGTGCAGCTCCCAGACTTTGTCGTAGAGGGTGCCGGCGCTCACCGTGGCTTCGCGAGGGAAGAAGCCACCCTAAAACCGAGCGGGAGAGCAGCACCGGGACACCAAGGCGGCTGGGGAACGGCAATCCCTCTCCAGGCAGGGCTCAGGCCGGGTTGACCACATGGATCGGCCGGCCGGCCAGCAGGGCCGCCACGTTGTGGGCACTGACGGCAATCAGGCGCTGCCGGGCCGCCTGGGTGGCCCAGGCCACATGGGGCGTGATCAGACAATTGGGGGCGCTGAGCAGGGGATGGTCCGCCTGGGGCGGCTCCAGGCTGAGCACATCGAGGCCGGCCCCAGCCAGATGGCCGCTAGCCAGAGCCGCCGCCAGATCGACCTCGTTGATCAGGGCGCCGCGGCCGGTGTTGAGCAGCAACGCGCCTGGCTTCATGCGCGCCAGCTGGGCGGCATCGATCAGGCCCCGGGTGGCCGGGGTGAGCGGACAGTGAAGACTCACCACATCGCTCTGCTGCAGCAGCTGATCGAGCGGCACCGAGGCCGGATCGGGGCGGCAGCGATGGCTCAGCACCCGCATGCCGAAGGCCGCGGCGATGCGGCCGACGACGGCACCGATCCGCCCCATCCCCACCACCCCGAAGGTCTGTCCCGCCAGCTCGATCAGGGGCTGATCCCAGTAACAGAAATCAGGCCCCGCCGACCAGCGTCCCTGACGCACCGAGGCCGCCAGGGCGCCGGTGTGATTGGTGAGTTCCAGCAGCAGGGCGAACACGGCCTGGGCCACCGACTGGGTGCCGTACTCCGGCACATTGCAAACCGGCAGGCCCAGCCGGCGGGCCGCCACCGCATCCACCACATCAAAGCCGGTGGCCAGCACCACCACCCCGCGCAGACCGGGGGCCGCGGCCAGGCAGGCGGCATCGAGCCGGGTCTTGTTGGTGAGCACCACATCGGCCTTGGCGATACAGGCGGCTACCTGCTCGGGGGCGGTGCGGTCGTGAACGGTCAGCTCACCGAGCTGCGCCAGGGGCTCCCAGTCGAGATCGCCGGGATTGCTGGTGTAGCCATCGAGCACCACCAGCTGCGGTCGCGGGGAGGGGCAAGGCATCAACAGCCGGGCTCAGGACGAAAATGAGGAGGGAGAGGGCTCACGCCGGAACAGGCCGTCCAGATAGTGGCGGGCCACGGAACGGTCCTGGCAGCCCTGCTGGAACAGGAACCCAGCCAGCGCCGCCTGCATCAGGCGGTACTGATCCCACTGGGGATGGATGCGGATGAACTCAGCCATGGCCTCGAATAAATCGAGGGGCATCTGGTTCTCGATGCTGACGAACTGGGGCGAATGGTCGGGAATCTGGCTCAAGCGGCGTCCTTCGCGAAGTCGCCACCATCACCTCACGGCGTGCCCCATCCCGTCAAAGCACCCCCCGGCGCGCCCGTCCCATCGGACCCGCGGCTGGACCGCAGCCACGCCAGGCCCTGAGGCAAGCAACGCTGGCGACGAACGCCGACGGGCCTGTCGCCATCGCCGCGGTCAAGGGGAGAGGTGGTTTTCCACAGAAAAACCTTGAAGTGTTGTCGTACCAAAGGCTTGCCAGGCCAGAAACGGGGGAAAACCATGGGTGCTCTGTTGAAAACCATGGAGGCAGGGCGGAAAACTTGACCCGTCAGCATTGGTGATCGTTCCCGCCGCCAGGCTGCAGCGATGCCGATCACCGCCGCAACCAAGCCAGGGTTGACACGGCCGCGCGACAGCCGCAAATGGAGCGCTCAACGCCGTTGTCGCTGACCCTGCTGGCTCCGCGACCAGCCCCGCTGGCGGCCTTGCCGTGGCCCATCGCGATGGATCCCGTCAGCCCGATCAGCGTTCGCGCACTCAGCCCAGGGCCAGCCGCAGGCGGTTCAAGGACTCACCGATGCTGAGGGTCTGGATCCAGCCTCGGCCGCGGCTGGCGCCGAACTGCACCCCCTCACTCGTGCAGCCCTGGGGGCCAGCCAGGGCCAGATGCACCAGACCCACCGGTTTGTCTGGGCTGCCGCCCCCCGGGCCGGCGATACCGCTGACGGCCAGGGCCCAGGTGCTGCCGGTCTGGCGCTGAACGCCCTCGGCCATGGCCCGGGCCACCGGATCACTGACGGCGCCATGCTCCCGCAGCAACGCGGCCGGCACCCCCAGCAGCTGCTGCTTGACCGCATTGGCGTAGGCGATCACGCCACCGACAAACACATCCGAGGCCCCCGGCACCGCCGCCAGGGCAGCCCCCAGCCCGCCACCCGTGCAGGATTCGGCCACGGCCAGGCTCTGGCCCCGCTGCCGTAGTGCCGCCAACACCACCGAGGCGAGGCTGTCGTCGCCGTCGCCGAAGCAGGCCGTGCCCGTGCGAGCCCGCAGCTCGGCCTCCAGCGGAGCCAGCAGGCCCTCGGCCGCAGCCCGATCCGCCGCAGCGGCCGTCAGACGCAGCGTCACCTCGCCGGCACCGGCATAGGGCGCCACGGTGGGATTGGTGCCGGCCAGCAGATCGGCGAGCTGCTCCGCCAGGGTCGCTTCGCCCACTCCCCAGAAGCGCAGAATGCGGCTGGCGAAGACCCCCTCGGCCAGGCCGCTCTGCCGCAGCCAGGGCACCGCGGTGGCTTCCCACATCGCCTTCATCTCACTGGGCACCCCCGGGAAGCTGAGCAGGGTGAAGCCCGGCAGCGGCGTCCAGATCATCCCCGGGGCGGTGCCGGTGGGATTGGGCAGCAAGGTGGCGCCAACCGGCAGCAGAGCCTGGCGGCGCACCGTTGGCGAAGGGGTGCGGCCACGCCGCACCAGCTTGGTCTGGATGTCGGCCCACACCTCGGGCCGTTCCTCCAGAGGGGTGTCGAAGGCGGCGGCGATCGCCTCCGTGGTGAGGTCGTCGGGGGTGGGACCCAGGCCGCCGGTGGTGATCAACAGCCGGCAGCGCCTTGAAGCCGACTGCAGGGCGGCGATCAAACGGCCCCGGTGATCCCCCACCACCTGCTGGCGATAGTGAGCAAGGCCAAGGGCGGCCAGCTGGTCGGCCAGCCAGCGGGCATTGCTGTTGACGATGCTGCCCAGCAGCAGCTCGCTGCCGACGCAGAGGATCTCGGCGCCCGTCCGCTCGCTCGGTGGCGGCATGCTCACCCCGCCTCCTGCTGCATCTGGCGGCGGAACACCACCACCACGGCGATCAGCACCGCCGTGGCCAGGCCCAGCCACAGAAAGCGCAGCTCGGCATCAGCCACCACCAGGGCCAGGGCCGCCAGCCACTGGGTGAAGGCATAGATCAGCACCACAGTGCGGCGATGGCTGAAACCGGCCCGCAGCAGCCGATGGTGCAGATGGCGCCGATCGGGATAGAAGGGGGAGCGCCCCTCGCTGAGCCGTCCCATGATCACCGCCGACATGTCGGCCAGGGGCAGGGACAGGATCAGCAGCGGCAGCAGCAGGCTCACCCCGGTGAGCCCCTTGGCCGGGCCGACGATGCTGATCGCCGCCAGGGCGAAACCAAGGAAATAGGAGCCGCCATCCCCCATGAAGATGCGGGCCGGATTGAAATTGTGGCGCAGAAAGCCGAGGCAGGCCCCGGCCAGAGCCGCGGCGAGCAGGCCGGCGGCAGGCTGATGCAGGCTGTAACTGACCGAGAGCAGGCCCACCGCGGCAATACCGCTGACACCGGCCGCCAGTCCATCCAGGCCATCGAGCCAGTTGATCGCATTGGTGATGCCCACCAGCCAGATCACCGTGGCCAGCAGGCTCAGCGGCGCTGACAGCTCCAGGTTCGGACTGTGGCCGAACAGGGGGAAGGGCAATTCGATGTTGCCGATGCGGACCCCCTGACTCCAGACCGCCATCGCCACCACCAGCTGGCCGGCCAGCCGGGGCAACGGCGGCAGTGCGAACAGGTCATCAGCCAGGCCGATCAGAAAGAAGCAGAGGGCACCGGCCAGAGTGGTCCAGATCAACTGGTCCTTATCGGGGAGCAGGTTGGCGAAGCCGCCCAGCAGCCAGGTGAGCGCAAGGGCGAGGCTGAATCCCCCCACGATGCCGACACCACCAAGGCGCACCATCGGCGCCGTGTGCTGCTTGCGTGGATCCGGAGCATCGACCAGATCCCAGCGCAAGCCAAGCTGGCGCACCAGCGGCACCACGAGGGCGGTGAGCAAGGCCGCAACGGCGAGGGTGAGGAAGGCCGCCGCAATGGGACTGGTGGCGAGCGTCACAGGCGCGGAACAGGAAGCAGCAGGCCGATGGGCGCCACCTTACGGGCGGTCCCCAGAACTCAGGCGTTCTGAAGCTGACGTTGTTGGGCGTAGAGAGGAAAACGCTGGCAGAGATCGGCCACCCGCTCGCGGCAGCGCTGCTCAACGGCGGCATCGTCCCGCTGGATGAGCCGATCGGCGATCACATCGGCCACCTCGACGAAGGCCGCAGCATCGAAGCCCCGGGTGGTGAGGGCAGCGCTGCCCAGACGCAGACCGCTGGTCACGAACGGAGATTCGGGATCGAACGGCACCGTGTTCTTGTTGGCGGTGATCTGGACATCACTGACCAGCAGGTCGGCCACCTTGCCGGTGAGGCCGATCGAGCGCAAATCCAGCAACACGATGTGGTTGTCGGTACCGCCGGACACCACCGTGATGCCCCGCTCCTGCAGCCGGGCCGCCAGGGCCTGGGCGTTGACCACCACCTGCTGGCTGTAGGTGCGGAAGGCGGGCTGCAGCGCCTCGCCGAAGGCCACCGCCTTGGCGGCGATCACGTGTTCAAGGGGACCGCCCTGGGTGCCCGGGAACACGGCCTTGTCGAACTGTTTGCCGAAGTCGGCGTCGTTGCAGAGGATCAGACCACCGCGGGGACCGCGCAGGGTCTTGTGGGTGGTGGTGGTGACCACATGGCAGTGGGGTAGCGGACTGGGATGCACCTCGGCCGCCACCAGGCCGGCGATATGGGCCATGTCGGCGAGCAGATAGGCGCCCACCTCATCGGCAATGGCGCGGAAAGCGGCGAAATCGATCGTGCGGGGGTAGGCGGAGCCGCCGCAGATGATCAGCTTGGGGCGGTGCTCGAGGGCCAGCTCGCGGATCAGCGCCTGGTTGAGGGTCTGGGTGTGGGGATCAACGCCGTAATGCACCGCCTTGAACCACTTGCCCGAAACGTTCACCGGCGAGCCATGGCTGAGGTGCCCGCCGTGGGAAAGGTCCATGCCCAGAATCGTGTCGCCGGGCTGCAGCAGCGCCAGGAACACGGCGAAGTTGGCCTGGGCGCCACTGTGGGGCTGCACATTCGCCCAGGCAGCACCGAACAGCTGCTTGGCCCGCTCGATCGCCAGCTCCTCGATCGCATCGACGTGCTCACAGCCGCCGTAGTAGCGCTTGTGGGGCAAGCCCTCGGCGTACTTGTTGGTGAGCACTGAGCCTTGGGCCTCCATCACCGCCTGGGAGGCGAAGTTCTCGCTGGCGATCAGCTCCAGATGGGTCTGCTGCCGTTCCAGTTCCTTGGCGATCAAGGCGGCGATGGCCGGATCAGCACTGCTGAGGGGGGTATCGATCTGGTCCGCCATGGGAGCCGCACGGAAGTAGCCCGATCGTAGGCATGGGCCAGCCATGGCCTAACGGCCGTGTGCCGTCCCGGACTGTGCTGGGGCGAGGCCAACCAAAAAAAAGCCGTCCCGGAGGACGGCTGATGGAAGGACGCGCCTGGAGAGATTCGAACTCCCGACCCTCTGATCCGTAGTCAGATGCTCTAATCCGCTGAGCTACAAGCGCCTGCCTGCTCATTCTCACCGCATAGGGTGCCCATCCGTCAACCAGGCTGGACGGCGGGGGCTCCCCCGGGGGGTTCCCTTCGGGGCTCCTCACACCGGGCCCTGCCCTGCCCCATCCCGTTTCCCCACCTGCAAACCCCATGCCGATCCGTTGGTACGGCCCCGCCGATCCCGCCGACCCCACCTACCGGCATTTCGAGCGCATCGTCAATCTCACCCTGCACGCCATGGCCTTCGCCGCCCTCAACAGCGGCCTCTGGTTCGTGCAGGAGCTGCGCCATCCCTGGCCCCACCTCAACTGGTTGACCCTTGGCTGGGGAGCGGTCCTGCTGGTGCATGGCAGCGTGGTGGTGGCCCTGCGCCCCAAAACCGTCAGCGAACCCTCCCCATGACGATCGACGCCCGATCCCTCGACGAGCTCAGCCGCTCGATCGCGGATCGCCTCTACGTGCAGATCGCCGGCTGGCATCTTTATCTGGGGGATGCGGGCCTGGCCGAGACCCTGGCGATCGAATGCGCCGGCCGCCTCAGCCAGGGGGCCGAGATCTGCGCCCGCCAGTCGCTGGAGGCGGTGCAGGTGCCGATCGGCGGCGGCCCCACCAGGCTGCCGTTGGCTCGCCTGGTACCGCCAGGCCAACTGCGGGATCTGGAAGAACTATTGGAGCCTTTCTGCGGATAGGGTGACAGTTCCCGCGATCGGGCCGTGCTGATCATTGAGGTCACCAACGCCCGGGAAGTGGTGCGCCAGCGAATCGGACGCCTGGGCGGGCGGCTGATCGGCAAGGTGGTGGACGCCGAGGCCCAGGTGGAGAAGGCGTTGATGCAGGAACTGGAATCCGCCTTCCGTGATTTCGGTATCGAAGCCCGCATCTACTCGGTCGATGGTCCCCAGATGCTGGGCCGCTCCCATCTCGAGATTCCGCTGCAGGTGCGCGAAGAACGCCAGGTCAAGCAATCCTGAGCTCAGGCGGGCCAGAGCCGCCGCTCAGGCCGCTTTCCGGCGCTGCAGCAGCTGCAGCAGCTGGGCCGCCTCCGGCACCTTGAACAGGGTGGCCAGCAGCCCATAGAGCCCCAGTGCCAGGCCCGCACTGAAGGCGTTCTGCAACAGCAGGCCCAGCAGACCGGCCGGCCAGGCCACCCCATGGGCCAGCAGCCAGCCGAACAGCGCCCCGAGCAGGGCGGCCAGGGCCAGCAGGCCGGTGTCGCGCAACCACACCTGCAGCGGCAGCTGCCCAAGCCTGGCCTGCAGGGCCAGCAGCAGCCCCAGACAGGTGATCACATTCACCGAAACCGTAGCCAGCACCAGACCGGGAGCGCCGAAGTTGAGTGCCGGCAGCTGCTGACCCCAGGGAGTGGGAGCCCCCACCAGCAGCCAGTCAAAAACCGCATTGAGGCCGATGCCGGCCATCGACCATCGAAACGGTGTGACCCCATCGCCCAGGGCATAAAAGACGCGCACCAGCACGTCGCGAGCCAGATAGGCGGGCATGCCCAGCCCGTAGGCCATCAGCAGTCCGCCCACCAGGGAGGCGGCCTGCTGATCGAAGGCGCCGCGCTCATACACCAGCGACACGATCGGACCGGCCAGGGCCACCATCACCGCCCCCAGGGGCAGCATGCTGGCGTTGGAGAGCATCAGTCCCTGACGGATCCGGCCGATCAGCTCGGGGCGATCGGCGCGGGCGGTGAGCCGGGCATAGACCGGCAGCAGCGGCACCAGCAGGGCATTGGACAGCAGGCCGAGGGGCGTCTGCACCAGCAGGTTGGCGTAACCCAGGCCCGCCGCCGCGCCGACAATGCCGGAGGCGAAGAACAGATCGACGAACACATTGATCTGCAACATGCCGGACGAGAGGGTGGCCGGGCCCATCACCTGCAGCACCTCGCGCACGCCCGGATCTTGCCAGTCCCAGACCAGCTGGAACTTGTTCAGACCCTCCTTCGCCAGTGCCGGCAGCTGAATCAGCCACTGCAGCACCGCCCCCACCGTGGTGCTGGCGGCCAGCACCACGCCGCCGATCACGGCCCATTGCGGCAGCACGATCGCCGACCCCAGCTGCCACCAGAGGATGGCGATACCGCCGATCACGGCCACGCTCGAGAGCAGCGGGCTCACCGACGGCAGCCAGAAGACATCGGCGGCATTGAGGGCCCCGAAACCAAGACCGATCAGGCCGGCGAACAGCGCCATCGGCGCCATCCAGCGCAACTGCAGCACCGCCAGTTCATGCCGGGTGCCATCCAGGCCTGGCCCCACCAGGGTGACCAGCGGATCGGCCGCCACGATCAACAGCAGCGTCACCCCGATCAAGACTGCCCCCACCAGGGTGTTGATGGCAGCCAGCACATGGGCCCCCTCCTGCCGCGGCCGGCGCGCCAGCACGCTCACCATGGCGCTGTGGAAGGGCCCGTTGATGCCCCCCAGCAGGATCAGCAGAAAGCCCGGCAAGACATAGGCGTAGTTGTAGGCGTCGTAAGCGGCACCGACACCGAAGGCGGCGGCGATCACCTGCTGACGCACCAGGCCCGCCACCTTGCTGAGGGCCGTGGCCAGGGCCACGATCAACGCAATCCTTTTGAGCGATCTCGCCATCGGGGCCTGGGCTCGAAGCTCAAATGGAGAGAGGGCAGTATGGCGGGCGTTCCGGCCTGAGCCCGACCCGATGCCCAGCGCCGCCCACCCCTCCAGCCCGCCGGCTGCCGAGCCGGCAACAGCACCGGTGCCCGTGCTGGCCACCGGCCCCCTGGTGGAAGGCGTGCTGCTGAAGCGCTACAAGCGCTTCCTGGCCGAGGTGGCCCTCGACAGCGGCGAACTGGTCACCGCCCATTGCGCCAACACCGGCCCGATGACGGGGGTGCTGCATCCAGGCGGACGGGTGCGCCTGCGCCACGCTCCCTCGCCCAGCCGCAAGCTGGCCTGGACCTGGGAGCAGGCCGAGGTGACCGGCGCCGATGGCAGCGCGATCTGGGTGGGCATCAACACCGCCCTGCCAAACCGACTGGTGCGCGCCACGATCGAGGCCGGCTGCCTCGAGCCCTGGCTCGGCCCGATCGGCGCGATCCGGGCCGAAGTGCCCTACGGCGAGGGCCGCCGCAGCCGGATCGATCTGCTGCTGACGCCAGCCGCAGGCGCCACCGATCCACGGCCGATCTGGCTGGAGGTGAAGAACACCACCTGGAGCGAGGGTGATCTGGCCCTGTTCCCCGACACAGTCACCGAACGGGGCCAGAAGCATCTGGTGGAGCTCACGGCCCTGGTGCCCGGGGCCCGGGCGGTGCTGGTGCCCTGCCTGAGCCGCGCCGACGTGAGCCGCTTCGCGCCTGGGGACAGTGCCGACCCCCGCTACGGGGAGCTGTTCCGCCAGGCCCTGGCCGCCGGGGTGGAGGTGCTGCCCTGCCGCTACGACTTCGGCGACGACGCCATCCACTGGCTGGGGTTAGCGGCGCTGCAGCCGCATCAGGGCTGAAGCTGGATCGGCCGCCGTACTGGCGAGCCCCATAGAGTTCCGATCAGCCCGCTCAGCAGCAGCCTTGGATACCCGAGCTTTCAAGCGTTCCCTGCACCATTCGGAGCGCTACAACCGCCGCGGTTTCGGCCTCGGCGACGAGGTGGCCGGCAGCCTCAAGACCGCCTATCAGAGCGACCTGGTGGCCAGCCTGCGCACCGACGGCCATGAGCTGCGCGAAGGGCGGCTGACGGTGCGGCTGGCGGAGGCGTTCGGCTTCTGCTGGGGTGTGGAGCGGGCCGTGGCGATGGCCTACGAAACCCGCCGCCACTACCCGAGTGAGCGGATCTGGATCACCAACGAGATCATCCACAACCCCTCGGTCAACGACCATCTGCGCGAGATGGATGTGCAGTTCATCGATGTGAAGGATGGCTGCAAGGACTTCTCGGAGGTGGGCACCGGCGATGTGGTGATCTTGCCGGCCTTCGGCGCCACGGTGCAGGAAATGCAGCTGCTCAATGAGCGCGGCTGCCACATCGTCGACACCACCTGCCCCTGGGTGTCCAAGGTGTGGAACACGGTGGAGAAACATAAGAAGCATGCCTTCACCTCGATCATTCACGGCAAGGTGAAGCATGAGGAAACCCTGGCCACCAGCTCCTTTGCCGGCACCTATCTGGTGGTGCTCGATCTGGCTGAAGCCCAGATGGTGAGTGATTACATCCTCACCGGCGCCGACAACGAAAGCCAACGCAGCCCCGAGGAGCGGCAGGTGTTCATGACCCGCTTTCAGCACGCTTGTTCACCCGGTTTCGATCCCGATCGCGATCTGATCCGCGTCGGCGTGGCCAACCAGACAACGATGCTCAAGAGCGAGACCGAAGACATCGGCCGCCTGTTCGAGCACACCATGTTGCAGCGCTACGGCCCGGCCCGGATCAACGATCACTTCCTGGCCTTCAACACCATCTGTGATGCCACCCAGGAGCGGCAGGACGCGATCTTCGCCCTGGTGGATGAACCACTCGACCTGATGGTGGTGATCGGCGGCTACAACTCCTCCAACACCACCCACCTGCAGGAGATCGCCATCTCCCGGGGCATCCACTCCTTCCACATCGATACCCCCGAACGGATCGGGCCCGGCAACCGGATCGAACACAAACCCCTGGGTGGGGAGCTGGAAACGCTTGAACCGTTCCTGCCCGAAGGCCCGATCCGGGTGGGCATCACCTCCGGCGCCTCCACCCCGGATCGGGTGGTGGAGGACGTGATCCGGCGGCTGGTGGAGCTCACCGAAACCTGAGCCCGGGAGGCGCCGCTGTCACGGTGGCGACACTGCGCTGGCTGCGGGGCTTTACATTCCCCTCTGCACCTCTGTCCGGGGCTCCCTGACCTGATGAGCCACGACCGCCATCCGTTCTCCAAGCAGGTCGCAGCATCCAGTCAGGCCCCACCACCCCGGCTCACCGGCACTCCTCCCCCCCCGCTCCCCACGACCTCCCCGACTCCGTCTACCGCCGCAACCACCCGACCTTCCGGCACCAGCGTGACGGCAGCACACCTTTCCGAACCCACCCAACTGCGTGCCAGCGACGATCCGCGGGTGCATCGCTACGCCAGTGCCTTTGCCGATCTGATGGAGATGCGGGCACCGGCTTCGGTGGTGGCGGCCTATCTCGATTGCCATGAGGGCTGGTTCCGCCGCTGTGCAGCGCCGATGGCAGTCGCCCCGCTGGGGATCAACGGCTATGTGCTCACCCTGGGGCGCTTCGGCAACTTCGGCTTTGAGGTGGAGCCCACCATCGGCCTCGAATTGCTCCCTCAAGATGAGGGCATCTACCGGATCATCACCGAGCAGGTGCCCGATGCCGATCCGGCCTTGCAGGCCCTCTACGACGTCGATTTCAACGCCTCCCTGCGGCTCGATGAGAGCACCGGGCCGGAGGTGTCCCATGAGGAGGTGGATCGGCTGATGCTGCACACCCTGGTGCGCTGGCAACTGGAGTTGTCGGTGTGGATCCGGCTGCCGGGCATGATCAATCTGTTGCCGGACAACCTGGTGCAGAGCAGCGGCGACCACCTGCTGCGCCAGATCGTGCGCCAGATCTCGCGGCGGCTCACCTGGAAGGTGCAGGAAGACTTCCATGGCAGCCACGGCATCCCCTGTCCGCCGCGGCGCCGGGCCCAGTTCTGAGCAAGGCGGGGCACTGGCGGTCGGAGCCGCCGCGCGGCCGGGCAGGCAGCTTCAGGCCGCTGGCGTCAGCAATTTCTGCACGATCTGCATGCCGGTGAGGGCCTGCCAGAGAAACAGGGTGACCACGCTCATGTTCAGGCCCACATGGATCTTGCGGGCGATCAGGTTGCCGGCCTGCATCTGCGGGGAGAGCGCTGCCGCCACCGCCAGCAGGCTGGTCATGGCGATGCCCACCAGCAGGTGGGGCCCAACGAACAACTTGCCGTTGTTGAGGTAAGTGACGGCCATGCCACCGAAGGTGCCCAGCACCATCAGGGCCAGCACCACGCTGGCGAGCTGGAAATGGCGTTTGCCGAACTGCCCCTTCACCAACTCCTTGCGCTGCTCGGGGGTGCCGGCCCGGGTCTTCTTGGCCTTGATGCCCAGCACCATCGAATAGAGGGACAGGCCCAGCACCGCCCACATCAGCAGGGGATGGAGAAAGTTGAGGTTGAAGGCCAACGCCTCGGGGAGCTCAAAAGGCATGGAACTGGCGATACCGAACTGAAAGCGAAACTACAACTGGCTGGGCCGGCAGGGTGTCGCTGCGGGCAGGCGCCAACCCTGAACGGTCATCCACAGACACCATGGGCGCGGAGGCCGGCCTGCTGGCGTCGCTTGCAGCCGGCCAGGCCGGGCCCTGATCGAGCTGGCTGCCGCGGGGTCTGCACGATCGCAATCCCCATCCAGTTCCCGCCGGCCCTCAGTGCAGAAAATGGCGCCGCCTGGTGACCAGCATCGCCAGACCCAGCTGATCGCAGGCGGCGATCGAGTCCACGTCGCGCACACTGCCGCCGGGATGAATCACCGCGGCGATGCCGTGGCTGGCCGCCAGCTTCACCGTGTCGTCAAAGGGGAAGAAGCCATCACTGGCCAGCACCGCCCCGCGCGCCCGCTCACCGGCGCTGGCCAGGGCCAGCTGGGCTGAACCCACCCGGTTGGTCTGGCCGGCGCCGATGCCGAGGGTCTGACCGCCCGCCGCGACCGCAATCGCGTTGGAGCGCACGTGGCGCACCACCTGCCAGGCGAAGCGCAGATCGGCCAGCTCCTGCTCTGTGGGCTGGCGCTGGCTGACCACCTGCCAGCTGGCTGGATCGATCGGCTGATCGTCGAGCTCCTGCACCAGCACGCCGCCAAGCACGCTGCGCAGCTGGCGCCGCTGGGCGCGGCCGATCGCAACCTCGGGCAGCTCCAGCAGGCGCAGGTTGGTCTTGGTGGCCAGGCGCTGGCGGGCCTCGGCGCTGAAGGCCGGCGCCACCACGCACTCCAGAAACAGGCCGGCCAGATGCTCGGCCGCCTCCGCGTCCACAGGGCCATTCAGGGCCACGATGCCGCCAAAGGCCGACATCCGATCGGCATCGAGGGCCCGCAGCAGCGCCGCGGCCGTGCTGGCGCCGGTGGCGACGCCACAAGGATTGGTGTGCTTGATCACCACGGCGGCCGGCTGGGAGGCGCTGGCCTCGCCGTAGCCGAACTCGCGCACGGTGGCCAGGGCGGCCTCGAGATCGATCAGGTTGTTGTAGCTGAGCTCCTTGCCCTGCAGCTGCTCGGCCGCTCCCCAGCCCGCCGCCGCCTCGCCGTACCAGGTGGCGCTCTGGTGAGGATTTTCGCCATAGCGCAGGCTCTGACGGGCAGGCAGCTCCAACTTCAGCGGAGCGACGGCCCCCGTTCCCGCAGCTTCAGCCGCCACTTCCCCGGCCGCAGTCGCGGCGCCTGCTTCGATCCGGCCGGACAGCCAGGTGGCGATGGCGGCGTCGTAGCTGGCGGTGTGGCGGAAGGCGGCGAGGGCAAGCTGGCGGCGCAGATCCGCGTCCACCCGGCCGTCATCCAGGGCGGCCAGGAAGCTGTCGTACTGATCGGGGTCGGTGAGCACCGCCACATCGGCATGGTTCTTGGCGGCGGCGCGCACCATGGCCGGCCCACCGATGTCGATCATCTCCACCGCGGTCTCCCAGCTCACCGCCGGATCGGCGACAACCTGGCGGAAGGGATAGAGATTGACCACCACCACATCAATCAGATCAATGCCCTGGGCCTGCAGGTCGGCGGCATGGGCCGGATCGGCGCGGCTGGCCAGGATGCCGCCGTGGATGCGGGGATGGAGGGTCTTGACCCGTCCACCAAGAATCTCCGGCGCCCCGGTGTGATCCGCCACCTTGGTGACCGGAAGCCCTGCGGCCGCGAGGCTGGCGGCGGTGCCACCGCTGGAGAGCAGGCGGTAGCCATGGCGCAACAGCCCCTCGGCCAGGGGCACCAGCTGCTGCTTGTCGGAAACGCTCAGGAGAGCCGTGGGGGCCATGACGGCAGCGGAGACGGTTCAGGGGCCAACCTACGCAGCAGCAGCAGCTCAAGCGGCATGACCACCCCGTTCAACGATCAGACCCCCCGGGATGACGGCACGGCCATCCAGCTCGGACCGGAGCAGGCCAGCCGCCGGCTGGTGCTGCTGCATGGCTGGGGAGCCGATGCCGATGACCTGCTCGATCTGGGGCTGGAGTTGCTGCCGCTCACCGGCCTATCCGCCGCTGAGCAAGCCCAGATCAGCCTGGTGGCCCTGCGAGCGCCCCTGCCCCATCCCGGCGGCATCGGCCGCCAGTGGTACGACCTGCAGCAACCGGAGTGGCCCCAGCTGGCCGCGGCCCGGATGCAGCTCCGGGCCCGCCTGATCGAGCTGGGCGCCAGTGTGCCGCTGCAGCGCACGGCCCTGCTGGGCTTCTCCCAGGGGGCCGCCATGGCCCTGGATGTGGCCACCGGGGGTGGCGGCGAGGGAGCTGCGGCCGGGGCCGACGGCGACGGCAGGATTGGAGCGCAGCAGAATCCCGGCCAGCCGGCCCGGGGGGCGCTGCCGCTGGCGGCCCTGATTGCCTGCAGTGGCTACCCCCACCCGGGCTGGCAGCCCCTGCCCCTCGAGTCGGAGCCCAATCAGGGATCGTCAACAAAATTCCTGCTCACCCATGGCGAGCAAGATCCGGTGGTGCCCTTCGCCGCCAGCGTGGAACTGGAACGGCTGCTGAAAACAACCGGGCGCCCGGTGCAGCGGCTGGGCTTCAGCGGCGGCCATGGCATCGATCCGGCCCTGCTCGGAGCCATGGGCGCCTTTCTGGCAGCGGGCTGGCAGCAGGCAGCGGATGGAGGCCCAGCAGCCGAATCCTGAGCACCTCAGGATTCGGCTGCTGGGTGCTGGCTTCAGACGAAGGCGTACTCGTACTCCTCCATTTCTTCCCAGTCGTCGGCGGCCATCGACTCCAGCCCTTCGAACAGGACCTCTTCACCGATGCGATCGACGATCAGCCGCAGGGAGGGGAACAGGAAGTGGTTCTCCTCGGCGTACTGGGCGCTGAACAGGCCTTTTTCGCCCCAGAAGAAGCGGTCGGTGGTGTGCTCATTGCGGCGCACGTTGAGGATCGCCGGAGCCATCAGCTCCGATTCGGCGATGTAGCGCCGAGCGGCAGTGACGGGCTTGTGGACGCCGGTTTCAAGATTGAAGGTAGGCACATGGGCCAGAACCCGTTGGCCGGCCAGACGACGGCGGCTGATCCGCTTGCGCTTCTTGGACATGAAACAACTCCCTGAGGAGGAGAGGAGAGGGGTGGAGTGGAGGAAAGCGAGGGCTTGCAATCGCCATCCAGGGACACAAAAGCCCTGAAAGCGGCGAAAGCCAGGCCGGATTGACGGACCGAAGCCCGGTCGATCCACGCCCATACGTTCTGTCGTCCTGCCATGGATGAGCAGAAGAACACCAACGGCGACATCGGAAGCTGCTCGCACAGCAACGACGCAGAAGAGGGGCGCATCTCCCTCTGCTGTAGCCTCGGCCAAGGGTTTATGCAACCTTTGTGCGGCCTTGAGCACGTCGGCAGCGACTTGCCAGCCCGGTTGGACTTGCGAAGTAGCGCTCGATACCAGCATCCTAAAGCTTTTTTTAGGTTTTCGACTCAACCTCGAGATTTTTTTCGAGACCCCTCCCCGGCAGCCCTTAGACACCCGACCAGCCCGCCGCCCGTGATGCCAGTCTCCGAGCGGTTTCTCAGCCTGTTGGGCTTCCAGCTCAGTCAATTTGTCGATTGCGCTGATGTGCGCTCTCTGGTGGTCTATGTGACCCACCAGGAGCCCGAAGGCCAGCCCATCCTGATGCCGGTGGGCCAATGGCCCGCCGATGGGCGCGCCCTGCCGGCTGTCGATGGCGACAGCCGGCTGCGGGTGCCCGCGGAAGAACGGCGCTGGTTGCCGCTGCGCGACCAGCAGCTGCTGCTCGGAGCCCTGCAGGTGGAAACCAGCCATGGCAGCTGGCCCGAGCCGCTGCGGCAACGCCTCCAGGCGGTGGCGCTCTGCCTTACCGAAGCGCTCAGCCTCGACCTGGAGCAGCAGCGGCTGCAGCGGCGCCTGGAGCACCAGGATGAACAGCTGCGTCTGCTGGTGCATCAGCTGCGCAATCCGCTGTCGGCCCTGCGCACCTTCGGCCATCTGCTACGCAAGCGGCTCGCCCAGGACAGCGACAACCGCTCCCTGGTGGAAGGTCTGCTGGCCGAGGAGCGCCAGCTCAACCGCTATGTGGATGCGATCAGCGATCTGGCCGGTGGGGAGGTGCTGATCGCGCCGAGCACCACGCCCCAGCCCCTGTTGCTGCCCCCCATGCTCAGCGGGCCCAACGGCCAGCCCCTGGCGGAACCGCTTGAACCGCTCTTGCAGCGCGCCGCCGCCACCGCTGCCCTGCAGGGACGTCACTGGCAGCGACCGGAGCAACTGCCGGACTGGCGCGGCGACAGCGGCGCCGTGGCCGAAATCCTGGCGAACCTGCTGGAAAACGCCTTCCGCTACAGCCCCGCCGGCAGCGCCGTCGGCCTGCACGTGCGCCAGAACGCCGGCGGCGGGCCGACGCTGACGGTGTGGGACGGCGGTGCGGCGATTCCAGCCGCCGAACGGGAGCTGATCTTTGAACGGGGCCACCGCGGCAGCACCGGACTGGAGCGGCCCGGCACCGGCCTGGGCCTGGCCCTCGCCCGGGATCTGGCCAGGAGCCTGGGCGGGGAGTTGGTGCTGCTGGTGCCTCCCAGCCTCAGCGACCCGAACCTGCCCCAGCAGGGCAATGCCTTCCAGCTCAGCCTGCCACCGGGCCTGCAGAGCGCAGCAGCACCAGCAGCAAAGCGCTGAGCAGCAGGGCCAGCGCCTCGACCCACTCGACACAGGCGCCATAGGTGTCGCCGCTGTGGCCGCCCAGGCGCCGGCCCAGTCCCAGCGGCACCAGCAGCGCCGGCAGCAGACCGGCCAGCACCAGGGTCGGCCAGTGCCACAGCCAGGAGAGTGGCAGCAGCAGCGCCAGCAGCAGCCAGCTGGGGAGCAGCTCCTTCACCAGGCCGGCCCAGTGAAGGCGATGGAAGCCGGCACTGCCCTGGGAGCGCAGATAGGGGAAGCAGGCCATCGCCACCAGCGGCGCCAACCGCCCCCAGACCGCCGCCCAGACCAGCCCCGCCGGAGCGAGGGCACCGAGGATCGCCAGGCCGGCGGCCCGCAGCAGCAGCAGCAGCGCCAGGGCCTGGGCACCGCTGGCCCCCACCCGGCTGTCTTCCATCGCCTCCAGCAGCCGATCGCCCGCCGCCAGACCATCGGCGGTGTCCATGGCCCCGTCCATGTGCAGGCCACCGGTGAGCAGCAGCCCGGCCGCCAGCACCAGAGCCACCTGGGCCAGCAGCGGCACCCGGTCCTGCAGCAGGGCCCACAGCAGGGCCTGCAGGCCCCCCAGCACCAGGCCCACCCAGGGCGCAAAGCGGGCGATGCGCTCAAAGCGAGGCTGAATCCCCGGCCAGGCGGGCAGCACCGAATAAAAGATCCAGGCCCCGGCCAGATCCCGCAGCCAGGCGGGGGCAGGGGCAGGTGGGCGCTTCATGACGGGGGGAGGGGCGAGGCGGAGTGGGGCGAGGCGGCGAACGGCGCAGGCTGGCGGGGGAACTGCACCGACCCCATTCAGGCGCAGGACGGCTCCGGGCCGCCCAGCGTCTCGCCAAGGCAGGGCAGGGCACCGCGGCCCGAACCGGACGCTGAAGGCGAACCGCCATCACGCCAAGGTCCGCAGCGAACACCCCGGCTGCACAGCACGTACCGTCATCGGCAACGGGAGCCCGCGGGCACACCCGGTGTCCCCCCAACCCTTGCTGCCGGAGGGCCCAACGTGCCAAAGAGTCCCTCTCCCCAGCCCTCGGAGCAGCTGCCTCCCCCGGGGGAGGCAGCTGCCGACGCCATCCCCTTCAGCTTCCAGATCACAGCCCGCTGCCCCCACAGCCGGGCGCGCTGCGGCTGCTTTCACACCCCGCACGGCCCCGTGCACACGCCGCGCTTCATGCCGGTGGGAACCGCCGCCACGGTGAAGGGGGTGGCGATCCCCCAGTTGCTGGAAACCGGTGCCGAAATGGTGCTGGCCAACACCTATCACCTGCATCTGCAACCGGGCGAGGCGGTGGTGGCCGAAGCCGGCGGGCTGCATCGGTTCATGGGCTGGAGCGGTCCCCTGCTCACCGATTCAGGCGGCTTCCAGGTGTTCAGCCTCGGGGCGATCAACCGCATCGATGATGAGGGCGTCGTCTTCCGCTCCCCCCGCGACGGCGCCCGCATCACGCTCAGCCCCGAGCGCTCGATGGCGATCCAGATGGCGCTGGGTGCCGATGTGGCGATGGCCTTTGATCAATGTCCGCCCTACCCCGCCAGCGAAAGCGAGGTAGCGGCCGCCAGCCGCCGCACCCACGCCTGGCTGGAGCGCTGCCTGGCGGTGCACAACAAGCCGGATCAGGCCCTGTTCGGCATCGTGCAGGGGGGCTGCTTCCCCCAGCTGCGCCGTGAATCGGCCCGGGTGGTGGCGGCGCTGGACCTGCCCGGCATTGCCGTGGGCGGCGTCAGCGTGGGCGAACCGGTGGAGGAAATGCACCGCATCGTGCGCGAGCTGGGGCCCCTGCTGCCGGAGGCCAAACCCCACTATTTGATGGGGGTGGGCAGCCTGCGGGAGATGGCGATCGCCGTGGCCCAGGGGTTTGACCTGTTCGACTGCGTGCTGCCCACACGCCTGGGTCGCCACGGCACAGCGCTGGTGGGGGGAGAGCGCTGGAACCTGCGCAACGCCCGCTTCCGCCACGACCACACCCCCCTCGATGAGCGCTGCCCCTGCCTGGCCTGCCGGCTGCACAGCCGCGCCTACCTGCACCATCTGATCCGCAGCCAGGAGCTGCTCGGCCGCACCCTGCTGAGCCTGCACAACCTCACCACCCTGCTGCGCTTCACCACGGCCATGGGCCAGGCGATCGGCGAGGGTTGTTTTTCAGAGCATTTCGCTCCCTGGGAAGCAGACTCCCCAGCCGCCCACACGTGGTAGTTTCCAGCATCTGCAAGGGATTGGCAGGCGCCGCCACCGGCAAGTTCAGCCATCCCTTCGCAATCCCGGTGGTGCAGCACGGTGTCCCGCACCGGCAGGCCGCGCACCGAGACGTCCGCACCGACCAGCAGGTCTCCGCACCTGACTGGAAGTCTTCCCACCTTCGCCGCCTCCCACCCGATGGCTCTCTCCCTGCTGGCCGGTCTGCCGATCCCCGCCCTCGCCCAGCTGCCTGAGGCGTATCAGGCCTTTGGCCCCCTGGTGGACATCCTGCCGATCATTCCCCTGTTCTTCCTGCTGCTGGCCTTTGTCTGGCAGGCCTCGGTGGGTTTTCGCTGAAGCGCCGAGCTCCCCACCCTGCTGGAGATCATCCTCAATCTCAGGCCACACCAGCGGCGCCAGCTCGATCATTTGCGGGGAGTCTTGAATGCCGCCGGACGACGATCCAATGGCGGAGCTTCCAGGCGATCACAAGAACCTGTGATCTCCCGATCCAGCGCTTAGCCCAGCCCGCTCAGCGCCGCTCCCGCAGCACCGCCCAGGCAAACTCCGGCAGGGCCATCATCCGTCGCCAACGGCTCGGTTCCTGCACCAGCCGGTACAACCATTCGATCTGCAGGGTTCCCATCCAGGCCGGAGCCCTTGTTTTGGCGCCCGCCCAGACATCGAAACTGCCACCGACCCCCATCCACAGCCCCTGGCGGGAGCCGGGCAGGGCGTGAATCCAGTTTTCCTGGCGGGGTACCCCCAGGGCCACCAACACCAGCTCCGGCCGCGCTGCCAGCAGCTGGCGCTCCAGCTCCGGCCAGGCTTCAGCCTTCTGAAAGCCATGGGCGTTGAACACCAGCTGCAGAGCGGGAAGTGCCTCGGCCAGCCGTTGGCGCAACGCCGCCATCACCGCAGGGCTGGCTCCCACCAGGGCCACCCGCCAACCCCGGGCGGCGGCCTGCTCCAACAGGTTCCAAGCCAGTTCAATGCCGGGGCTGCGCCGCACCCGGAAGCCCTGGCGGGCCAGGGCCCACACCACGCCGGCCCCATCGGCGATCACCAGCTGGGCGGCGGCGATGGCGGCGCCCAGGGCCGGGTCAGCCCGGGCCGCCATGGTCATCTCGGCGTTGAGGGTGACGATCTGGCCGCCGCCCCGCTGCTTCAGCGCCAGGGCCGCCTGCAGCACGTCGGCGCAAACGTCCACCGGTACGCCTAACACGTGGGTGCGCACCGGATCGGTCACGATTGCTGCCATGGAACGGTGAGACTGCGAGAGAGAATCTATGGTCTCGATCCCGCCCCAGCAGGGCTGCACCTGGCCCAGAGCGCCCCTGAGCCGGGCTGGCGAGATCCGTTCACATCTGGAGCACGATGATGGCCAGTGGATCCGGTAGCAGCACCAGCCACCCCATCGCCGCGCCACCAGCTGGCGCCATTCCTGTTAACTCCAACCCTGGGATCAGCAACCCGATTCAGCCAGCACCGGCCAAGCCTGCGGCCGTTCCAGAACCAGCCATTCCAGAAGCAGCCATTCCCGAGGGCGTCATTCCAGCAGCAGCATCCAATCCCGGCCCCGCCCTCCCCGGCCAGGGTGCAGCGGAGGCCCGCCAGCTGCTGCTGCAGCTCGATCGCCAGATCCAGACGGTGGTGCTCAATCGCCAGCATCCGATCACCGGCCTGCTGCCCGCCAGCACCGCCCACACCGTGCACGGCAACTACGGCGATGCCTGGGTGCGCGACTGCGTCTACTCGATTCAATGCGTCTGGGGCCTGGCGATCGCCCATCGCCGCCAGAGCGGCCCCTGCCGGCGCTCCTTCGAGCTCGAGCAGCGGGTGCTGCAGCTGATGCGGGGCCTGTTGCGCGCCATGTTGCGCCAGGCCGCCAAGGTGGAACGCTTCAAGACCAGCCTCGATCGCCTCGATGCGATCCACGCCAAGTTCGACACCGACAGCGGTGAACCTGTCGTGGCTGACGACGGCTGGGGCCATCTACAGCTCGATGCCACCGCCCTGTTTCTGCTGCAGCTGGCCCAGCTGACCCGCTCCGGCCTGGTGATCGTGCAAACCAGCCACGAGTGCGACTTCATCCAGAACCTGGCCTACTACGTGGCGCGCGCCGACCGGGTGGCCGATTACGGCATCTGGGAGCGCGGCGACAAGGGCAACCACGGCCTGCCCGAACGCAATGCCAGCTCGATCGGCCTGGTCAAAGCGGCCCTCGAAGCCCTCGAAGGGCTCGATCTCTACGGCCCCCACGGCGATGGCAGCTGCTGCCTCACCATTCCCCACGATGCGATCGTGCGCCTGCGGCGAGCCCTGCGCAGCCTGCTGCCGCGCGAATCGGCCAGCAAGGAGGTGGACAGCGCCTGCCTCTCGGTGATCGGCTACCCGGCCTGGGCCGTGGAGGATCCCCAGCTGGTGGAACGCACCCGCGACAAAATCCGCCGCGACCTGGGCGGCAGCTACGGCTACAAGCGCTTCCGCCGCGACGGCCACCAGACCATGGTGGAAGACAGCACCCGCCTGCACTACGAGCGCGAAGAACTAGCCCAGTTCGAGCATATCGAATGCGAATGGCCCCTGTTCCTGGCCTACGAGCTGATCACCGCCTGCTGCGAAGAACGCTGGGAGGAAGCCCATCGCTGGCGCCAGCAGCTGGCGGAGCTGAGCGTTGAGCTGGACGGCAACGCCCTGCTGCCGGAGCTCTATCTGGTGCCGGTCGAGCACATCGCCGCCGAACGGCGCCAGCCCGGTAGCCAGCCGCGCCTGGCCAATGACAACGTGCCCCTGCTCTGGACCCAGAGCCTCACCTGGCTGGCTGATCTGCTGCTGGCCGGCCTGATCACCCCGGCGGATCTCGATCCCTGCCAGCGGCGCCACAACGCCCCCCTCGGGGCCGAGCAGGTGCTGGTGGCCCTGGCGCCGGCCGATGGGAGCATCGCCGCGGCCCTGCAGCAGGCCGGCCTGCCGATCAGTGAACGCCACGGCAGCCCGCGGGTGGCCAGCTCACGCGAACTGAGCCAGCGCATGGCCACGGTGGGAGCCAACGCCAGGCTGGGGCTCAGCGGCCATCCGCGGGTGCGGATGGAAACCATGGCCACCGCTCGCCTGTACCGCCACAACGACGAGCTGATCGCCTATCTGCCGGCGGTGCTCGAAGACGACACTTATTACCTGGCCGACGATCCCCAGCTGCTCGTTGATGCCGTGGCCGGCGAGCTGCGCCTGCTGCAACGCAATTGGCGGGGCCCCGGCTCGCCCTTGCTGTTGATTCCGATCGCCTCCGCCCCCTTCCAGCAGGATCCCCAGGCCTTTCTCGACCTGGGGTACCAACTGCAAAGCGGCGAACTCAAAGGTGTGCCGATCCGGCTGGCCCCGCTGGCGGAACTGGTGGAGCAGGCCAGCCTGGTGGAACTGCCCAGACAAGCGATTGCCGCCTGCCAGCTCGGGCCCACAGGCGCAACCCTGCTGCCCGCCAGCACCAGCCAGCACCAGCTCACCGCCCGCGAGGAGCAGGAGCTCGAAGACACCACCGTGGCCGATCTGACCGAGCGGCTCTGGCACAGCTCCTCCCTGCCGGAACAGGCCGAGGTGCTCGAACTGCTGGGCCGCCGGCTCGGCCCCACCGCCCGGCTGCAGGGGCCGAGCGCAGCGCCGGGGGTGACCCTGATGCTGCTGCTCGAGGAGGTGTACCGCCGCGGCCTGGCCGCAGCCGATTGGAGTGTGGTGCGCCGCGCCGCCGGCGCCATGGGTCTGGTGCATCCCCAACTGGAGGATGCCCTGATCGATCTGCTGGTGCGCCAGAAGCAGGTGGTGGTGGGTCGCAATTACACCAACGAATCGCTGATCAGCGAACCCAAGGGCAGCCGCACCATCGCCGCCATGATCCGCCGCTTCGGTGGCGAAGACGGCCGCGAATGGATGCTGCAGCAGGAGCTGCTGCTGGCGCTCGATGGACTGGTACGTCTGGAACCGGACCTGCTCAGCGGCAGCCTCACCCTGCAGCTCGGCCAATTGCTGCTGCTGCTCACCGGTGAACTGGCCGCCGAAGCCGATCTCAGCCCCAGCGACGCCTTCGAAGCCCTCTGCAGCCAGCCGCCCCACACGATCCGCCGGCGCCTGCGGGCCGTACTCGCCGACGTGGAGCATGCCCGGGCCGCCCTGCAGCGCAAGGAACAGCTGCACCTGCGCGGTCGCGTGCGCTGGGAGGTGCCCGATCCGCTCGCCGACCTGCCCAAAGGCGGCTGCTGGCTGCAGCATCGCCTACGGCTCGGGGCTCTGCAGCGGGTGCCGCGCAACTTCCATGCCGGCATCTGGGATCTGTTGCACCATTGCCGCGGCATCGTGATCGGCGACAAGCTGGAGCGCCGCAACCGCCTGGCCAGCGGCCCGCTGCTGAGCGAGAAGACACCAGGCGAGCGCAACTTCGCCTCCTTGGTTGAGCAGTTGCTAGGCAAGATCGAAGCGGCCGAATATCGCCAGCTCTGCACCGAAACCCTGCTCACCCTGATCGCCTTCGTGGCCGCCAATCCCCAGGTGCAATTCGACGACGACCTGGCCCTCGATGTGGTGATCGGTCACGCCGTGCGGGTGGGCTGGCAACTCGGCCATCCACAGGTGAGCGTCGCCGACTACGACCTGCACAAAGGTGATGCCTGGAATCAGTTCTACCGAGCCTCGCCGGCTCAGTGCCGCCGCTGGCAACTGCTGGCCCTGCAGCAGCTCACCAACAATGAGCCTGTCAGACCGATCTGAGTCAGGCAAGCCTGACTCAGATCGGTATGTCGAGCGCCATGCAGAGGTTGGGTTGCTCGACGCACTGCTCAATCAGATCGGCGAGCTGCAGGGCCCTGGAGGCCTGCAGACCATCGACAGCGGGGGTTTCCACGCCACGCACGCACTGCAAGAAGTGCTCCAGCTCAGCATAAAGAGGCTCGATGGAGGTGGTGCTCACCTCCTCGATGAAGCCGTCGTTGCGATACACCAGCTCGCCATGATCGGCGCTCACCGAACCGGTGGAGCGCCGATGAATACGCAGGTTGTGCTTGAGGAAATCGGTTTCCATCAGGCTATTGCGGCAATGGGTGTAAAGCCGCCGCACCTTGCGATGGGCCATCTTGCTGGCGGTGAGGCTCGCCACCACCCCATTGGCAAAGCCGAGGGTGGCATTGACGTAATCAATCGGCCCATCGGAGCTGCGGCCGCCGGCAGCGGCCAGGCGCACCACCGGTGAGGCGGCCAGTTCCAGCACCAGATCAATGTCGTGAATCATCAGATCGAGCACCACCGACACGTCGTTGGCCCGATCCGGGTTGGGGCTGTGGCGGCGGGCTTCCAGTACCACAATCTCCTCACCGGCCACCACCTTGAGTAGCTCGCGGAACGCCGGATTAAAGCGCTCGATGTGGCCCACCTGCAGCAGCTTGCTCGCCCGCTCGGCGGCCTGGATCAGCTCGGCGGCCTCCTCCTGATTGGCGGCGATCGGCTTCTCGATCAGCACATGCAGGCCGGCCTGCAGGCAGGCCATACCGACCCGATGGTGCAGCAGGGTGGGCACGGCGATGCAGACCGCCTCCACCTCGCTGAGCAGGGCGGTGTAGTCCGGGAACCAGCGGCAGTTGAACTGCTCAACCGCCAGACGACCGCGCGTTTCGTCGGGATCGGCCACCCCTACCAGTTCGGCATCGCGCAGCAGGCTCAGCACTCGAGCGTGGTGCCAGCCCATGTTGCCGATGCCGATGACCCCCACACGCACAGGGTTCATGGCTGAGGTGACACAGATGCTTGGATTATCGACGATCGGCCTCCCCGTTCGAGGCCTGATCCCCTCCTTCGGGACCGTTCGCCACGATTCGCACCCGCTCGATGCGGGGGCCATCCATGCTGAGCACCCCGTAGCGGTAGCCCTTCCAGCGCAGGCCCTCGCCTGGCGCCGGGATGTGCTGGAGGCGTTCGAGCAGGAAGCCGGCCAGGGTGTGATGGCCCTCGGCCTCCGGCAGCCGCAGGCCCAACTGCCGATTGAGCTCAACAATCTCGAGATCACCGGCAGCCGACCAGCCCCCCTCCAGCAGGGGGTGCAGATCCGCCGCCGCCTCGAGTGGATCGTCGTCCTCACCGACGATCTCGCCGGTGAGATCGGCCACGGTGACCAGCCCCTCGGTGCCGCCGTGCTCATCCACCACCACCAGCAGCGGCTGGCCGCTGCGGATCAGGGGCAGCAGCTCGGCCAGCGAAGCGCTCTCCTGCACCTGGGCCACCGGCAGTACAAACGGTGCCAGCGGCGTGTCCGGATGGAGCAGACCGCGGGCGATCGGCTCGGCCAGCCGGCGCAGGTCGAGCAGGCCGCGCACGTCATCGAGGGAGCTACCGATCACGGGGAAGCGGGCGTGCTGGCTGGCATGCACCGCATCCATCAATTCGCCGAAGCTCACATCCAGCGGCAGGGTGACCATGCCGGAGCGGGGCACCATCACCTCGCGCACCAGGGTGTCCCGCAGCGAGAAGACCCCTTCGAGGATGCTGCGTTCATCGGGCATCAGACCGGTGACTCCGCCGCTCTCAATCAGGGTTTCGAGCTCGCCGGCCGACAGCACCGGCACCAGTTCATCCCAGTTGCGCGGCAGGCCCAGCAGCCGCAACAGCACCCCCGTAAGCCGCTCGATCAGCAGCAGCAGGGGGGCGAGGGTGGCGGTGAGCGATTCCAGCAGGGGTGCCAGCTGCAGCGCCGAGGCCTCCGGCCGATGCAGCACCCAGGCCTTGGGCAGCAGGCCGCCGATCAAGGTGGCGAGCAGCACCAGCACCAGGAAAACCAGGGCATCGAGCCAGCCCTGGGGGAGGAGCGCCGTCCAGGGAGAAGCCAGATGCTCCGCCAGGCCGCGACCAGTCCAGCCGATCGCCAGCAGGGCCAGCACCGCCCCGAGCTGGGTGGCCACCAGCACCCGGCGCAGCCGCTGCTGCAGCCGCGCCACGGAACGGGCCCCCAGTTCCTCATCGTCGAGCAGCTGCTGCACACGACTGGGCCGCAGCCGGATCACAGCGAACTCGGCGGCGGCGAAGAAGGCCATCAGGGCCAACAGGATGGCCAGGGCCAGGAAGCGCATGCAGGGCGGACGGTTTGGCCTGAAAACAGTTTTTGGCCTAAAGACAGTTTAGGTTCGCCCACCGGGCCCTGGCTGCAGCCGCCTGGGAATGGGGAAGGCTGGAGCCAGCGAGCCGCAGCCGGCCCGGCGCTACCCTGGAGCAGGCAGGCATCAAGACCAACCTGGGCTGGAGCTATGGCCTGCAGGCCCTGGAGATGGGGAGCCTGCTCGCTGCCCTGCCCGCCTGAAATCCCGGGCTCACGCCAGCGCCAGGATCTGGGTCACCAGGGCATCCGCCTGCACCGACGTCGCCGCGGTGGGTCCGAAGCCCTGTAGCCACTGCGAGGCCAGGGCGCCCGCGGTGGGCCCGGCGAAGGCCGCCAATTCCTGGGGGGTGTCGAGGGCCTGTAGGAAGGTGGCGCCACTGTCGAGGCGGTTACGTAGGAAGGACAGATCCGCCCCTTGGGCGCCCAGGGCCACCTCCACCGCCATCTGGGCCAGGCTGATCTCGTTGCGGCCGATCTTGCCCACCCAGTAGTTCTCGCCGGTGATCGGATCGATCTCGGAGTTCCTGCCGAAGCAGTAGCGGTAGATCGCATCCACTTTCTCGGTGTTGCTCTTGCCCACGAAGAGCTGCTCGTATTCGGGACCCTGGCCGAAATCGTCCACGATCATGCTGTAGGAGGGCGCTTCGGTGCTGCTGAGGCCATCACCCAGTCTGGGCGCATAGGTGAAGCCCGAGCTCCGCACAATGTCGAGCCAGTAACTCAGCCCACCCGGATCGGCTGGCCTGCCGTAGTAGCTGACGTAGAGTAGATCAACCGTGTCGCCGTTCAGACGCAGGGGAGAGAGCGGACTGTCCTGGGCGATCGCTTGAATGCTGGCGAAGTTCAGGGTTCGATCGGAAAAAACGAATCGGTCGATGTTGTCGAGCAGGTCCACGCCATCCCTTCCGCCGACCGTGTCCGCGATGCGCAGCGGAAGATACCCCTGCCCATCCAGCCCGGGAAAACTGATCGCGTAGTCACCGAACTTGCCCGCGTAGGCGGCGATGTCCGTGGTGCCGCTGCCGCCGTCGATCACGTCGTTGTCGGGCCCGCCGATGATCAGGTCGGAGCCACCGCCGCCAGAGACGGTGTCATTTCCCTCGCCGGCCTGGATGATGTCGCTGAGGTTGCCACCGTTGATCCGGTCGTTGCCATCCAGGGCCCGGATCCGGCTGTTTCCAGGCAGAGAACTGACATCGATGCTGTCATCCCGGCTGCCGGCCCCCCGACTGCCGAACACCGAGCGGAAGCCGGCCGCCAGAGCGCTCTCGTCGACACCCAGGATGGCGGACTCGTTGATCGCCTCGGCATCGAAGAGACGCACCTCAAAATGCAGAGTGGAGTTGGCCGGAATCCCCGGCCTGGCGACGCCGCCGTAACCCAGCGCGGCTGGGATGGTGAGCACGCGCACGCCACCCACCTTCATGCCCTGCAGGCCCACTTCCCAGCCCTGGATCACCCGGCCGGCGCCGAGGCGGAAGACGAAGGGCTGCGTGCGATCGATGGACTGATCGAAGATCGTGCCATCATCCAGCTTGCCGATGTAATCCACAACCAGGAGATCCCCTGAGTCGGCCACACCGCCGGCGCCAAGGATCAGGTCTTCGATCTTCAATGGGTCCGCCATCTGCGCGGCAATTCAGCTGTTGGGAGGATTCTATCGTGCCCTATTGCTGCTCCAGTGCCGCCAGCCGCTCCCGCAGCTGATCCCGCTCCTCCCGGCAGACCAGGCGATCTACGCCCTGCGCAAGACGATCGTCGAGCCGGTGTTTGGCCAGATCAAAACAGCCAGAGGCCTGGATCGCTTCCTGTTACGGGGCCTCGAGAAGGTGAATGGGGAATGACACCTGATCGCCATCACCCACAACCTCCGCAAGCTGCACAGGGCATCACTGGCGGGAGCATGAGGGAGGGGGCGAGGGAAGGGAGCCCTCACTGAGCCAGAGCCAAGCGTCAAAGTCTCCAGGTCGGAGCCATGGGGAGCTGGCGCGGGGGATGGGGTTAAGTGCGACAAAGTCCTAGCTGACGTGCCTGATCCACGCCTGACGGGTAGGGGAAGACCGTGCTGATCCATCGCTGCTTCCAACTGCCATCGGGCAACGGCAGGCTGGCCCGCAGTCGCAGCCTCGCCCCGGACGGGGAAACTTCGAGGCTGACATTGGAGCCCAGGTCCCGCAGTGCCCTGTTGATCCGCGTGAGCCAGGGGTCCCGACCGGCCATGAGGCGTGCCTACTCTCTCCCCAAACGGGCCGATCTGTGCCTGACTGAACTTTCTGTCGTTGCCCTGTTTTTGCTGGAAACCGGCTCTGTGACTAGGTTTTGGAGGATGGGGGTCCCGGGGATCGAACCCGGCTAAGGCGAATTATGAGTTCGCTGCATTCACCAGATTGCTAGACCCCCATGCTGGCTGGCGAGACCGCCGCTACCACAGGCCCCGCACCGAATCAGGGACGGTGGCGGAGCGATCAGCACCGCTCTCCTGACTGGGTCAATCACTCTGGGGCAGCACAGCTCCACCAAGACTGGAGTGATAGACACCGATCAGATCGGCCGTGCGCAGGGGCATCGGATTGGACTGCTCCTCCAGCAACACCCTGGCCGTGTTCTCGATCGCCGATCCATCCCAGATCAGGGTCTGATCGCCAAAGCCGAAGCCCATCACTTTGGTGCCATCCCCACCGCCCATGGCGATGCCAAACAAATCGGTCACCTGGTGGGTCATGTCCACACCACGGGCGAAGGGGGAGGTCCAGCTGAAGGCACGGCGCTCGAGCAGCTGCGGCGGGGTCTGAACGATGCCGCAGCGGGTCACCTCCACTGGCGACTGGGACACGCTGCTGGCCCCGGAGGCCTCGCGGCTGCCCACGATCGGGGCCTCCAGGCTGGTGGTGCAAAGCACCGGGCCCGCCGCAGCGGGCAGCGCCGCCACCAGCGCCGAACCGACCGCCGCCGCCGTAACCCAGCAAACCAGGGCAGGGAAGGTTGTATGGGCGCCCAAAAGCTGGTGAAGGCCAAAGCCCCTGTGAACCGCAAAAGCACGGCTGGGGCCGCTGCAGATGCTGTGGCGGCCGAACAGCCCGCCGCTGCGGCAGAGCTTGGCGACAGCGAGCTGACCTGCGTAGATCTGGGCGCCCTCACCGCAAGTGCCGGCACCAGCCGGTTCAACCGTTCTGATCAAGGGGTAGCTCCTGCTCCAGCGGCGGAGCGTTCGGCGTGGGTTGGCAGCGCCAGGGTGGGTGATCCATGCCATGGGTGCACCGGTCGCTCAGGGCCGCCTCTCGATAGGGACAAACTAGCGAGTGTCTAGATCGCCAACCAGCCAATCCCTCCGCCGATGGCCATCCCGCCCACCAACCCCGCCCGCCCCGCTGCCAGTGGCCTCATCCTGGCTGCAAACCCTGACTCCGCCAGCGCCAGGACCAACCTGCTGGGCCTGCTGGCCGAACGGGCCTATCGCCACGGCAGCTTCACCCTCGCCTCCGGCCGCAGCAGCCATCACTACGTGAACTGCAAACCCGTGAGCCTCAGTGGCCCAGGCCTGGCCCTGCTCGGCCGGCTGCTGCTGGAGCAGGTGGAAGCGCAGGCGATCGCCGTGGCGGGCCTCACCCTTGGCGCCGACCCCCTGGTGAGTGCGGTGGCGATGCAGGCCGCCCTCGCAGGCCGCAGCCTGGATGCCCTGATCGTGCGCAAGGAGGCCAAGGGTCACGGCACCGGCGCCTGGCTGGAGGGGCCGCTGCCGGCGCCGGGCAGCCGCATCACCGTGCTGGAAGACGTGGTGACCACCGGTGGCTCCGCCCTCAAGGCGGTGCGTCAGTTGCAGGAGGCGGGCTACGTGGTGGAGCGGGTGGTGGCGATCGTCGATCGCCAGGAGGGCGGAGCGGAGGCGATGGCCGCCGCAGGGCTGGATTTACGCAGCCTGTTCCTGCTGGAGGAGGTGGCCGCCCTCGCCAAGGCCGGCGAAGCCGGCAGCGAGCAGAAGCGTGACCAGGCCACCGACCACAGCGGGGCAGGCTGACCCCATGCCCCCCCTCTCCAGCAACGACAACCAGGGCCTCCCCTCCCCCTGGGATTGGCAACCACTCAGCCCCAGTCAGCTGCAGCGACCCGTGGGACTGCTGCACCTTGAAGGCCCCGACAGCCTGCGCTTTCTGCACGGCCAGACCAGCCAGGACCTGCAGCTGGCCCGACCCGGCCAGTGGCTGGGCACCTGCTGCATCAGCCCCACCGCCCGCCTACGGGCCCTGGCGGAGGTGCTGGTGGAGGACGGCGGCGCCTGGCTGGTGATCAGCGCCGGCGATGCCGCCGCCGTACGCCAGGCCCTGGATCGGGTCCTGTTCCCCGCGGACGATGTGCGGCTGGGAGACCTGATCGAAGGCCTCTGGATCGAACCTCTCGACACCTCGCCAACCGCAGGCGGAGCGGCGGAAGTCTGCGGTCTTGGCCGCGACAACGCTCCTGAAACCAGCCCGGTCACCGCCAGCCAGGCCGCCGGAGCCCCGACGGCACCTGGAGGCCCGGCGCCGCAGTGGCAGGCCCTCGAAACCGGGGCTGGCTGGCGGCTGGGGCGTGGCGTGGTGCTGCCCGCCGGCGCCCCCCTGCCGGCCGAGCTGGCCGAGCGGCGCCCCCTGATGGCCGAGGAAGCCGAGCGCTGGCGTGTCAGTCAGGGGCGACCGGCGACCCCAGGCGAAATCAACGCCGACACCAATCCCTTTGAACTGGGACTGGCGGCGCGGGTGAGCCTGGGCAAGGGCTGCTATGTGGGCCAGGAAACCCTGGCCAAACTCGCCACCTACGACGGTGTGAAACAACAACTGCGGCGCTGGTACGCACCGGCACCGGTCACCGGGGCGACGGCGCCTCTGGCCCCTGGCTCGACCCTGCGGACTGCCGAGGCCGAACGGGCCGGCACGATCACCTCCAGCCTCGAACTGGCGAACGGCCAGGGCTGGATCGGCCTGGCCCTGGTGCGGCGTCTGGCCCTGGAGGCACCACAGCTGCTCGCCGGCGAAGGAGCCGAGGCGATCGAACTGCGGATCTCCACGCCCCCCTGCTTCGTGCCGCCTCCCATCGGGGCCGGCGGCGGCAGCTGAGGGAGCCAGAAGATCAGGCCCCTTCCTGCTCCAGCAGCCAGCGGGCCACCATCCAGGTGGCGCGGCAGTCGTCACGGTTGTAGAGAAAGATGCGGCCCAGCTGGTGGCGGCCGCGCCGGGGCAGCCGACCGCCGAGACGCCACTGGCGCCACCACAGCAGGCAGCGGGCACCATCGACGCCGCTCTGGCTCCAGTGGAACCCGCGCCAGCCGGCCACCGCCTTGAGCCCGTAGCTGTTCACCGGCAGCAACCAGTGGCGCCGCAGCCGCTGGTGCACGTCGATCAAACGCGCCCGCAAGCGGGCACGCTCCGCCTCACCTACCCCCTGACGCTCCGCCAGCCGCAGCAACCCCACCGATTCGGTCTCGCCGTAATGGAGCAGCGGCCAATCGGGATAGCGGGCCAGCAAGCGGGACAGGCGCTGCCAGAGCCGAGCTTCGCCGTGCTCATAGAGCGCCAGCAGCGGCTGGTAGTGGCCAGCGCCCGGACCGCTCAGGGGCAGCAGGGCCTCAGGCCAACGGCCGTCGGCATTGCGCTCGAGCCGCAGGATGCCGTGCAGAAAATCGTCGCGGGCATCGGGATCGGACTCGATGTCATAGAGCAACACCCCCGGCGCTGTCGCCAGCTCCGGCAGGGCCGCGCCCCAGGGCTCGCCGGGCTGGGCGGGGGTGCCATCGGCGCCGCGCCGGCGCGGTTCGCCGCCGGCCTGCACCAGGGCCTGGGCCACCAGCTGGGCCGCCACCTCACGATGCTGCTCGCCATGCACCGCCAGATCGTCAGCCAGCCGCTGCGGATCCGCCGCCGCCAGCTCGGCCAGGCTGCGCACCCCTAGCTCCAGCAACAGATCGCGCCGTTTACCACCAACGCCGCTCACCTCACTGAGATGGCCTTCGGCCGCAGCCGTTTCATCACAGAGCGAGCGCCAGCTGCAGAGCGTGCACTTCTTGCGATCGTTCACCAGCGGCGGCGGCGTAGCCCGCTGCAGGTCCTGAGCCAGGCGCTCGAGGCTCTCATCCAGCTGGTGCTGCAGGCCGGGGCCGAGCGGCAGCGTTTCGCGCTCAAGGCGGCGATCACCGCCGGCCACCACCAGCGCCTCGGGCACCGGCGCCTGCTGATGCGCCGCCAGCAGGCGCCCCCAGAGCGCGAGCTGCAAGCGGTGTTCGCGGGTGAGCCGCCGGCCCTGACGGGCCAGCACGGGCCGGTAGGCGTAATCCCCCCAGCGACTCTGACCCGGCAGTCGCTGCAACAACGCCGGATGGGCCTGGAGCTCCAATCCGCCGGGGCCATGGCCATAGAGGCGCAGACCCATCACGCCGGCAGATCCTTGGCGGCAGGCGGCCTCGCCATGGCCGGGCCGCTCCGGCAGCAGCTGCTGGAAGCTACGCAGCTGGTCGTCGAGGGCGAGGGCGCGATGGGCACTCCACTGCCGCCGTTGCCGCGGGCCATGGCGATCGAGCCAGGCCCGACGTTTGCAGCGCAGCCAGCTGCGCAGCAGGCGGTCGGTGAGCAGCTCGGGGGCCATCCATTCACGCTAGGCGGCGACTGCCGCCAACAGCGGTGGCCTGCCCTGAGGCCGGCACTGCGCTGGGACCAGAGCCACCGCCGACCTGCTACGAACCAGGACAGTTCCAGCTTGCCTGCCCCCATGGCCTCTGCCCCCCTGCCCCTGGAGGCCGGTCCGATCGTCTTCGGCACCGATGGCTGGCGCGGCATCCTCGGCGTCGACATCACCGTGGAGCGGCTGCTGCCCGTGGCCGCCGCCGCCGCCCGGGAACTGGCCAGCAGCGCCCCGGATGGACTGGACAGCCGCGAGGTGGTGATCGGCTACGACCGTCGTTTCCTGGCCCCGGAGCTGGCCGCAGCGATCGCGGCGGCGGTGCGCGGCGCCGGCCTCGAACCACTGCTGGCCGCCACGCCGGTACCGACGCCGGCCTGCAGCTGGGCGGTGGTGGAACGCCAGGCGCTCGGCGCCCTGGTGATCACCGCCAGCCACAACCCGCCCGAATGGCTGGGCCTGAAGATCAAGGGCCCATTCGGCGGCTCGGTGGAAGGGGAGTTCACCGCCCGGGTGGAGCGGCGCCTGGCGGCCGGCGGCATCACCGTGCCGATCGCCGGCGACACCGAGCGCTTCGATGCGATGGGCACCTATGTGGCAGGCCTGCGGGCCAAAGTCGACACCGGCGCCCTGGCGGCGGGTCTGGAACGGCTGGGGCTGCGGGTGATCGTCGATCCGATGCATGGTTCGGCGGCTGGGGTGCTGCCGGCGCTGCTGGGGCAGCAGGCGGTGGCCTCGGGCGTGATCCGCGAGATCCGCTCCAACCGCGATCCCCTGTTCGGCGGCCATCCACCCGAACCGCTGGCGCCCTACCTGGCGGAGCTGATCGCCGAGGTGCGGGCCTCGACGGCGGCGGGTCGGCCGGCGATGGGCATCGTCTTCGACGGCGACGGCGACCGCATCGCCGCAGTCGATGAAAACGGCCGCTTCTGCAGCACCCAGCTGCTGATGCCCCTGTTCATCGACCATCTGGCCCGGGCCCGGGCCCTGCCGGGCACGGTGATCAAGACCGTGAGCGGCTCCGACCTGATGGCACTCGTGGCCGAGGGCCTCGGCCGCACGGTGATCGAGATGCCCGTGGGCTTCAAGACCATCGCCGCCGAAATGCTGGCCGGCGAGGTGCTGGTGGGAGGCGAGGAATCGGGTGGGGTGGGCTTCGGCATGCACCTGCCCGAGCGCGACGCCCCGTTCGCCGCGCTGCTGTTAATCGAGGCCCTGGTGGAGGGCGGCGTGCCCCTGGGGCAGCGCATCGACGCCCTGCAGGCACGCTGTGGTGGCGCTGCCTACTACGACCGCCTCGATCTGCGCCTGGCGGACATGGCGGCCCGCGGCCGCCTGGAAGCCCACCTGGCCGAAGCACCGCCGACACTGGTGGCCGGGGCGGCGGTGCAGGAGGTGATCACCACCGATGGCGTCAAGCTGCGACTGGGGCCGAACCACTGGCTGATGCTGCGCTTCTCCGGCACCGAACCGCTGCTGCGGCTCTACTGCGAGGCCCCCAGCCCGGAGCGGGTAGCCGAGGTGCTGAACTGGGCGCGGCAGCTCGCCGAGTCGGTCTAGCCGCCTGGCGCTGGCGCCGCTCGCCCGGGCCGCGCCTCACCCTCGCCAACCGGTCGTCGGGCAGGGGGCGAACCCGACCCCACCACGCCGAGGCCTCCCGGTTGCTCCCCCTCGGTGCGGCCCTCCGTCTTCAACTCAGCTCCTGTGTCCATGGCCACCCCAGCCACCACCACCCTGGTGATCGCCAGCGGCAACGCCGGCAAAGTGCGCGAGTTTGCCCACCTGCTGGCCGATCTGCCCCTACAAATCCGCCAGCAGCCCGAGGGCCTGGAGGTGGAGGAAACGGGCAGCACCTTTGCCGAAAACGCGCGCCTCAAGGCCACGGCGGTGGCTCTGGCCACCGGCTGCTGGGCCCTGGCTGACGACTCGGGGCTGGCGGTGGAAGCCCTGGGTGGGGCGCCGGGGGTGCATTCAGCCCGCTACGCCGCCACGGATCCCGAGCGAATCGAGCGACTGCTGCGCGAACTGACCGCCGCCACGAGCAGCGAGCGCAGCGCCCACTTCAGCGCCGCCCTGGCGGTGGCCGACCCCAGCGGCGCCATCGTGCTGGAGGTGGAGGGGCACTGCCCGGGGCTGATCCTGGAGGCGCCCCGCGGCAACGGCGGCTTCGGCTACGACCCGGTGTTCTACGTGCCCGAAACCGGCCTGACCTTCGCCGAGATGGACAAGGCCACCAAGGGGCGGATCGGCCATCGCGGTCGCGCCTTCGCCCTGCTGGAGCCGGAACTCAGGCAACTGCTGGGGGCTGGATGACCGGCAGAGCCCCGCGAATCGGACAGGTCAAGCGATCGGATTGAGTCCACGATCCGATCGGCCGTTCAGGCGCTGGCCCGCCGGGGCAGCATGGCGGCCACCATCGGAAACACCAGCACCGACAGGGCGCCGGCACCCACCAGGGCGGCGGCGTTTTCGGGGCGCATCAGGCCGGCTCTCAGCTCCAGCGTTGTCACCGCCACGATGATCGGCAGGGCCGTGGCCACCAGCAGCGCAAAGCGGGTGCGCTCGATCGGATCGGGAATGGCGGAGCGATAGAGGAAGAACTGGGGCAGTCCCCTGACGAGCAGCAACAGCACAAAGAAAATGCCCATGCGCAGCGGGTTCTCCATGATCGAAGCGATGTCGAGATTGGCGCCGGAGACGATGAAGAAGATCGGCACGAAGATGCCAAATGCCACGCCTTCCACCTTCAGCGCCAGCATGGTTTCCTGCTCTGGCGGCAGATAGCGACGCAGGATGACGCCGGCCACAAAGGCCCCGAGCACAGCATCCAAGCCGAAGCGGTTGGCGATCACCAGCAGGCCGACCAGCAGCAGGATCGTCAGCCGCAGGGCCGTCTGGGAGCTGGTGTGATGGCCGCGCTGCACCACCTGCACGATGCGATCACTGGCCAGCTGCCCGGGCAACCGCGCCAGGATCAGGGCGGCGGCGGCGAACATCAGCAGGGAGAGAAGGGCCACCCCCGTGTTTGAGGCCCCCAGCAGCAGCGAAATCGCCAGGATCGGCCCGAACTCACCCAGGGCGCCGGCACCCATGAAATAGCGCCCGAAGCTGGTGCGCAGCTCACCCCAGTCGCGCAGGATCGGCAGCAGGGTGCCGAGGGCCGTACTGGTCAAAGCGATCGCAATGCCCGTGAAATCGTCGATCAGGCCAGCCAGTTGCAGCAGCCAGGCCGCCGCCATCGCCGCCAGGGCACTGCAGAACCAGCCGATGGCAGCCAGGCGACCGGACCGTCCTCGAATCGCCGCCTGCTCCAGTTCGAGGCCGGCGGCAAAGAACAGAAAACCCAGGCCCAGCTCCGCCAGCAGCTCGATCGCGTCATCGATCACGATCCAGTGCAGCCCATGGGGTCCGCAGACCACCCCGGCAGCCAGCAGCACCACCACCTCCGCCAGCCGCAGCCGCAGCAACCCCAGCAACAGAGGAGCTCCGGCCGCAATCAAGGCGATCACCAGCAGGGACAACAGCTCCTTGCTGATCGCCGCATCGCCGGTCACCAGCAGCAGGGGTGACACCATCCGGGAACACGGCATTGGGAAGGGCATTCAAGTCGCTGGCCCGACCGCCGAGCCGCTGCATCCTGAACAGCGCGGGTCCCGCAAGACCCCGGCGAGGACGAGACAGGGACGGGATTGAGCTCGACTCGACTGGGCTGAACAGAACTGGAGCAAACAGGACCGGGCCTGGATCGCCCCATCGAAACCGCCTTGGCTCCACAAGGCCCGAGCCGCCCACCTAGAACCAGCCCAAGCGCCGAACTGAAGCGGACACGCAGCCCACGACAACCGCGCAGGCCCAGTCGCCACCCGCCATGCGGCTTCCAGCCCCAAGCAAGCCCGTCCAGGCCGGCGTCAACAGGCAGCGCCGCAGCAGCCAGGCGCTCCTAGACTTAAAAAGAACTTATGAAAGTTTTTTCATGTCAAAAGCCCAGCTGATTGCTTTCTTCGCCAAAGTCGACGCCGATCCCTCCCTCAAGCTCCAGGTGGATGCCGCCACCGATGCCAGCGCCATCGTCGCCATCGCCCAGACCGAAGGCTTCCTGTTTTCGGCGGCCAGCCTCAGCCGTCACCAGCGGGGCTGAGCTCGAAGGGCCAAGCGCCAGCCTGTCCTGCCCTGGAACCACCCCAGACTGTTGATCCTCGGGTCAGGTCGCCATGCGTACGGTCGGACTGGCTGAGGCCAAGGCCCTGCTTGAGGCTCTCGCGGTGCTGAAGGAGATGGTTGCGGTGCAGGGAAGGCCGCTCAGCCAGCAGCAGACCGCAGTGGCCATCCGTGGCCTCGCTATCACCTGCGGCGGCTGGTGCGACCGGCCTGGCGATGCCGAGTTTGCGCTTCATCCCGTAGCCCCTCGATCGGGCTTGAGCCGATGGTTGCTCTTGAGCCAATGATTGGATTACGCCTGAGCAAATGATTACGCCCGAGCGAATTACTCCGCCTGACCAGATTTCTGCCCTCTAGCCAATGATTGCGCCCGAACCGACAGTGGCAGGCCCGGGCCTCGGCGAAGGTCAAGGCAACGGCTGAGCACGCTGGCTCAACCCACCCCCAGATCCCCAACGGCGCCGATCCACTGGTGCAGGCACCAGTCGACACTGCCGCTGGTCAGCATCGGGTCCTGGCGGATCAGGGCTTCGGCGGCGGTGTGATCGGCCGCCTCCAACAGCAGCAGCCCGCCGCCGCCGGGGCGCCCGTCGCCATCGACCAGATAGCCGCTGCTGATCCGCACCCCTTGCTGGCGCAGCTGCTCCACCCAGGCGCGATGGGCCCGCAGGTGGAGGGCCACCTCGGCGTGGGGAACGTGAATGGACTCGGTCTTGATGAACCAGGGCATCGATGGATTCTGGCGGGCTTTTTCCGGCCGGCTCCAATCCGGCCGGACACCAGAACTGATTCAAAGTGTGTCGCAAGCGCCGTGGCCTGAGCTCTCAGCATTCGTTTCACTGAGCGGGCTTGCTCCTTCTCTGTGCCCGAAGCCGATTCTGCTGCAACCGATCTTGATCTGATCAGCTTTCTCAAGGCGATCCCAGACGCCCGGATGCGGCGCGGGGTTCGAATTCCCGCTTGGTATCTGCTGCTGGTGGCCGTGCTCGGGAT
>CALPNT020000003.1 GCA_943325005.2 Bifidobacterium breve | reverse complement strand
TACGCCGGCGTCCCCCAGAACAGGATTTTCATGGCTCGCTCGCTTCGACTCAGGCTTCGCCGGTGATCGAGAGATGGTCGACCCACACCCACGGACAGAGGCCGCTCGGCGTGATCTTCGCCTGACCTTCAAAGCCGACGATTCCCTGCAGCAGCTGGCGAACATCACCGGCCACCGTGGCCGATTCGATCGATCGCTGTTCACCGTGGCGCAGCAGCCAGCCATCAAAGGGCAGGGAGAAGGAACCCTGGGAAGCCTTGACGCCCGCATGCAGAGCGGAAAGAGATTCGATCACCACGAGCCCCCGTTCGCCAGCAGCGCTATGGCCACGGCTGGCAAAACGATCCAGACCTTGCTCGCCACTGGCAACTCCGGGCGTCGGGCCGATTTCAAACCAATCCGGTCCAACGGAAACCTTGGCGCCCAGACCGGCATGGCCGGTGGGCTGGGCGCCAAAGGCACGAGCCGTGGCCTCGGAATGCAAGAAGTTTCGCAGCACGCCGCCTTCCAGCAGGCACAACCGGGACGTGGGAGTGCCTTCACCATCGAAGGACAGGGCGCCGATGTTGGCCGGGTGGAGGCCGTTGTCGTGGATCGAGAGGAAAGGAACGGCCAGCTGTTCACCGATCGAATCCTTATGGCTGAGGCTGATGCCATCGAGAATGGCGCGGGCATTGAACAGACTGCTGAACGCCCCGATCAGATCAAGGAAGGCCTCCGGACTGAACACACAGGTGTAGTGGCCGGTGTTGATCGGCGCATAGTCGAGGTGGGCAATGGTGCGTTCGGCGGCTTCATCAATGCAGCCAGCGATATCGAGATCATCGGCGCCGTAGGCCACCCGGACGGCACCACTGCTGCGCGGTTTGCGGCCTGCTTGCTCCGCTCTGGCGTAGAGGTAAAGGCTGGCGGTGGTCAGCTGTTGCTGGCGGCAGGCGCCATCGCTGTTGAGATAGATCCGTTCGCTGCTGCGCTGGGCCAAGCCGTTGTAGGGAACGGTGGCGATGGCTTCATGACGACCGATCAGATCCCGCTCCGCCTCTTTCAAGGTGTCGAGCAAGTCGAGAATGCTGCGCTGCTCGCGCAGGGGCTGATTCAGGCTCGGCAGCGGCTCGGTGGCGAGGGGGGAGAAAGCAGGCGTTTCAGCGGCATTCCCGAAAGCACTCGCCTCATGGGCCCCGATCAGGGCCCGAGCCAGTCCAGCCTCAGAAAGATCGGAGGTGCTGGTGATCCCCACCAGCCCCGCTGCATTCCAGGCCCGCAGCGTGATCGAACGGCGCTGGGCACCCTTGAGTTGCTTGGCCTCTCCCCGGTCCACCTGCACCGAAGTATCCGTACTGCAAGCGGCTCCCAGATCCCATTGGCGGATTCCTTCCTGGACTGCCAGTGCTTCGAGGCGAGTGCGCAGGTCCGGAGCATCCAGTGTGGCGTCCATCTCAGCGCCCCCCCACGGTGATTGAATCCACCTTGATATGGGGTTGGCCCACCGTAACGAAAATACTGCCGCTGACGGAACCGCAGAAGCCTGCGGCCAGTTCAAGGTCGTTGGCACACATGGAGATGCGCGGCATCACCTCCTTGGCTTCACCGATCAAGGTGGCACCCTTCACCGGGCTCGACAGTTGGCCGTTTTCGATGCGATACCCCTCCTCGACGGCAAAGTTGAACTGACCGGTGGGGCCGACACTGCCGCCCCCCATCGATTTGCAATAGAGGCCGTGATCGATCGAGGCAATCAGCTGCTCAGGGCTGTGGGGTCCGGCGGCGATGAAGGTGTTGCGCATGCGACTGGCGGCGGCAAAGGCATGGTTCTGGCGACGGCCGCTGCCGGTACGGGGATGACCAGTACGCAGTTCGCCGGCCCGGTCGCTGAGAAAACGCTTGAGCACACCATTCTCGATCAACACCGTGCGCTGCGAGGCCATGCCCTCATCGTCCATGGCAATCGATCCGAACGCTCCGCCCGTGAGCCCCTCGTCGATGGCGGTGACAGCTTCATGGGCGATCGGCTGCTGCACCTGATCGGCAAAGGGGGTGGTGCCCCTCTCCACTTGGGTGGTTTCCAGCAGATGGCCGCAGGCCTCATGGAAAATCACGCCACCGAAACGGTTAGCCAGCACAACAGGAAACTGCCCGGCTTCGACGTAGTCGGCATAGAGCATGCTGCCAGCGCTCTGGCAGAGATCGAGGGCCGCCGCTTCCGCGTCCCAGTGCCGTAGATCATCGGGTCGGTCGGTGGTGCCGTAGCGGCGGCCGACACTGGCGCGATGCTCACCATCAGCAGCCAACAGGTTCAGGCCCAGGGTCTGGTGCAGGCGGATGTCATGGGCAAAGGTGCCGTCGCTGGCCGCCACCAGCACCGCCTGCCAGTTGCGGGCATAACTGCCGCGACGGGACTGGAGATGCTGGCCATGGCGTTGCAGCTGGTCGGTGCCCCTGAGCAGGGCCTCAGTGGTTTCAGCCAGGGTCGGGCTTTGAGCGAGCCAGTCGCGTTTCTCGCTGGCGAAGTCCCGCAGGGCGGGCAGGCCGTTGAAGTGACTCAGACTCTGGACTGATCGCTGCAGCCCCAGCATGGCCAGAGCCTGATCAAGCGCCGCCAGCAGACCGGCGTCGCTGAGGTCGTTGGTGGAAACGAAACCATCGCGATGGCCGAGAAACACCCGGAGGCCAGCGCCCATGCCGAACGCAGGGCTCACATTGGTAATTGTGTCCTGTTCGGCCAACACCCCGAGGTTGTCGGTGCGTTCGATGAACAGCTCAACAAGATCCGCTCCGGCGGCTTGGCCCTGGCTGAGCAGAGATTCCAGCCGGCCATGCCAGCTGGCCTCATGCAGATCAAAGGCAACCGGCAAGGATGTGGCAAGGAGAGCCTGGGTCAAGGGAGCGATGGTTGAGAGCGATGGACGTTGGAATCATGGCCGGATTTGGCCATCAGCGAATGGCCGGCTGGAAATGTTCGCTGCGGATGGGCGCCATCAAAAATAATTTGGCCATTTCCAGTCCGTTGGCGGCCCACCAGGGCAACTTGCGCAGGGTGCGCAGGGGTGCAGGCCCACTGGAGGCGTCAGCAGCACTGAGTTCAGCGTTGTTGCTCACCAGACGCTCCAGACGCTGCCAGAACTTGGGATTCTCCACATCCAGCACGACGGGAAAAACGCGCGCTGACGTTTCGTTGGTTTTGGCAATCACGTACTTGTCATAGTCGCGGGCCTCAAGGCCGAGGGCTTCATAAAACTCCTTGCGAGCCACGTCGCGGACATACATGGTGGCAAACACCGCCAGCAGAAAGAAGCGGCACCACAGACGCGCAGTGAAGCCGCGCACGGTATCTGGCTGAGCCTTCATCAAAGCATCAAAGAAATCACCATGGCGATTTTCATCCTGGCACCAATTTTCGAAGAGATCAAAAATTGGATAAATCTTACTTTCGGGATGCTTTTCTAAATGGCGGAAAATAGCGATATAGCGCCAATAGCCAATCTTTTCGGACAGATAGGTAGCATAAAAGATAAATTTAGGTTTGAAGAAGGTGTAGGCCTTGTTGGCTGTCAGAAAGCCAAGATCAAGCTGCAAGCCAAAATCTGCCATCGATTTATTGAGGAAGCCGGCATGGCGGGCTTCGTCGCGGGCCATATGGGCAAAGCACTCAGCCAGCAAAGGATTCTTGTCCTTGATACGGCGGCTGAGCTCCTTGTACAGCAAAAATCCGGAGAACTCGGAGGTGCAGCTCTGCTCCAGAAACTCGATGAAGACCTTGCGTGTTTCGGGGTCGAGTTTGTCAGCAGCGCCTTCGAAAGCTTCGTTGCGCACGAAGTGGTGACGGTTGTAGTCCTTACGGAACTCCTCGCAGATGGCCTCCAGTTCCTCTTCATTCGGCCGCAGATCCATGGCCGCCATGGCCTCGAAATCTGTGGTGTAGAAACGCGGTGTAAGGATCGTGTCCCTGACCGGATCTTTCACCGCCGGAGCATCCGGCGTACCCAGCCGCGGAAGCTCCTGGCTGGTGGAGGGGCTGGCTGTGGCGACGGGAGGAACCATCGTGTGGCGCTTCAGACGGTATGTGGCGCCATCGTAGGGGGGATGGCACCCTCTGGGTCGGGTTGTGACGGCCCGGGTCCAGCCCTCTGGCACGCTCAGTTCGGCCCTAGCCATTTCTGGCCATTGAGCCGTTGCACCAGGCGCGAGACGATCAGGGCCAGGGTGATCTTTCGTTCGTCAATCAGGAAGGATTCCAGCAGGCTGGGTTCGCCGCCCCCCTCGCTCACGGCCAGGGTCTTGGCGGCGCTGATGTCGGCTGCGGTGAAGCAGAGCCAGAAGCGGCGCTCGCCGGGCAGGGCACCTTGGACCATCCAGCAGGGACTGCCCACCACCGGCATCGGGCCCTGCTCAAAACTCAGGTTCGGCGTCGATCCGCCATAGGCCTCCATTTCGCGGCTCAGGGCCGGCAGCAGCAACTGGGACACGAACTCATCGAAGGGACGATCCTCGAGGGCCGGCGGCTTGGCTTTGACGGCGGTTGCAGGAGCAGTGGTTGCAGGAGCAGTGGCTGCAGGAGCCTGGGCGGGCTCGGGAGCGGGAGGGGCGGAGTTGGTCACCGGTGGAGCTCGGGCGCAGATGCTGACTGAACTTTAGGGACTTCAGTCCCCGGATCCGCTCCCGGTTCCGGATCCTGATCCGCTCTCACCAGTCGTCCGTCTCGTTCTGCCCCCAGTCGTCCCCGACCGCCATCGGTTCGGCCTGGGCATGGGGCCGATGGTTGGCCGTAGCGACAGGCTGGGACGGCGCCTGAGCGGCTGGCGGATTGGAAACCCCGGGGCGATGCAGCACCCGGAAAGGCACGGCCACCGTCGGGGCCGGCTCACCCGGCGCGCGCTGGGGACCAGCACTGCCCCGCGATCGCAGCCCCTGATTGGAGGCCGTTCGGTCAGGGGCCACCGAATCAGGGGGCATTGCGGCGAAGCCCTGCTGGGAACGCGAGAACCAGCTGGCCACAGGGGAGCGGCGCGGTTGCTCCTCCCAGGGCTCCGGGCTCTCAGCAGCCAGGCCCTGCCGGCGCCGGCCGTTCGGACGCTGGGACGCCTGGCCCTGACGCAGCGCCAGAGCAGCGGCCGCAGCACTGAGGATCGCCCCGCCGCTCGCACCGGCCCCGATCCATAGCCCGATCGGCAGCTGCGGTGTGCGCCAGATCAGCAGTCGCAGCGAAAGGCTCGGCCGCGGGTTGAGGGCCGCCAACAGCAGGGCCACCAACAGGGGCGCCAGCAGGGGGAGCAGCAGTAGGCGTCGGAGCAGCGCCAGAACGGTGAAAGGGGAGGGGCTCAGGGTGAGGATGGCCGCTGGGGGGGACCCTGCCAACGGTTCAGGTGGCCGAGCTCAAGGCCAAGGCTGTCGAATACCCGGATCACCAGAAAATCCACCATCTCCTCGATGCTGCGTGGTTGGTGATACCAAGCCGGCACCGGTGGTGCAATCCGGGCCCCAGCTTCGGCAAGGGTGGTGAGATTGCGCAGATGCACCAGATTCCAGGGCAGTTCACGGGGGGCGATCACCAGAGGCCGGCGCTCCTTGAGGTGCACGTCTGCTGCCCGTTCGATCAGATCGAGGGCCACGCCCGAGGCAATGCGACCGACCGTTCCCATGCTCGCCGGCAGGATCACCATCCCCCGAGTGGCATAGCTGCCACTGGCAATGGCGGCAGCCTGATCGTTCCAGCGATGGCAGCGCAGCTCGCCGCTGTGGCAGGCGCAGCGTTGCCGCCAGAAAGCCTCCTGGGCCTCGGGTTCCGAGGGCACCCGCAGGCCCAGTTCGGCCTGCCAAACACCGATCGCGCCTCGACTGGTGACCAGATCAACCCGGTGACCGGCCTCGAGCAGCAACTGCAACGCCCGTTGGGCCAGGGGTTGGGCTGAGGCCCCGGACACGGCCAGGACCACGGGATCTGAATCGCGCATCACGGCACTCAGTCCGCCTCAGGTTCGGACTCGGGATCTGGCTCGGAATCGGCCTCGGAATCGGCCTCCATGGCTTCGTCGCTGGACTCCGGCAGCACCACCGCCAGATCGATCTGATGACGCAGCGCGTCCACCTTCTGGATCTCCACCTCCACGCTATCGCCGACCATGAAGGTGCGCCGGAACTTCCTGCCCACCAGCCGATTCTGGCGTGATCGGTACTCGTACCAGTCGTCCTTGAGCGAGCTCACGTGCACCAGCCCCTCCACGTTGGAAGGCGGCACCTCCACGAAGAAGCCGTAGCTCTGCACGCCGCTGATCACGCCGGTCAGAACCTGGCCGACCAGCGGTTCGGTATGGCGGGCCTGGGCCATGGCCAGCAGATCGTCCTGAAATTCCTGCAACAACCCCTGACGGCTGTTCAAGCGCTGGGCAAGGCCGTGCTGGAGAGCCTGCTCATAGGGGGCCAGCTGGCTGGGAGCTAGCAGCGACCAGTCGATCATGCCGTGACAACTGTCACTGGCGATGTCAGCACTCGTCTTATGGCGCACGGTGGGACGGTCCTTGCCTTCACTCAACAGGGTGACCAGCAGCTGCTGGTTCCAGAGGTCGGCGTAGTGGAGAGCAGGGCAGGTCCAGGGAGCAAAGGCCTCGGTTTCGCCTGCCAATGCATGGGGACCAGCCTCATTGGCATAGAGAGCTGGTTTGAGGCTGTCCCGCAGTTGTTGTTGCAGCGCCCGTTGGCGATCGGTGGCGGCGAAGGCGGCCGCCAGCTCGGCGGCGCTGGCATTGCCCTCGACCGAGAGCTCCAGGGGAATTTCAAGGGCCAAGGCGGCCTTGGCCACTTCATTGATCTCGGCTGCATCAGCCGCGGGGTTGACGGCAAAAAGAGCTGGCAGACGCAGGGCCGCCAGGTGGCGTCCCAGGCCTCGATGGGCCATCAGCACGGCTTCGCGCAGCACCTCTGAAACATCTGCCTCTGGCCGTTCCACCATCCAGCCCTGGCGCGGGGCGTCGGGGACGGGTACCTGCAGATCGCCGAGCTGCTCCAGCGGTGGTACAGGCAGATTGAGGTCGATGGAACCGGCGGCAAGTCGCCGCTGCCGCAACAAGGCCGCCAGAGCCACCAGATGCTCCAGCAGGGGGAGCTGATCCTTGAGGGCCTTGAGAGCCGCCGGCACGGTACGCGCCTTGGGCTTGCGCTCGGCCAGGGCCTCGAAAGCGGCCTGGGGCACCCTGGCGGCGGGCCGGATCCGGCTCAGACAGAAGCGGTAGTGCTCCAGGCCACCCTCTGCATCCAGTTCGAGGGCGACGGAGATCGCGTCCTGCGCCTTGCCCACCTCAAAGGCTGCCGCTTTGGCGAGCGGAGCACTCAGCAAAGGCAGCCAGGCCCGTCCGGTGGCGATCGCATCGCTCTGGTCGCGCATCCAACTGTCCAGGGCGCCACCGCTGGCAAAGCGTTCGGCAACGCTGGCACTGTGGACCCAAAGGCGCCAACGACCTTGCTCCAGTTCTTCGAGCCAGAGGGCCGGCAAGATCGGGGCAGCCTCCCCAGACCAGCACTCCAGCAACAGGGCCGGCTGGGCTGTGAGGTCGGTGCGCCCTTTGTCCTGCGGGGTTTTGAGGGTGGTTTTCGGGGCTGGAGAGCGATCGTGCAGCAGATGTTTGGTCAGCAGCAGATCAAGATCTGCCGCTTCGCCACCGCGCACCGGCAAGCGGCGGGCGACATGGCCCAGGGGACCGAACTGGCCGACGGGAAACTGGTCGATCTGCACTTCCACCACCGACTCCTGCGCCGGGTCGAGGTGAACCGAATCGGCGGCCGGCAATTCGACGGTGGTCAGCAGCCGATCGTCGAGAGGGATGGCCAGCAGGCGTTCCTCCTGTTGCTCCACCTGGGCCAGCAGGCTGGAGGTTTTGCGTTGCAAAATGCACTGCACACCGCCTTCCGGAGAGCGACGGCGCCCTCCTTCGCGAGTGATGCGCACCAGCACGCGGTCACCGTTCCAGGCGTGGTTGAGCTGGTGATCCCGGATATAGATGTCCTCGCCGCCATCGTCCCGCAGGGCGAAGCAGAAGCCTTTGCTGGAACAGCGCAGCCTGGCGGAGATCAGCTCCGGATTGTCATGGCGCAGCAGACCGGTGTCCTTCTCGCTCACCAGATCAAGCCGCACCATCGCGTCAAGGCCGATCCGCAGCTGGTCCTTGTCGGTTTTGGTGGACAGGCCGAGGGCTTTCTCCAGCTTGCTGATCTGCAGGCATTCGTCAGTGGAGAGCTGGTCGAGCAGATCGGCGACCGTGAACTTCATCGGCATCGGGGTGCTGGGTATGGGCTTGGATCCGGTGTTGCAGCCGGGTGGGGCGAGGCTGGAAACCGTGCTCAGCGCGGGCTGTTCGAGCAGGGACCGGCTGGGGCGGTGAGCGGGCTGGGCGCGATGGCGCTGGGGGCCGGCCATCGGTCAGGGGTAGCTGGACTTTAGGGATCGGTGGGTGCCCCGTTGTTGTCGCTGTCGGCGGGCGCTGTGGTTGCAGCCGATGGCACCGCAACGCCAGCGGCCTCGCCAGCCTTGTTGGCACGCAGGATCAGCCGGGTGCCGATGATCAGAAAGCCCGCCGCTGCCGCCAGCTGCAGGCTGTCGGTGGGCACCAGGCTCGAGAGGGAGCCGCCGGCGGCAGCCCCCACCAGGCTAGCCAGCACCAGGGCAAAGGAGCTGCCGGCGAAGACTGCCCCGGGGCGGTTGGAGGTGCCACTGATGCTGACGATGGCCAGTTGGGTCTTATCCCCTAGTTCCGCCAGGAACACGGTGACGAAGGTGGAGGCCAGAAGAGCAAGCATGGCGGCAGGGAGGTCAGCTGAGGGCCAGGTGCAAGGGCGAGAACTGGAGCACGGCCTGACGGCCGAGCCAGAGGCCGAGAGCCACCATCAGCAGCCCGGCGGCCCGTTCCAGTTGCTCGGGGGCCATCACGCTCGAAAGCCAGCGTCCCAGCAGCACGCCCACCAGGCTGGAGCAGATCAGTGCCAGGGACGCCCCGACAAAGACGACGCCGGGCCTGCCCGATTCGGCGGACAGCAACAGGGCCGCCAGTTGGGTTTTATCGCCCAGCTCAGCCAGAAACACCGTGGTGGCGGTGGACAGGAACACGGCTCCCCAGCTGCCGGCTGAAGCGGCAGCTGAATCGGCTTGGGCCTGAGTCCCTAGTTCGCCGGCTTGCTCGCCCTGCGAGGACGGGCTGAGCGGATCGGGAAGCTCACTCATCGTCTTTGGCGGATGCTTTGGCGAATGGTGTGACGAATGGCGTTATTGAAACGCTTCATCACCTTGCCACGGCCTCCCCACTCACTGCGAATCTGTTGGCGGCAGCAAGCAATCGCCAGCTCGTCCCGATCGTTCCGGTCCTGCAGGTGGCCAGTCACCTGGCTGAAGGCGTCGGCGGCTGGCTGGCTGTCCACATCCGCCGGGGACTTCGAGTTGCTGGCTGAGTCGAAAGCGGCGGCGGGGCTGACGCGGCTGCTTGCGGTAAACAGGCCCAACAGGTTGTCCACCCGACAGAAGTCGGGGCGCTGGTCGTAGATCCGGCAGCGACGAGCGCCCGTATCGAAGTGAAGGCACCAGCCGTCAGCGCCCACCATCGCCAGGTAGGTCTGCTGCTGCTGCAGATCGAGGGCCTCGAGGGCTTCACCCCGCAGTTCTGGATCGAGCCGGCAACAGGCGCCACAGCCGCTGATGCATTGCCACTGCGCCTGGACTTTCATGCCGCCGTCTCAGCGTTTGGGGGCTGGTGCCCATTCAGTCATGGCACTGGCCATGGGGGCCCGGATCGCTGTGACAAGCCGTCACAGAGGGAGGGCGCTGGCCCTGTGACAAGGGTGCCGGACCTTAAGGTTCAGCTCGAGCGCCAATCGCACGAGCCAGTCATTATGGGCATTGATTTTCACCTCATCGCCAACTTCGGAGCCCTCGCCCTGATCACCCTGGCAGGACCGGCCGTGATCTTTATCCTTTTTTATCGTCGCGGCGCCCTCTGAGTTCTCGGCTGCAGACGTAGGCATTCCAGTCCTCCAAGGTTATGGCCCGCCCACCTCGGAGCCCGATCGTCGAGTCAGACAGCCAGGCCCAGCGCCATGGCCGCATCCCTGAATAGATCCTGTACGTAGGGATGGTGGGCCTCGGGATGGTCGTCGGCTGTTTCAGCATCCGGCTGCATGCCTTGTGCCACCGGTGCTTCAAGTTCCACACCGGCGGCATTGCGAATCACCAGCACCGCCCCTTGCCTCCTGCACCAGTAGGTGCGTTGCTGTCGCTGCAGCACCACTTCATCGCCGCCACTGGGGCGCAGGCCCAGCAACTCCAATTGCAGCCGCTCCTCCCCCTGCCAGCGATCCAGGCGCAGGCGGTAAGCCACATCGAGCGGACCATGAACCTGGTCCGGACCTTGCCAGCGCCAGGCCACGGCTCGCCGTTGGCTGCCTTGCTGTTCCAGCAGCAGCTGCAGATGGCCGCCCCGCATCAACTTCTGGCTGGTCACCGTGCAGCCGGCACTCCAGAAGATCGGCGCCGGATGACCGATGCCGAAGGGCTCAAGCCGGCGCAGATGCTGCCAGAACTCCCGGTCGATCCGATCCAGGCTGAGCAAGGCCTCGGGCTCCACGGTGCGTCCGCCGCCGCCGTCACCGAGCCATTGCTGGGCCAGCGCTTCGAGCCGAACATGCAGATCGCTGATCTGGTCGGCTTCGACAGTGAACCCCCCGGCGGCCGGGTGTCCCCCATGGCGCACCAGCAAATCACTGCAGGCGAGCAGAGCCTGGTCGACGGCAAAGCCCCGCGGAGCTCGCACCGAGGCCCGCAGCCGGCCGTTGCCCTCCCCGGCGAGCAGGGCCGCCGGCAGGCCGAAGCGGTCCACCAGACGCGAGGCCACGATGCCGATCACACCGTGATGCCAATGGCTCTGGGCCAGCAACAGAAAGGTAGGCCGATGGGGGCCATCGGCCTCGAGTAGGGCCAAGGCCTCCGCCTCGATCGCATCGCAGAGCTCCCGCCGTTGCCGGTTCATGGTTTCGCAGCTGCGGGCCAGATCCAGGGCCTGGTCCTGGTCCTCGGTGGTCAGCAGCTCCACCACCAGCAGGGGATCGCCGATGCGTCCGACGGCATTGATCCGTGGCGCCAACTGGAAGCCAACCGTTTCCGCATCCAGCGGCCGTTGCTCGATGCCGGCGATCTGTTGCAGGGCCTTCAGCCCGGGCAGGGTGCTGCTGCCGAGGCGGGGCAGGCCGTCCATCAGCCAGCGCCGATTCACCCCCACCAGAGGCGCCATGTCGGCGATGGTGCCGATGCAGAAGAGATCGAGAGCGATCGCCAGGCCGTCCTGACGCTGCAGGCGCCGACAGAGCCCCGAAGCCAGCACATGGGCCAGACCGACACCGGCCAGGCCGCGGAAGGGGGAGTCCGGTGGGGTGACCGCAGGATGGAGCAAGGCCAGATGGGGTGGCAACTCGGCCGGCAGGGTGTGGTGATCCGTGAGGATCACCTCCACGCCCAGCTCCACGGCCCGATCCAGCGCTTCCCTGGCGGCAACGCCGTTGTCGACCGTGATCAACAGCCGCACCCCCGCCTTGGCCAGCCGTTCCACCATCGCCACGTTGAGGCCATAGCCCTCCGCCATCCGACTCGGAATCGCCGGCAGAGCAACGGCCCCCAGGCGTTGCAGCACGCCGGCGAGCAGGGCGGTGCTGGTCATGCCATCGGCGTCGTAGTCGCCGCAGATCGCCACGGTTTCGCCCTGACCACAGGCCTGGACCAGCCGCTGTTCCGCTCGCACCAGATCGGGGAAGTGCTGGCGGGGATCCGGCGCTGCGGGAGGGCTCAGCAGGGCCTCGATCGCCAGCGCATTGCGGTATCCCCGTCGCCACAACACGGCCAGCAGTTCCGGTGGCTGCGCAAGCTCTCCAGCTGCGGGGGATATCCCAAAGGCTTGGGAGGGAAGGGGGGAGGGCAGCAGCCAGCGTTGCTCGTCGTGAGCGGGGAGCAACGGCAAGTGGCGAGGCTGGTTCATTGTGCGGCCCGGCGGCGGCTGCGGCATCCTTAGCCTTCCCCGGCAACGACCTGCCGCGGCTCAACTCCTGCAGCTGGCAGCCATGGTGCAGCGTCTGAAGGCCGTGTTCTGGGATGTGGATGGCACCCTGGCCGAAACCGAGATGGCAGGCCATCGGCTCGCCTTCAACCGGGCCCTGGCCGAAGCGGGTCTGCCCTGGCAGTGGGATCTGCCCACCTATCGCCAGCTGCTTCGGGTTGCTGGGGGCCGGGAGCGGCTGAGGGCCTTTCTGACCGAGGTGGAAGGCGCCGTGCCGGCTGGGACCCGACTCGACCAGCTGCAGGCTCGCAAGCAACTTCATTACCAGGAGCTGGTCATGAGCGGCGGCCTCACCCTGCGTGCCGGCGTGGTGCGCCTGATTGCGGAGCTCGCGGAGGCGGGCATCCCCCAGGCCATTGTCACCACCAGTGGCCGCACCGCCGTGGCCGCGCTGCTGGAGGCCTGTCTCGGCGATCTTCAGGGGACCTTCAGCTTCTGGGTGTGCGGCGAGGATGTGGCCCGCAAGAAGCCCCATCCTGAGGCCTATCGATTGGCCATTCAGCGGGTTCAGGTGGATTCCAGCCAGATCGTGGTGCTGGAAGATTCCGCCCAAGGGCTGGGGGCCGCCGCCGCCGCCGGGCTCAGCACGCTGGTGACGCTCAGCCAGGTTTCAGCAACCGAGCCGGCGCAGCAGTTTGAGACGGCGCGAGCGCTGCTTGATGGCCTCGGTGAAGCAGCCGAACCCGCGTCCGTACTGCGGGGCCCCGCTTGCCCCGAAGCGATGGTGACGCTCTCCTATCTGGAGGCTGTGCTGGCGGCAGCGCCTGCTACTGGAGCAACCGAACCGTGAGGGCTGAGCCGAGGCGACAACAAACCCGACTCCAGGCCGTGCAACGTCACCTGGCTGGGTCTCTGCTGAGGCAACTGCGTCACAGCTGGCGGGCTGGAAGTTTGTCGCTGCTCTCGCTGCTGATCGGTTTTTATCTCGCTCAGAATGTCGCAGTGTTGCCGCTGGTGCACTTTCGAGACAGTCGGCCACTGGTGGTGCTGGCTGTGGTGCTGTTGTTTGAACTGGCCGTCCGGCTACGCACCAGGCTGGTGAGCGGCCGAGCCTCCCTGGGTTGGGTGATGGCCGACAACTTCAGGATCGGTGCCACCTACTCGATGGTGTTCGAGGCCTTCAAGCTTGGAACCTGATCAGGCCCTCAGCCAGTTGCAGATGGCGGGGATGCCGACGATCGATGCCCGGCTGCTGGCTGGCTTCGTCTTGCCGATGTTGCAGCAGCTGGCCAGCCAGCGCAGCGAGGGTGGTGCCCGCCTGCCGCTGCTCGCTCTCAATGGTCCGGTGGGGGCCGGCAAGAGCAGCCTGGGGCTCGTGCTCGAAGCTCTCGCTCCGACCTTTGGCTTGAGGTTGATGGTGGCCTCGATCGATGATCTCTACCTGCCCTGGCCCGAACGGCAACGGCGGCTGGCGGGTAATCCTTTTGGCGTGTCGCGGGTCCCGCCGGGAAGTCACGATCTGGAGCTCTTACTGGCAGCCTTGTCCAGTTGGCGCCAGAGCGGCATCCTGCGCCTGCCCCGGTTCGACAAGACCCTGGCCCACGGCCAGGGAGACCGCAGCGGCTGGCGCCAGGGGGCCTGCGATGCCCTGGTACTGGAAGGCTGGCTGCTGGGTTGCCAGGCCCTCGGTATGGAGGGCCTGGCCACAGCCCTGGGTGCCATCGATCTGACCCACCCGGGCCCCGACGGTGCTCCGGCTCTGAAGCCGATTGAGCTGGATTGGCTGACAACCTGGGACCGACTGCTGGAGGCCTATGGACCCCTGTGGCAGGCCTGCGATGGGTTGTGGGTGCTGCGCCCCCGGAGCTGGAGCCAGCCACGGCGTTGGCGATTCCAAGCCGAGGCTCGCCAACGCCGGCTCGGTGGTGGCTGGTTACCGGCTGCTGATCTGGAGCGCCTGGTTCGATCCAGCCTCTGCTCGCTGCCGCCGCTTCTGTATCAGGATCCGCTGCTTGCAGGCTGGCAAGAGGCTGGAGGGGTCACCAGCACAGCGGAGACGCTGCCGAACTGGAGCGTTTGGAGCACGAACTCCCAGGAAGTTGGTGAACAAGCGGCGGCTTGGCCACACGTCTTGGCTGATCAACCCCTGCTGTCCTGTCAAACCCCAACAAAGGCAAAAGCATCGGATGCGGCTGAACCGCGGCAATCAGAGCCGTTGACAGCGAGGCCATCGGCTCCGGCCAGAGAGGGGTTGGTCTTGCAGGGACTGGCTGTACTGGATGGGCGTCGCCGCTGCCTGATCAGCCAGCACAGGCAGTGCTGGACTCAGGACTCGCTGTCCGTGTCCTCCTCACTGATCGGATAGACGAAGCCCTGAGCGCGTCCACTGAGGACGGCCTTGCCGATCGACATCGCCTTCTGGGCGGCGACGCCGGCCTTGGCCTTCCAATGGGCGTGACGCTGATTGCGCTTGCCCTTGGAGGTTTTCTTCTTGGGTACAGCCATCTCTAACGCTCGGAATCCAAACCACGATCTTCCGCTGCCACCTGACCTTTCGTCAAATCGCTACAGTTGCCCTCTGACACGTATGCCAGTGACCAGCAGCTCCACTTTCGCCCTAGCCACCCCTGCCACGTCCAGCCAGAAACCCGGGCTGGAAACCAGTGGGCCTTTCAGCTTCGGCGGCTTCAGTGGCGTCACGCCTTCCTACAGCCAGTTACTGCAGGATCTGGGCAAGGGACGTGTGCAGTCGCTGGAGCTGGCGCCACGCCAACGGTTGGTGAGCGTTGTTTTCAAGGATGGGCAACGGGTTCAGGTGCCCGTGTTCAGCGACAATCAGTTGCTGTTGCGCACCGCTGAACAGGCCCGGGTGCCTTTGACCGTGCGGGACGAGCGCGGTGAAGATGCCACAGCCAGCTTGGTCAGCAATGGCCTGCTGCTGGTATTGCTGCTCGTCGGTCTGACCCTGATCGTGCGCCGGTCGGGCCAAGTGGCGAACAAGGCGATGGGCTTCGGCCGCAGTCAGCCGAAGTTGCAGGCGGAAGGATCTATCCCCGTTCGCTTCGAGGACGTGGCTGGCATCAAGGAAGCCAAGGAGGAATTGCAGGAGGTTGTCACCTTCCTGAAGACGCCGGAGCGTTTCACGGCCGTTGGCGCCAAGATTCCCAAGGGAGTGCTGCTGGTGGGCCCTCCTGGCACTGGCAAAACCTTGCTGGCCCGAGCGATTGCCGGCGAAGCGGGGGTCCCCTTCTTTTCGATGGCGGCCTCCGAGTTCGTCGAAATGTTTGTCGGCGTGGGCGCCAGTCGGGTGCGGGATTTATTCCGCAAGGCCAAGGCCAAAGCCCCTTGCATCATTTTCATCGACGAGATCGATGCGGTGGGTCGGCAACGCGGTGCCGGCATCGGTGGCGGCAATGATGAACGGGAGCAGACTCTTAACCAGTTGTTGACCGAGATGGACGGTTTTGAGGATAATTCCGGTGTAATCCTGCTGGCGGCCACCAACCGGGCCGATGTGCTCGATTCGGCGCTGTTGCGCCCGGGCCGTTTCGACCGGCGCATCACTGTTGATCTACCCGATCGCAAGGGGCGTGAGGAGATTCTGTCGGTCCATGCCCGCACCCGTCCGCTTGATCCGTCGGTGTCGCTGGCGGATTGGGCTGCCCGCACGCCTGGCTTCTCGGGTGCCGACCTTTCCAACCTGATCAACGAAGCAGCGATCCTCACCGCCCGGCGCCAGCAGAGCTGCATCGACGACGATTGTCTCGGCCATGCACTCGAGCGGATCACCATGGGCCTCACCGCGGCCCCGCTTCAGGACAGTGCCAAGAAGCGCCTGATCGCTTACCACGAGGTGGGCCATGCCCTGCTGACCACCCTGGTGGCCCATGCCGACAAGCTCGACAAGGTGACGCTGCTTCCCAGAGCTGGCGGTGTCGGCGGTTTCGCCCGCACCATGCCTGATGAGGACATCCTGGATTCCGGCTTGATCAGCCGCGCTTACCTGATAGCCAAGTTGGTGGTGGTGCTGGGCGGCCGTGCTGCCGAAATCGTCGTTTTCGGTCCCAGCGAAGTTACCCAAGGGGCGGCCAGTGACCTGCAGATGGTGAGCCGCATCGGCCGTGAGATGGTGACTCGCTACGGCTTTTCAGCGCTGGGACCGGTGGCCCTCGAAAGCGATGAAGGCGAGGTGTTTCTTGGCCGCGACTGGATCCGCGCCCAGCCCCACTACTCGCTCAACACCGGCAACCGCATCGACCGGCAAGTGCGCGAGCTTGCCTGCGGAGCCCTCGAACGGGCCGTGGCGATGCTGGCTCCGCGACGCGAACTGATGGATGTGCTGGTGGATCGTCTGATTGCGGAGGAAACCATCGATGGCGACAGTTTCCGCCAGTCCGTGACGGTATGGGAGAGCAGCCATCCTGAGATTGCTGTCACCGGGGAAGCGCGTCAGCCGCTGGCAGCCAGCCGTCTGGCGGTTTCGATCGGCGAGGCCTGAGCGCTGATCAGCCTCAGAGCAGCCCAACGGTTTGCTCTGTTGATCAAGGGCTCAGACATTGCTTCCTGAGAAGCGGATGTCCAGGCTTCTGAGATAGGTGTGCAGTCCGGCGTCCTGGATGGGAAGCAGCCTCGCCATGCGACCGCTTTCATTGACATGACCATGCCAGAGGCCCGGCGGTGTGATGAAGGCGCCGCCGGCTTGCCAGTCGATGCGTTCGGCATCACGGATCCGACCGTCCGAATCGAGCTCCTTGCCGACCAGGGTGTAACAGCCGGGATCACAGTCCACGATCAGATCGAGGGCGACCGATTGATGCCGATGGGGCGGCTGGCTCGCCCCATCGGGCACGAGGCCAAGCATGGCCCAGAGGGTATGGGTGACGGTGCGACTGGCCGACAGATCCTCATGAGCCAGCAAAATACTGAGCCTGTTGCTGCGGGCGGAGCTGGGATCGGCGAGCAGGTTCTGCAGTTCGGCCTCCAGTCGTTCACTGGGGTAGTGGCTGGCCTGGAAGCGCGGCTGATTGGCGTCGACCCCCAGATAGGTCAGGAGGGGCCCGTCGTGAACCCAGTAGAGGATGCTCTCCGTCTTGGCCTGGAGCAGCGGATCAGGGCCCGCTGGCAGCACAAAGAGATCGCCACTGGACCAGGACAGTTCCAGGGCTGAATCACCAGGGATGGCGGGTCGCAGCAGCTGGCCGGAGCCGCTCAGTACGTAAAATAGAGAGCTGGTGGCGTTGGCGCTGGGCTTGATGCCCTCGCCTGCCAGCAGACGTAGGAAATGGGCCGCCAGCGCTGGACTGGTGGCGGGACCGGGGCAGCCCAGCTGTTCGCTGAGATCAAGGGGCAGGATCGCCGTTGGCCCACTGGCATGAAGCTCTGGGCTCCACTGGTGCAGGGGGATCGGTTCGGTGAGGCCGGCCCGGATCGGATTGGCCGCTTGGCGGTAATCGAACAGTTGAATGCCGGCCTGCCAGAGGTCGTACCCGGTGAGCGATTGGATTGAACTCTGGTTCATCGTTCTCTCCCTTGCATGGACCGAACCTATGGGATCCGGAGTGATCATGGGTGTGACCAGCATCAGGGTTGCTGAAGCCTGCGTTCGTGATCGCTGATACAGGAGGGCGGGCTACTCAGCCGCCAGCCACCGCCGGCACGATGCTGACCTCATCGCCATCGGCCAGGGTTGTGCTCTGGTTGTCGAGAAAGCGAATGTCTTCGCTGTTGACATAGACGTTGAGGAAGCGGCGCAGCTTGCCGTTTTCATCGCAGAGACGACCGAGGATGCCCGGAAAGCGCCCTTCAAGGGCCTGCAACAGGCCATCAACGCTGCTGGCCTCAAGGCTGACACTGGCTTCGTTGCTCGTGAACTTCTGCAGGGGCGTGGGGATCAGAACCTGGACGGCCATGGGGGCGTTGGGGGCGGGTAAGGAATGACATGCGATCACGGGAGCCCGTGGCCGGCGGTGGTGGCAGCGGTCAAGGGCCAGGGCCAGAGCTCAGCCAGCGCTCTACGCGCTGGGGCGGTGCAGGACCTGGGCCCGCTCCCAGGCGGCGTTGAAGCTGTCGAGCTGGGCCTCGATCAGGAACGGTTCACCGATCGATGTGGCGATCGCTTCGGTGGTTTTGAGGCCATTGCCGGTGATGTAGGCCACGGTGGTTTCATTGGGATCGATCTTGCCCTGTTCCACCAGCTTCTTGAGCACCGCAATCGTAGTGCCGCCGGCTGTTTCAGTGAAGATGCCCTCCGTTTCCGCCAGCAGCTTGATGCCTTCGATGATCTCCTGGTCGCTGACGGCGCTGATCGTGCCGCCGCTGCGATTGGCGATGTCGATCGCGTAGGGGCCGTCGGCCGGATTGCCGATGGCGATCGATTTGGCGATGGTGTTCGGCTTGACCGGGATGATGAAGTCGCGACCCTCAGCGAAGGCCTGGGCAATCGGCATGCAACCTTCGGCCTGGGCGCCGCTGAACCGCACGGGCTTCTCCTCCACCAGGCCCACCTTGATGAATTCGTCGAAGCCCTTGCGGATCTTGGTGAACAGGGAGCCGGAGGCCAGGGGGGCGACGATGTGATCGGGCAAGCGCCAGCCCAGCTGTTCGATCACCTCATAGCCGAGGGTCTTGGAACCCTCAGAGTAATAAGGGCGAAGGTTAATGTTGACGAAGCCCCAGCCATGGGTGTTGGCCACTTCCGAGCACAGGCGATTCACCTGGTCGTAGTTGCCCTTCACCGCCATCAGCGTGGGGTTGTACACCAGGGTGCCGAGCACCTTGCCCAGCTCTAGATCGCTGGGGATGAACACGCAGCACTCCAGTCCGGCATGGGCGGCGATGGCCGCGGTGGAGTTGGCCAGATTGCCGGTGGAGGCACAGCTCACCGTGGTGAAACCCAGTTCGCGGGCGCGGGTGAGAGCCACCGACACCACCCGATCCTTGAAGGAGAGCGTCGGCATATTGACGCCGTCGTTCTTGATGTGGAGTTCCTTGAGTCCGAGGCGCTTCGCCAGCCGATTGGCACGCAGCAGCGGCGTGAAACCGGTGCCGACATCGATCGGATCACCCTCGATCGGCAGGAACTCGCGATAGCGCCAGATCGAGATCGGGCCGGCTTCGATCGTGGCCCGGCTGACCCGGGCGCGGATCGCCTCATAGTCGTAGACAACCTCCAGCGGACCGAAACAGACGTCCTCGCAGACGTGACGGGCTGTGGCCTCATAGCCCTGGCCGCACTCCTTGCAGCGCAGGCCCGTGAAAGTGGAGCGGGACAGGGTGGCAGTCACGGAACCAACCATGGTTGCCACGCAGATTACCAGCGCCGAACAGGATGACCACTTATACCCGACCCAATGAGTCGGTTTTTATGGTCCTTGTCGTTGGCGGCGGCCTGTCTAGCCTCAGCCTGTGCCTGCTGTCCCCTCCTTTCCGCCGCGCCGGCGCCTTCTCCTGCTGCTGGTGTTGCTGCTGCCGGTCCTGCTGGTCCTGGCGCTGATCGGCGCCGCCCGCCTGGCTGTGGAATGGCAGTGGTTCGGTCAGTTCAATGTTCAGGCCGTGCTGTTGCGGCGCTGGGTTCTTCAGCTGCTGGCCTTTGTCCTGGTGTTCGGCCCCGGCTCCCTGTTGCAGCTGCAGCAGTTGCAACGCTGCTGGCGCCTGCGCGCTGAGGCCGGTCGCAAGCGTCTCTCGACCCTGCCGTTGCTGAGGTTGGGACCGCGGCAGCTGCTGGTTGCTCTGCTGGCTTTGCTGATGCTGCTCAGCGTCGGTCTGAGTTACGTCCTGGTTCAGGCCCATGACCTGATTGAGGCCCCGTTCAGCGGCCAGGTGATCACTGGATTTTCGCTGCTGCGGGATCTGCCGCCGCTGCTGCCCTTGAGCCTGGCGGCGCTGCTGGTGCTGCCGCTGCTGCTGGCTCCCCTGACAACCCTGCGCATCACCCTGGCGGCGGCCCTGGCGGGGGCCGCCACCGCCGTGGCCCGGGGCTGGAGCCTCTGGTTACCGGCCCTGCTGGCGGTGCCTTTTGGTGAGGGTGACCCGCTGACGGGCCTGGATCTGTCGTTCACGGTGTTGCAGCTGCCGGCGCTGCGCCTGGTGTTGAGCGTGCTGTTTGCCCAGGTGCTGGTGGGGTTGGCCGCCTGTCTGCTGATCACCCTCAGTGAAGGCAGCAGCCTCTCGGATCTGCGCTTTGTCGGCCTCAGCCGCGAGCAGCAGAGGGTGCTTCAACCCCAGCTGGCCGTGCTGGCGATCGTGGCGGCGATCAGCTCGACCCTGGCTCCCTTCGACCTGTTAGTGGAGGGCAGTGGTGTCGCCTCCGGTGCCGGCTTTGTCGATCTGCATGTGCGCCTGCCCCTGCGCCTATTGCTGGCCCTGTTGCTGTTGCTCACCGCCGTGGGCCTGCTGGTGCCGCTGCCGCGCGGCTGGTTGCGGCGTGGCGCCCTGATTCCACTGGCTGGTACCACGCTGCTGGTGCCGATCACCGAGCTGCTGCTGGCGCCACTGGTGCAGCGCATCCTGGTGCAGCCGCGGGAGCTGGCCATCGAGGGACCCTATCTGGCCCGCAGCATCAAAGCCACCCGGCGAGCCTTCGGTCTTGAGCGGGTCAAGGCCATTGCGCTGGAACCCCGCCAGACCATCACAGCCGCGGATCTCAAGGCCTCGCGCGGCACGCTCGACAACATCCGCCTCTGGGACAGCCTGCCCTTGCTGGCGGCCAATCGCCAGCTGCAACAGCTGCGCCTCTACTACACCTTTTCCTCGGCGGCGGTGGATCGGTATCCACTGCAGGCCCGCAGTGGCGCCGGCACCTTCAGCCAGCAGGTGCTGATCGCGGCCCGGGAGCTCGACAGCTCGGCCCTGCCATTGCAATCGCGCACCTGGCTGAATCGCCACCTGGTGTTCACCCATGGTCATGGCTTCACGGTGTCGCCAGTGAATGCGGCCGGCCCCGATGGGCTGCCCCTGTTTCTGGTGAAGGACCTGGGCCGCAGCGGCAAGGTGCAGGGCATCCCCGAACTGGGAATCAGCGATCTTGATGCCCGCGCCGCCTTACCGGTGGGCCGGCCCAGCCTCTATTTCGCCTCGGGGCCCGCCCCCTATGCGATCGCCCCGACCAAGGTGCAGGAGTTCGCCTACCCCGATGGCGAAATCAATGTCTACACCCACTACGACGGCCGCCGCGGTGTTCCCCTGGAAACGCCCTGGCAGCGCCTGAGTGCGGCGATTTACCTCAATGAGCCGCGGCTGCTGTTCACCGGTTCGTTCACTCCCTCCTCCCGCCTGCTGCTGCGCCGCCAGGTGAATCAACGGCTGCAGACCCTGGCGCCGTTTCTGAGTTTCGAGAGTGAGCCCTATCTGGTCACCGCCCGGGTGGGTGTGGCGCCCGGCTATCGCAGCGAGCAGCATCAGTACTGGCTGCTCGATGGCTTCACCAAAAGCCGCTCCTATCCCTACAGCGATCCCAATCCCGCCGGGCTGCGCTACTTCCGAAACCCGGTCAAGGCGGTGGTGGATGCCCATGACGGGCGCCTGTGGCTGTATGTGAATGATCCCAGTGATCCGTTGCTGGCCACCTGGCGCCGAGCCTTTCCGGAGCTGTTTCAACCGCTTTCAGCGATGCCGGGGGCTCTGCTGCGTCACATCCGTGTGCCCCAGAGCCAGTTCGATATCCAGACCGAACGGTTGCTGCGCTACCACGTGACCGATGTGCGCACCTTCTACAACGGTGACGATGTCTGGGCAATTCCCTACGAGATCTATGGCAACGCCAATGTGCAGGTACGGCCTTACCACGTGACCCTGCAGCTGCCGGGGCAACGCGATCCCGAGTTTGTGCTGCTGCTGCCATTCACACCGCTGCGGCGCACCAACCTGGTGGGCTGGTTGGCGGCCCGCAACGACCCGCCCAATTACGGCGAACTGCGCTTGGTGCGCTTCCCGCAGCAACGGCTGCTGCTGGGCCCGCAGCAGATTTCAGCCCTGGTGGATCAGGATCCCACGATCAGCTTCCAGTTCGGCCTATGGAATCGACTCGGCTCCAAGCTGTTTCGCGGCAACATGCTGGTGCTGCCGGTGGGCGAGGGGCTGCTGTATGTGGAGCCGATTTACCTGCAGTCGCGCAACAACGATCTGCCCACCCTCGTGCGCGTGGTAGTGACCGATGGCCGCCGCTTCGTGATGGAAAAGGACCTGCGCCAGGCCCTGGCCAGATTGGTTTCGAACGCTTCACCCCAGACCTCGGACCGCAACAACGGAGCGCTGAACCCGGCTCGGCTGGCGGCGGACCTGCCGATGCCGGCGGTGTTGCCCTGATTCCCTGCACTGCGGCCCATGTAGCTGTGGGTCGAGCTGGAACAAGGTCATGGCCCACCTGTGCTGGCGGCAAGACATCAAAAAGGGGCCCCTTGTGGGAGCCCCTGAAGCGTCGCCATGACGCTGCTCAGACAGCAACAGCAGCCTTGGGATCAAGGGCGCCCTTGGCATAGAGGGCGGCGTAGTAGTTGATATCGCGCTGTTTGATCTTGCTGGCGTTGCCGGCACACCAGAACTGCTGGTAACGATCCAGACAGACCTGCTTCATGTACTGGCGGGCCGGCTTGTTGAAGTGGCGGGGATCGAAGTTGGCAGGATCCTTGAAGGCCGCTTCCCGCACCGCGGCGGTGAAGGCCAGGCGGTTGTCGGTGTCGATGTTGACCTTGCGCACGCCGTTGCGGATGCCTTCCTGGATCTCCTCGACCGGCACGCCATAGGTTTCGGGGATGGCTCCGCCGAACTTGTTGATCATGTCCAGCCATTCCTGGGGAACGGAGCTGGAGCCATGCATCACCAGGTGGGTGTTGGGGATGGCTTTGTGGATCTCGGCGATGCGGCTGATCGCCAGCACTTCACCGGTGGGCTTGCGGGTGAACTTGTAGGCGCCGTGGCTGGTGCCGATGGCGATCGCCAGGGCGTCGACCTTGGTTTTGGCGACGAAATCAGCCGCCTCGGCCGGGTCGGTGAGCAGCTGAGAGTGGTCGAGGGTGCCCTCAAAGCCGTGGCCGTCTTCCGCTTCGCCCTGGCCGGTTTCCAGGGAACCAAGGCAACCCAGCTCACCCTCAACGCTCACGCCGATGGCATGGGCCACGTCCACCACTTCCTTGGTGACAGCCACGTTGTAGTCGTAGCTGGCCGGGGTCTTGGCATCGGCTTCGAGCGAGCCGTCCATCATCACGGAGGTGAAGCCGTTGGCAGCGGCGCCATAGCAGGTGGCGGGGCTGTTGCCGTGATCCTGGTGCATCACCACCGGAATGTCGGGATAGGTTTCCACCGCCGCCAGGATCAGGTGGCGCAGGAAGCTTTCGCCGGCGTATTGGCGGGCACCGCGGGAGGCCTGCAGGATGACGGGGCTGTCCGTCTCGGCGGCCGCCTCCATGATGGCCTGCACCTGCTCCAGGTTGTTGACGTTGAAGGCCGGAATGCCGTAGCCGTTCTCGGCGGCGTGGTCAAGCAGCAGCCGAAGCGGGACGAGCGCCATGGAAAACCTCGCAGGAGTGGGGGAAACGGATGGTCGACGGCCGACGGAATCGTTCCGCCGCTTGTCTGGCGGCGAGTCTAGGGGATGCCCGCTGCGCTCCTGGCGCCGCCGCTGCGAAGGGGTTGCAAACCGGCGGATCGTGCCAGAAAAAAGCCCCGCGCAGGCGGGGCGAAGCAACGGATCCCCGATCGGACCGCAGCAGCGTTCAGCCGATCAGCTCCTGCTTGCGCAGGTTTTGAAGGCTGAACGCGAGCTCCCGGGCAGCGCGGCGGGCCGCTTCGGCCTGACGCACCAGTTGCCTGGCGGTGGTGATGGACATGGAAGTGCCTCCGATGAAACCCTGGGGCTTGGTCCCAGGCGGGTGGATGGCGCGTTGCTTCGGGGAAGAACCGGAAACCGGCCTCCCCCTACTTCCACCGGGCGATCAGGACGCCGACCGGTCAACGATCACTAAACAGTAGCGGTTGTTACCGAATTTCAGCGTTGTTCTCGGCTTCGGCTTTCAGCAGATGCCCCCATGCGGGCGGACCCCGGATTCAGGAAACTGAAACTGAACCCTTGGCCTGATCGCAGCCGTGCTGGCTGCTCGCCGCCTCCGCCAGCCCGGGCACCATCGGCCGCCCCTGCTGAATCGCCTCCGCCCACCAACCGATCAGCCGTCGCACCGGGGCAATGCGCCCGTCAGCCCAGGTGCGGGGGAAGACCAGCTCGGGGCTGGGCTCGATGGGGCGCAACGCCTCGCCCGGTTTGGCCAGCCACAGCTGGAAGCCATGCACGTAGTCGCCCTGATTGCTGGAGCCCAGCACCAGCGTGGCCTCGCTGCCGTAGAGCTCCAGCCAGCAGCCTCGCCCCTGGCGAGCCACCGAGCTGAGGGTGAGCTGGCCTGGCACCGAGCGACCCCAGCGATCGTGCAGATCCAGTTGGATCAGGGCCATGTCCTCAGCATCAACGGCGGCCAGGGTGCCTGGCGATGCGGGAAGCGGTCGCTGGCGAATTGCCGTGCTCAGGCGGCCCTGAACCTGGCTGCTGGGGCCGATCAGCCAGTGCAGCGTGTCGAAGGCATGGGTGCCGAGGGCGCCGAGCACCCCACCACCGCTGGCCGCCTCGGAGTACCAGGTGAAGGGCCGGCTGGCATCGGCGCGGCTGCTCATCAGCCAGTCGAACCTGACCAGCCAAGGCTCGCCCAGCACGCCGTCTTCGAGCAGCAAAGCCAGCTGCTGGAACAGCGGTACGGCCCGGTATTCAAAATCCACCGCCACACAGCAGCGCTGCTGGATCGCCAGCCGCTGAAGCGCTTCCACCCCGGCAACCTCGAGGGCCACGGGTTTCTCGAGCAGCAGATGCTTGCCGGCTTTGAGGGCGGCACTGGCCAGGGCCTGGCGTGGTGCCGGCGGCGTGGCGATCACGATCGCGTCGATGGCGGGATCGGCGAGCAGGGCCTCGAAATCCGTGGTGCCTGGCAAACCGGAGCTGGCGCAGGCGACATCGAGACGCTGCTGGCGCGGATGCCAGAGAGCCACCGGCTCGGTGGCAGGGCAATCGCGCAGGGCGGGTAGATGCACTTTTTCGCCGAAGCCAAGGCCGGCGATCGCCACCCGCAGTGCCCGCGGCTGCTCCAGGCAGGGGCTGGTCATGCCGGCGCCGCCGCACAGGCCTCACGCAGCACCTCGGCCGTGAGGTCGTCGTTACCGACCGGCAACCATTGCGGCCCGAACTGGGGCAGGCCATTCACCGAAGTATCCCGGTACAGGCCCTGGTCGCAATCCAGTTCCATCACGTAGAGACGGGCATCGAGGCGCGGGGCTGGCCGAGCCGCAGCCGGTGCACTGGTCGTCGCTGGGGCCTCGTCTTCCGGAGGACTGGACTGGAAGCGGCTGAGCACGGTGACGTTGCCCTCGCGATTGCGGCGCAGGCTGCCGGAATCCCACCACTGCCGCCCTTCCGCCGTGGCCGTGACCTCCTGCCAATTCACCGGGCCGGCCCAGGCAGCCGGCACAACCAGCAGCTGCAACACCAGCACCATCGCCAGCAATAGCTCTCTGGCTCGGGCCCTGGTGGCTGCACCGATCGCGTTGCTCATGGGGTCATGCCGGCGGCGGCGGCCACCGGCTGGAGCCGCCGGGCCGGGTCGTGCAGCCGCAGCAGGGTGGCGAGGGTGGCTCGCAATTGGGTGCGAGGCACAATCGCATCCACAAAGCCGTGATCACGGAGATACTCGGCCGTCTGGAAACCCTCGGGCAACTTTTCGCGCAGGGTCTGTTCAATCACGCGCCGCCCGGCAAAGCCGATCAGCGCCTTCGGTTCGGCCAGAATCAGATCGCCCAGCATGGCGAAGCTGGCGGTGACACCGCCGGTGGTGGGGTGGGTGAGCAGGGGGAGATACAGCAATTCCGACCGGCGATGGCGCTCCAGGGCACCGGAGATCTTGGCCATCTGCATCAGGCTCAGCATTCCCTCCTGCATGCGGGCCCCCCCCGAGGCACAGACGATCAGCAGCGGATAACGGCGGGCGGTGGCCTCCTCGATCAGCCTGGTGAGTTTTTCGCCCACCACCGAACCCATCGAGCCCCCCATGAAGCGGAAGTCCATCACCCCCAGCGCCAGGGGCATCCCCTCCAGCCGGCAGAGGCCGGTCACGACCGCATCGCGCAACCCCGTCGCCTGCTGGCTGTCCCGGATCCGGTCGACATAGCTGCGTCGGTCCTTGAAGGCGAGGGGATCGGTGGGAGCCAAGTCGTTGTCAAGACCTTCAAAGCTGCCCTGATCCGCCAGCAAACGGATGCGCTCGGAGCTGTCGATGCGGTTGTGGTGTCCGCAGCCAGCGCAGACACTGGCGTTGGCCACCAGATCCTTGCGATACACCACCTGGGAGCACTCCGGGCACTTGCTCCACAGCCCATCGCCTTCATCGGTTTCAGCGCCCTGATTCGGACGCACCACCGGGGCGTTCTTGCGGCGATCAGCGAACCAGTCGAACAGCGACATCGGGGTGGATTGGTAGGGAGATCGGGAGTGAATCCATTTAACGCCGGCAGAGCCGCTAAACGCCGGCAGAGAAGCCGGCCACGGCCATCCAGAAGGGTTCACCCAGAACCCAGACCGCCACGGCACCGAGGGCCAGGAAGGGGCCGAAGGCGAAGGGCTGATGGCGTTGCAGCCGTCCACTGAGCCGGCCGAGAGCGCCGATCAGGGCGCCGGTGAACACGGCCAGGCCCACCGCCAGCAGCAGGCCGATCGGGCCCAGCCAGGCACCCATCAGGGCGGCGAGCTTGGCATCGCCGAGCCCCAGGGCCGGACGGCCCATCAGCTGTTGCGCCAGGGCACTGAGGGCTTCAAACCCCAGCAGCCCAGCGGCCGCGGCGATCAGGTGGGACAACAGCAGTGCCTTACCCGTGGCGGCACCCTGGGACAGGCCCAGCAGAGCGGTGACGGCAATGCCGAGCAGCAGGCCGAAGCGGCAGAGGGGTTCCGGCAGCCACAGACTGTCGAGATCGATCAGCACCAAGGGCAGCAACCAGCTGACCAGCAGCCATCCGGCCAACAGCAGGGGCAGGGAGGCCGGGTTTGCCCCCATGGCGTCGGGATGACCTAGCAGCACCGCCACCCAGAGACCGGCACTGAGCAGTTCCACCAGCGGATAGCGCTGAGACACGGGCTGGTGGCAATGGCGACAACGGCCCCTCAGGGCGAGCCAGGCGACGATCGGCACGTTCTCGAACCAGGCCAGCGGCGTGCCACAGCGAGGGCAGTGGCTGCCGGGCCCCAGCAGCGACTCCTGCCGCGGCAGCCGCCAGGCCACAACATTGACAAAACTACCGATACAGGCGCCAAGCACAGCCACGAATACAGGCAGGAGGATGGTCAGCTGATCGGCTGTGATCGGGGGCGGGACGAAAGCCATGACCTCAACGGGCAGGGCGGGAAACCTGCAACCGGCTGCGCCGTTGCCCAGGGAAGCGCTGAGCCCTAGCTGACAACAGCTCCAAAGGAACGAACTGTTCGTCGGGCAGCAAGATCGGCACTGAAAACACCACCCGGCCTCGCGTCAGCCCACCACCCTCACGATCTCCATCGGCCAGAACGACCCCAATAGGTTCGGGGCCATCGGGGCAGCTTTCCATGTGGCGGAACATGACAGAACGCGCCAAAGCAAACAGTTCGCGGCTGTTGACCCGATCCAATCGCAACGCAGGGGTTGGGTCGCCACCGGCTCCGCGGATCTGAAATGAGGGGCTGAAGCTGATGTCTGTCCCCGCTGCCAATCTCGGAAGTTTAAACCGGCGCCAGAGAGAACAAGTTGTCCGCTTGTGGCGGGATTGACCCTGGCGCCGCCAAGGCTCAATCCCGGTAGGGGTGTCAACGACGCTGGGAGCCAGCGGGCATCAGATGACGGACTTCTTGTCCTCGATCATGCGATGAATGATCGGCGTGAGAATCAGCTCCATGGCAAATCCCATTTTGCCGCCATTGACCACCAAGCTGGTGGGGCTGGACATGAACGAATCGTGGATCATATCGAGCAGATAGGTGAAGTCGATTCCCCACTTCTCCCTCGCCCCCTTGCGGAAGTGGATGATCACGAAGCTCTCGTCCGGAGTGGGAATGTTCCGGATCATGAACGGGTTGGAGGTGTCCACCGTAGGCACCCGCTGGAAGTTGATGTCAGTGCGGCTGAACTGGGGGCAGATGTGGTTGATGTAGTCCGGCATCCGCCGCAGCATCGTGTCCACCGTGGCTTCGGCGGAGTAGCCCCGTTCGGCGTTGTCGCGGGCGATCTTCTGGATCCACTCCAGGTTGACGATCGGCACCACGCCCACCAGCAGGTCCGCCAGAGCGGCGACGTCGTAATCCTCACCCTGGACGCCACCGTGCAGCCCTTCGTAGAAAAGCAGGTCGGTGCCGCTGGGGATCTGCTCCCAGGGCGTGAACTGGCCGGGTTGCAGGTTGGTGCCAAGGCGGCCGTTGTGATCGGCGGCTTCCTCGACTGAATGCAGGTAGTAGCGCTTCTCGCCGCTGCCTGTTTCGCCGTAGCTCTGAAACAGTTCGCCGAGCTTGTCGAACAGGTTGGCTTCCGGACCGAAGTGGGAGAAGTTTTCGCCCTTGGCCAGGGCGGCGCCCATCGCCTCCTTCATCGGACCGCGTTCATAGCGGTGGTAGCTGTCGCCCTCAACCACCGCTGGGGTGATCCCCTCGCGTTTGAAGATTTGCTCGAAGGCGCGCTTGACGGTGCTGGTTCCTGCGCCGGAGGAACCGGTGACGGAGACGACCGGGTGACGCTTCGACATCGACGCAGGGAGCGGAGATTCAGAGTTTCGCAGATCGCCGGACCCCGCCCCGGCGAGCGCCTCGGGCGGGGCGGGACGCAAGGCGCCCCGGGGGCTCAGGCCGGCAGGGCCTGCAGCAGGGCCTCGCCCATGGCCCGGCAGCCCAGCAGGGTGCAACCCTCGCCCAGCAGATCGCCGGTGCGCAGGCCGGCGGCCAACACCCGGTCCACCGCCGTCTCCAGGTCGGCGGCGGCACCGTCCTGGTGCAGACCGACCCGCAGCAGCATCGCCGCCGAGAGCACCATCGCCATCGGGTTGGCCTTGTCCTGGCCGGCGATGTCCGGGGCAGAGCCGTGCACGGGCTCGAACAGGCCTGGACCGCTTTCTCCCAGGGAGGCCGAGGGCAACATGCCGATCGAACCGGTGAGCATGGCGGCCTCATCGCTGAGGATGTCGCCGAAGAGATTGCTGGTGAGCAGCACGTCGAACTGGCGGGGGGCACGCACCAGCTGCATCGCGGCGTTGTCCACGTACATGTGGCTGAGCTCCACGGTCGGGAACTCGGCGTGGATGGCCTCGACCCGATCGCGCCACAGCTGACTCACATCCAGCACATTGGCCTTGTCCACCGAGCAGAGCCGGCCACGGCGGGCTCGGGCCAGGTCAAAACCAACCCTGGCGATGCGATCGATCTCCCAGTCGAAGTAAGCCATGGTGTTAAAGGCCCGCACGGCCCCATCGGCTTCCACGCGCCCTTTGGGTGTGCCGAAATACACCCCGCCGGTGAGCTCGCGCACCACCAGCAGATCGACCCCCTCGATCACCTCCGGCCGCAGGCTGCTGGCGCCGATCAGGGCGGGAATGATCTTGACGGGTCGCAAGTTGGCGAACAGGCCCAGGCCGGAGCGCAGCGCCAGTAGGCCACTTTCGGGCCGCAGCTGCCGCGGCAGGCTGTCGCAGCGCGGATCGCCGATCGCTGCCAGCAGCACGGCCTCGGCGGTGCGGCAGGCCTCCAGGGTGCTCTCCGGCAGGGGAACGCCATGGGCGTCGATCGCCGCCGCGCCAATGAGCCGTTCGTCGTAGTTGAGGCTGAAGCCGTGGCGCGCCGCCACCGCATCGAGCAACTGGCGAGTCACCGCCGTGATCTCCGGGCCGATGCCATCGCCTGGCAGGAGGGTGATCCGGTGGCTGGTCATCAGAGGGCGGTCGGCGCAACCGGCGAGGCTACTGGGCCGGTTCGCGGCTGACGGCCGCCGTGCCCCCCTCGCCGGTCGCCTTCAGCTGCCGCAGAGTGCGGGCCATCTCCGGCAACTTGTTGAACACGGCGGAGCAGCGCAGCCAGAGGCGATTGGGAATGGCGGGATAGCCACTCACCACCTCGCCGGCAGCCACCTCCCCGTGGATGCCGGATTTGGAGGAGGCGATGGCGCGATCGCCGATCACCGCCCGATTCGCCACCCCCACCTGGCCGGCCAGGATCACGCCATCGCCGAGGCGGGCGCCGCCGGCGATGCCCACCTGGGCCGCCAGGGCACAGCCCCGGCCCGTGACCACGCCATGGCCGATGTGAACGAGATTGTCGATCTTGGTGCCAGCACCGATGCGGGTTTCACCCACCGAGGGACGATCGAGGGTGCTGCCGCAGCCCACCTCCACCCCGTCCTCGAGCACGACCAATCCGGTCTGGGGCATCTTGCGCCAACCAGCGGCGGTGGGTACGAAGCCAAAGCCTTCCGAGCCGATCACGGCCCCGGAGTGCACGACACAAGCGCGGCCCAGACGACTGCCGGGGTGGAGCACGGCCTGGGCATGAAGCTCGCAGTCCGGTTCCAGGATCACGTCCTCGTAGAGCACTACGGACGGATGCAGGATGCAGCCGTCGCCGACGCTGCTGCCGGCCCCCACCACGACGTGGGCCCCCAGGTGGACGTTGCTGCCGAGCCTGGCCGTGGCATGGACCACGGCCGTGGGGTGGACCCCCGGCTCAGGACGCAGCCGGGGATAGAGAGCCTCGAGCGCCTCGGCGAAGCCCAGGCGCGGATTGTGCAGCGCCACCCAGGCGAGATTGCGCTCGGTGGCCTGCTGCTGCAGTACTGCCGCATCTTCACCTCGGGCCGGGATCAGCACGGCGGCGGCACCACTAGCGGCCAGCGCAGCCGTCAGGGCGTGGCCGTCCTCCAGAAAGCTGAGCTGGGTCGGACCGGCTGCATCAAGGGCCTGGGCGCCGCTCAGATGCGGATCTTCACCCAGGTGTCTTGGGGTGGCGTCGCTCACCTCGCTGAGCAGGCTGAGCAGGCTGCTGAAACGCATTCCCCGGTGTCCAGATCGGGCCGGATCGTAGGGCCAGCGCTCAGCCGGTGGTGACGAGCACCAGTTGGTCGCGGTGAATCACCGCATCACCCACGTCCCCCAGCCGGCGGCGGATCTCGCCGGTGCCCAGGCCGATGATCGCGGTGAGCTCCTCACTGTTGAAACTGCTCAGTCCCCGCGCCAGTTCACGGCCGTCGCTGGCAAGCACCCGCACCGCTTCGCCGCGCTCGAACAGGCCCTCCACCGCCTGGATGCCCACGGCCAGCAACGACGCACCGCGCTCGACCAGAGCCCGTTCAGCGCCCTGATCGATGCGCAGACTGCCCTTGGGCAGCAGCGCATGGGCCAGCCAACCCTTGCGATCGGTGAGGGGGGTGGGACTCGGCTGGAACACGGTGCCCAGCGTCTCGCCGGCCAGTAACGCTTCCAGCACGGCGGGATCGCGGCCATCGGCCAGGCGCACCCGGATGCCGCTGGAGGTGGCGATCCGGGCGGCGGTGAGTTTGGTGGTCATGCCACCGGTGCCCCATTGGCCGCCGCCGGTGGCGACGCCGCGCAAGCGTTCAAGCTCAGCCAGATCGCGAACTTCAGCGATCGGACTGGCCTGGGCGTCGGTGCGGGGATCGCCGGAGTAGAGGCTGTCGACATCGGTGAGCAGCACCAGCTCATCAGCGCCGATCGCCACCGCCACCAGGGCCGAGAGGGTGTCGTTGTCGCCGAAGCGCAGCTCGTCGGTGGCGAGGGTGTCGTTTTCGTTGACGATCGGCACCACGCCCCACTCCAGCAGTTGTTCCAGGGTGCGACAGGCCCGCTGATAGCGGCGCCTGGAGGCCAGATCGCCGCGGGTGAGCAGCACCTGGGCCACGGTGAGGGCGCGGAGCGCGAAGGCGTCCTGATACAGGGCCATCAACCGGCCCTGGCCCACGGCGGCGGCGGCCTGCAGGGCGGCCACTTCTGTCGGGCGCTTCTCGATCTTCAGCAGCTCACAGCCGAGCCCGACCGCACCGCTGGTGACCAGGGCGATGCGTTCACCGCGGCGCTGCTGGCGACTCAGACTGGCCGCCAGATCGGCGATCACGGCGGCGGTGGGGCGATCGGCATCTCCCCGCAGCAGGCTGGTGCCCACCTTGATCACGCGGCGAATGGGCCTGGACGCGTCCCCCATCAGAGCGTTCCGGTGCCCAGCCAGCGGGCCAGGCGCAGTTCCAGATTCTGCAAGCGGTCATGGCGGCAAGGCAGACCGTGCGGATCGATCGGTTTCACCAGCACGGTGAACAGGCCGAGGCGGTTACCCACCAGGACGTCGGTGAAGAGGCGATCACCCACCAGGGCCACCTGGGACGGCGGCAAGCCCAGTTCATTGAGCACCCGGCGCAGCGCTGAACGGCGCGGTTTCCCGGCCGAGGTGGTGTAAGGCAGCCCCAGCCGGTCGGCCACGCTGCCGATCCGGTGGCGGGAGGGATTGTTGCTGAGCAGATGGATCGGCAGCTGCAACAAGGCATGGCGCAGCCACTGCTCGGCGACAGGCGGAATGGCCGTGCACCGCCTGGGCAACAAGGTGCGATCGACATCAAGTACCAGGGCGCGAATGCCGCGCTCGAGCAGTTGCTCGAGCGGCAACTGGGCCAGGGTGGTGGTCGCCAGCCAGTCGGGAGTGAGCAGCTGCCGCAACATCAGTCGCCCAGCTCCCGCTCTTCGAGTTCCGCCTCGATCCGTCCCTGCACCCGATCGAACTCTTCGCCTTCAACCAGGATCGCCTCACTGCCATTGAGCCTGGCCACCACGAAAAAGGGATCGAGCGGGATGTACAGGCCGTATTCCTGCTCACCCGCCATGAAGCTGACCAGCAATTCGTAGGTTTCGCTCTCCTCGTCAGCAGCGTCCTCCTCATCGAGCTCGTCGGGATCGGGTTCATCCAACTCGCCACTGACGGTGAGCGTGATCGCCGACCGCACCAGGGTGAGATCGTGTTCCTGCAGCACCACATCGGCCACCGAGAGCACCGGCTCAGTGGCTTCAAGGGTTTCGATCAATTCCGGTTCGTCATCGTCCTCGCCGAGGCGAAACAGGCAAACCGGGGTGTCCACCGGGGTGAGCAGGGCATAGTCGTGGCCATCGAGGGGGATCAGTTCCTCGAGGAAACAGAGCAGTTGACGACCGTTGCTATCGCGCACCACCAGGGTGGGCACATCTCCAGAGGCCGGCATGGCAGGGGACTCGGCGTTCATGGGGCAGGCGCGTGTCGTCTCAGAATGGAGCAACGACCGGCCGCTGTCCGGCCGTGATGGTCGCCGTTACGACCGGTTCGGCCGCAGGGCCATCGCTGAGCCATTGCTCCAACAGCAGCATGGCGGCGGCGCTGTCCAGTCGGCCGCTGCGATCGCCATGCAGGCCGAAGCGTTCACCGGCGGCCCAGCTGCTGCTGTGTTCGTTCACCCAGGCCACAGGCAGATTCAGGCCGGCTGCAGCCAAGGCCCGGCCCAGCCGCAGCCCATAGCGCCGGCAGTGGAGCGCCTGCCGCGTCGGTTGCTGGTTGGCGTCCAGGGGCAGACCCACCACCAGAACTTGTACCCGCCGCTGCTGCACCAGGGCCTGGAAATGGTGTAGATCCCGCTCAAACGGGTTTCGCAGCAGGGCAGGCAAGGGTGTGACCGTGAGGCCGAGGGCATCGCAGCCAGCCAGGCCGATGCGGCGCTGGCCCACATCCAGGGCCAACGCCGAGCAGGGTCCCAGCACCCGACTGGCGGCCGGTTGTTGATCGGCAACCCGTTGCAGATCGGAGACGGGGCCCGTTTCGTCAGCGGCGGCAACCATCGTCAGAGTTGGCGGAGCGCGCTACCCAGGGGGCCCACCGGAGTGGGCAGGGGACGGCGGCGGGGTTGGAACTGTTCGAGCACGGCCTCAATCCGGCGGGCGGCGCGTTCGGCCGGCTGGGGGCCATGACGCCGCCAGACACTGCGGGCCATCAGCACCTGTTCGCCCTGGGGTTCGGCACCGAGCCGCTGCAGCCAGTCGTGGCGTGCCGTATCGGCCACGTCACTGACCAGCCACAGCGTGGATCCCGGTGCGGCATAGCGCCGCAGCAGCAGCTCGCCAGCCGGGCCCAGCCAATGCAGCCAGGCAGGATGCAGTGTGAACTCCACCCGCTGGCCGCCACCGGGCTGATCCGCCAGCCAGCGCACACCAGCGACCGCTTCGTTGCGGCTGGTGTCCACCAGCAGCCAGCCGCGGCTGCCGCTCTGGTCAAGCAGGTCTTCGATGCGGCGATCGAGCAACTGGCGCAACTGGGCGGGGCAGGTGGCCTGCTCCAAATGCCACAGCAAAGAGGCACTGCGCCGGTTGAGCGAGCGCAATTGCAGCTGAGCCGGCAGCGCCGGCGGCGGGGAGCCGGTGGCGCGATCGGCTTGCCAGCGCCAGAACTGATCGGTGCGCTGCGGTTGGAAGCCCTGCTCGCGCAGCACCGCCAAGCGCGTGCTGTCGAGGCTGGAGGCGGTGGCCATCCAGCTGGTGGCACTCCGGGCCCGCTGGATCGCCTCGCGCAGCAGGGCTGCCGCCACCGCATGACGCGTCGGCGCTGCCGGATCGTCCTGGGTCAACAGGGCGAGCCGCAGATGGTCCACCTGCCAGCTGGTGCCGCTGCGGTTGAGGCGACGGCAGATGATCAGGCCCAGCGCCTGATGGCGACCGGAGGGAAGGATTCGCAGCGCCACCAACACGTCGGAGGCCAGCGGTGGGCGGTGAACCAGGGCGGTGAGCAACCGTTCCGGCACCGACAACAGCAGGTTGCGCTGCAGCAGGGGTTGGAGTGGCAGGAAGGCGGGGTCGTCCAGCAGGGGTAGATGCCAACCCTGTAACGATTGAATACTCCAGTGCGCGCTGTTGGCTTGCGGCCCCCCCGCCTCGGCCGGTTGGCCCGGCACTGACATGGTGGTGGGAGAAGGCACAGGCAGCAATGAAGGGGTTGTGAGGAAGTTCGACAATCCTCGACTTCGACTTTAGGCGGGACGCACCAGCACCAGTGGTGTGCGCTCGTTGGCGTTGCCGGCTGGATTGGGCTTGAGGGCCCTGTGCAGCAGCTCCTCGTCACAGTCCCGGCTGCTCGCCAGCACCTTCACCCGGCCCAGGTCATTGACATCCACCACCGCCACGGCCACACCAAGGGCCGCCGCGACCCGATGGCAGAACAGCTCCGGCGCCTCGGGGCCGAGCACCAGGGTCTGGTCATAGGGAGGGGTGGTGCCGGTGACATCGTCGATCAAGCGAGCCTGATCGCCGGCGAGGCGATAGAAGCCTCCCTTGATGCCGATCAGCTTCAGAGCGCTGCCCGCCAGCCAGGCACAGAGCACCCGAGCCGGGCCGACGATGTCGATCAGCGTCTGGAGTCCGCAGGCGGTGGCCAGGCTGCTGGTGGGGTGGAACACCCGACAGAGCAGCCGCGAGAGCATCGAGGGCTCCACCATCGAGGGATGGTGATAACGGCCCTGCATCACCGCCAGCGGGGTCTCGCCGATGGTGAGCACATCACCCGGTTGCAGCAGATGGCCGGTGTAGTGCTCCAGCACCTGTTGCGGATCATCGAGGACCCCGAGCAGGTGGGTTCGCACCGGCAGCACCCGGCAGTGTTCGCCTTCCCGCCAGCTGGCAATCGCCGCCGGGGTCGGCTCCGGTTTCTGCACCGGTACCAGAATCCCGTCCCGTCGCCACAACCGACCGAAGGGGCCATAGTTGATCCACTGGATGTCCAGCCAGACCGTGTCGATCAGACCTTCGAGGTCGGTGCCGGCCGGACCGATCAGGTTGATGCGCAGTTGGACCGCTGTGCTTTTGTGCCCCTTGACGATGTAAGCGGCCCAGTAGTGGTCAGGGCGGGCTTCTTCATCGGGATGGAGCGGGGTGATGCGCACCTCGGAGCGCACCTCGGTGAGATCGGCTCGGCCCAGCAAGACGGGCTGCACGTTGATCTCCGGCACGAACACCTCCATACGGCCATGGGGGTTGCGAATCGTGATCTCGCCGCTGAGCTCCAACCCCTGGGCCTTGCGTTTCACCTGGAAGGGTCCGGGCAGAAGGCGCAGTGGGGAGGCCGGGCGCAGGCGGTGGCGTAACTCCAGCCACAGCAAGCTGAGACCGAACAGCAGCAGCAGAAGGAGAAAGAGGGAGATCGGGAGCGGCAAGCCAGAAACCCATCGGGTCGCGAACTGCCGGAGCGTAGAGGCGTCAGCGGTCTTACGTTCCCAGCCAGGGCACCGGCAACGCGACTGGCATGCGCAAGACCTTCGTTCTGGACACCAATGTCCTGCCACACGAACCAACGCCCTGACCAGGTTTCAGGACCACAACGTCGTGGTGGCGATGAACAGCTCGATGACCGGCTGCTGGTGACGCGCCAGTCCATGGTGGTGGATGAGGCCCAGAGCCTCACGCCCCAGGAGGTCAAGACGATCGTGACCCAGGTCGGACAGGGGACCAAAATCGTGCTGAGGGATGGCAGGCGCGAGCACCGGCCTGCATCGTGAACGGCGATCGGCTGCCGCTCAGACCATGGAGTCGGGCCTGACCCACTGGTCAAATTGCTCGGCGCTGATCTCACCGAGAATCAGGGCCGCTTCGCGCAGGCTGAGCTGGTTCTGGTGGGCATGTTTGGCGATGGCGCAGGCGCGGTCATAGCCGATAGCGGGGGTGAGGGCCGTTACCAGCATCAAGCTCTGATCCAGCAAATTTTGGATGCGGCCCACATCGGCCTTCAGACCTTCGATGCAGTGGACGCGAAAGCCATCGCAACCGCCGCTGAGCAGGGCGATGCTTTCGAGCAGGTTATAAGCAATCAGGGGTTTGAACACGTTCAATTCAAAGTTGCCCTGGCTCGCCGCCAACTGCACCGCCGTGTTGTTGCCCATCACCTGCACAGCCACCATGGTGATGCTCTCGCACTGGGTGGGATTGACCTTGCCCGGCATGATGCTGGATCCGGGTTCGTTTTCGGGCAGCACCAGCTCGCCGATGCCGCAGCGGGGGCCGCTGCCCAGCCAACGGATGTCGTTGGCGATCTTCATCAGGCTGCCCGCCAGCACGGTGAGAGCCCCATGGGCGGCGGCCAGCGGTTCATGGCCCGCCAGCGCCTGGAATTTGTTGGTAGCACTGCTGAACGGCAGCCCGATGCGCTCGGCCAGCCGGGCGGCCACTGCCTCACCGAAACCGACGGGGGCGTTGAGACCGGTGCCCACCGCCGTGCCACCGATGGCCAATTGCCACACCTGCGGCAAGCTCTGGCGCAAAGTGGCGACGCCCAGTTCCAGTTGGGCGACGTAGCCACTGAATTCCTGGCCGAGGCTGAGCGGTACGGCGTCCTGCAGGTGGGTGCGACCGATCTTGATGATCGGTGCAAACTCCTCAGCGCGCTTGCTTAGGGCCGCAATCAACTGCTCCAGCGCTGGCAGGAGGCGGCGTTGCAGTTCGATCGCCACAGCCACGTGCATCGCCGCCGGGAAGGTGTCGTTGCTGGATTGGCTGAGATTGACGTGGTCGTTGGGATGCACCGGGCTCTTGCTGCCGAGGCGGCCACCGCTGCAGGCGATCGCCCGGTTGGCGATCACCTCGTTGACGTTCATGTTGGTCTGGGTGCCGGAACCGGTCTGCCAGACGCGCAGCGGGAACTCCTGATCGAGCCGGCCTGTGGCCACCTCCTCAGCGGCCGCCACAATCAGCGCCTGCAGCGCCGGCTCGAGTCGGCCCATGGCGCCATTCACCTCGGCACAGGCCGCCTTGAGCTGGCCGAAGGCCCGGATGATCGGCGTCGGCATCGGTTCGCCGAAGGCGAAATAGCGCAGCGAACGCTGGGTCTGGGCGCCCCAGAGGTGCTCGGCCGGCACGGCGACCGTGCCGAGGCTGTCACTTTCGAGCCGTGTCGGTGGATCCTCGCCAGCCTGCAGCGCTCCGGACTCGTGCGGGGAGGCCACCATCAGCTGGACGGCACCACTTCGCTGTTGAGCTCGTTGAAGCTCACCGTGGTGCTGTTGCCGCTGCGCGGCGCCATCGGGATGCCGGTGGCCGCACTGATCACGCTATTGATGGCATCCACGTTGACCTGGCCACTGGCATCGAAGACCAGCTTGCCGTTGCTGTCGAAGATCACCACCTGGGGGATTGTGCCGTTCCAGTAGCCCGCCGGATCGGCCGGCCCTTCAATCGGGCGGTTCTGCAGCGGGTCGGTGACCAGCGGAATCAGTTCGATCGCCTGTCCCCAGAGTCGTTGCAATTCCGAGACCACCGGCGCAAAGCGCTTGCTGGCGGAGCTGTCGTCGAGGTAGTAGATCAGCACGGTGACGCGGCCGTCCAATTGGGCCTGGGCCAGGCTGCTGCGGGGCGGTACCAGGGAGCCATTGCCGGCATAGAGGGCGAAGATATTGCCGTCGTAGCGGTCGTCGTCCAGGGCAGCGGCGGCTGGTGCCGCCAGGGCGCTGAGGCTGCCGACCAGCAGCAGCACAATCGCCAGCAGCGAGCTCAGGGCCCGGGCCAGCCGTCGGACGCCAGCGCTGGTGCGCGCCGACTGAACAGGGAACCAACCAAGGGGCCGACCCTGGTGATCACTGCTGATCGGTGCCACTGGCTGGGAATGGGTTGGACCAGCCTCCAGGCCGGTGGTGGGGCCAGGGTGCTGGAGGGCCGGGACTGGAGCTCGCATCAGGTCATTGTGCCCTGCGACCCCATGGGCTGCGACCTCGATTCAACTGCGACCGACGCTGCGGCCCATGCCCTGAAGAATGCCCCGTCCGATCAGGCCGATGGCCCGACCCACCACCTGGGTGAGCAGCATCACCAGCAGGTTTCCCAGCCCCCGCACCAGGCTGCGCAGCTGGGGCGCCAGGGCATCGCGGCTTTCCAGCGCCAGGGTGACGGCCTGCTGCAACCAGCCGAGCTGACGCAACTCCTGGTCCCGCGGTTCCAGCAGATCGACCGTCTGGATCGCCCCGTGCTCCAGTCGGTAGAGAGGCCTGCGGCTCTCATACACCTGGATCGGTCGTTCGAACCAGCTGCTCCAGCGCTGGCGGGCGTTGAGCTGGTTGCGCAGGCGTTCGAGATTGCGGGTGGCAAGCAGCTCCGGTCGCAGCAGGTAGCGACGCAACTCGGGCCAGTCGGCGCAGGCGGCGAGCACTTCGGCGCTGATCAACTCGGCGCTGCGCACCAGCCAATTGCTGAGCAGCAGTTCCAGATAGAGCAGCGCCTGGGGCTCATCGGGGGCCAGCAGCCGGCCTTCAACCAGCAGAGGCCTGGCCTGGATCAGGGTGCCGAGCATCGGCACCGGATCGGGAAGGTCACCGTCCAGCAAGGTCAACTCACTGCTGGCCATCAGGGTTGCGGCCACCGGGCGCAGATCGCCTTGCCAGGGCAGCTGCACATAACTTCCTGCCATGCGTCGCAGCGCCTGGCGCCGCAGTTCGGGCTGCAGATCCTGCCAGCGTTGCAGCAGGGCCTCGCCGCCGACGCCATCGTGTTGCAGGCGCTGACGCAATTGCTCGAACTGTTCCAGCAGGGCCAGCAGCAGATCGCGGCGCCGATCGGGGTTGAGCCCGTCGAGGGCGAGCAGCTGGGCCTGGTCCGGCAGCGCCGGCGCCGCGGCGGACTGGTTGAGGCGCTCGCGCAGCGCCTGCCACAGACCATCGGCACTGCGTTGCCGCAGGCTGATGGTCACGCCCCTGGTCGCAGGCTGCGGCAGTTCCACCCGCCCGTCGGCGCTGCCAGACCAGGCGAGGCCCACCGGACCCCAGAGCCAGAGCAGCAGCTGGCGGGCGGCCGCCAGTTCCCGCAGCCGGCCCAGCAACACCAGTTCGGCCAGCCAGGCTTCGGGGGGCGGATCCAGCAGACGCCGGCAGACACGGATTTCGGCATCGATCTGCTGCAGACCGCTGATCAACAGCCACTGGCCCAGGCCCAGGGCGGCCCCGGCTTCCTGGCCACGCTCCGCCGTTGCGGCAGCGCCCAGTTCCACCACCCGGCCGCCACCGAGCAGGGTGGACACCGCCTGGCGCAAGCCGGCGGCATCGGGCTGTTCCAGCAGGCCCTGCAGGGGGAGCTGCAGCAGAACGCTCGTGGGGTAACGATGGGCCTGGGGCAGCAGCAGTAGCAGGGGTGCGGGCTGCCAGCGCTCCTGCAGCTGCTGCAATTCGGCAGCCAGGGCCGCGGGCTCGGGCTGGGCACTCAGGCTCCAGATCACCAACTGGGGAGCACCCTCGAGCTGCTCCGGCGCCGTGACCGGTGTCCAAGCCCCATCGCCCGCCGCCAGCCAGACCAGCAGACCATCGCGTTGCAACGGCTCAGCAAAAACCAGCAACTGGGCCGAAGACTGCGGCTGGGTTGGGACCTTTGGGTCGCGGCGGGCCACAAGGTGAGGCGAATCAATTCACGGTAACGAGACTGGCGCTGCGAATCCAGCTCCCCCGGCAACTTGACTGGAATGGCACAGGGAACAGAGGAACGTGCCCGGTGGATTGACTGGATCTGGCCTTTGCGCCGCTTGAGGGATCCAGCTTCTCTGGTATTGGCCTCTTCAGTCGGATGAATTCTCCGGCAAAAATGATCTCAGCGGCACAAATTGAAAGGCAAAAAATGTTCAACAAAAACCATGCCAATCACCCCATTCTTGGCGATGGAAAACTCTTGATCGAGAGATTTAATAATGGAAAACAGTGTATTGCCTGCCTAGATCGCCTTATCATCTTGAGGTTCTGTCTGATGCAAAAATCTTCATCAGGCCACCAGCCATGGGGATTCAGCCATTCTGGAGCGGGCCCGGCTTGAGGCGAACTCAATCGTTTCAGATCCTCAGTGGCCCCGCGGCCGGCCGCAGAGATGCAGGGTGTAGGACTCAATTGTGAAGCCGGTGAGAGCTTCAATCTGGCGGAGCAATTCAGCAGGCAGGGTCACATCGAGATCCTGGATGGCACCAGACTGACTGCAGATGAGATGGCTGTGGGGATCGGCTCGGTAGCCGTACAGCCGGCCGCTGGCACGATCCAGGCATTCGATCACGCCAGCCGACTGCAGGGCTTCGAGATTTTGGTAAACAGACGTGTGGCCGATGTTGCGGCCCTGATCATTGAGCTTTTCGAAGATGTCCCGAGCACTGAGGTGGCTTTTTTCGGCCCAGAGCAGATCGAGCACCATGCGCCGTTGGCGGCTCAGGCGCATGCCCAGTTCCCGACAACGGCGATAGACGTCTTCGACGCCCTGCAATGCCACCGGCCCGGCGGGGCTGGATTCGCCGCCACAAAGCTCGCCTCTGGCAGGGTGCGGGTCAAAGCCGCCTGGGCTGGCGGGGGTAGGAATGGTGGCGATAGCCACGCGCGCGACCAGGGCAGTGATGTCAGTTATAGGAGAACGTTTCAAGCGCTGCCGGGCTGAGGCTCAGGCCAACTGGCACGCTGCAGGCCCTTCAGGCCACAGGAAGGCTGACGGAATCCTGCAGCCGTTCGGGACCGATGGCCTGCAGCGCTTCGGCCAGATCGAGGCGGCCGTCGTAGAGGGCGCGGCCGACAATCACCCCCTCCACCCCCAGGGGTGCCAAGCTCAGCAATGAGAGCAGATCGGACAGATCGCCGATGCCGCCTGAAGCGATCACCGGGATCGAGCTGGCCTCGGCCATCGTGCGCAGGAACGCCAGATTCGGACCGGCCAGGGTGCCGTCGGTGGCGATATCGGTGGTGATCAGGGCGGCGACCGCCGAGCCTTCCAGGCTGCTGGCCAGGGCGCTGGCTTCCACCGTGCTGGCCTCGATCCAGCCCCGGGTTGCCACCCGGCCATCCTTGGCATCGATGCCCACCACGATGCGGCCGCGATGGCGGTCGGCCAGTTCGCGCACCAACTCCGGTTGTTCCACTGCCACCGTGCCGAGAATCACCCGATCCAGTCCGTAAGCCAACAGGGCTTCGGCCCGCTCAGCGCTGCGCACGCCACCGCCGAGCTGGACGGGAATCGAAAGGGCTGCGGTGATCGCTCGCACCACCCGATCATTGACCGGTTGGCCGGTGCGGGCACCGTCAAGATCCACCAGGTGCAGCCGCTGGGCCCCCTGCCGCTGCCACTCCAGGGCCTGGGCGATCGGATCATCGCTGAAGCGGGTCACCTGGCCGTAATCCCCCTGATGCAACCGGACGCACTGTCCGTCGAGGAGATCGATGGCAGGGATGACTTGCATGCGGCTTGCGGTGCACAGGCCCCATCATCAACCGTGCCCGTTGGCTCTCCGGATTGCCACCATGGCCGGCACGAGCTGCCCGGCCGGGCGTTTGAATGGCCCGGCATGGTTTGGGGTTGGCTGATGAAAATCCTGGTGATGGGCGGCACCCGCTTTGTCGGCCGACCCCTGGTGGCCCATCTGCTCGCGGCGGGTCACACGCTCACCCTGTTCACTCGCGGTCGCCAACCGCTGCCTGCAGGAGTGGAACACCTGGCGGGCGACCGCAGCAGCGAGGCGGGGCTCCTGGCCCTGGAAGGCCGGCAGTTCGATGTGATCGTCGACAGTTCCGGGCGCAATCTTGAAGACAGCCGGCGGGTGATCGAGCGCACCGGTGCCCCCAGCCATCGCTTTGTCTACGTGAGTTCTGCCGGTGTCTACGCCGACAGTGAACTCTGGCCACTGGATGAGGAATCGCCGCTCGATCCGGCCAGTCGTCATGCCGGCAAGGCTGAAACCGAGGCCTGGTTGCGGCAGCAGGCCATCCCGTTCACCAGCTTCCGACCCACCTACATCGTCGGCCCCGGCAATTACAACCCGGTCGAGAGCTGGTTCTTCGATCGCATCGTCCATGGCCGTCCGGTGCCCTTGCCCGGCGATGGCAACACGATCACCCAGCTGGGCCATGTGGCCGATCTGGCGGCAGCCATGGCCCGCTGCATAGAAGTGGAAGCCGCGACCAACCGGATCTACAACTGCAGTGGTGCCAAAGGGGTGACCTTCCGCGGTCTGGTCAACGCCGCGGCCAGGGCCTGCGGCAGGGATCCCAGCCAAGTGGAGATTCGCTTCTTTGATCCGGCCGACCTCGACAAGAAAGCCCGCAAAGCCTTCCCCTTGCGGCTGGCCCATTTCCTCACCGATATCCAGCGGCTGCGCCGGGAGCTGGCCTGGGAACCGGCCTTCGACCTCGAGGCCACCCTGAGCGACAGCTTTCAGAACGATTACAACCTGCAACCGCCGACCCAGCCGGATTTCAGCGCCGACGCCGCCCTGTTGGCCCGCTGAGGCTGGCAGGTTGGGCATTCCGTTCCCTGCCGTTCAGCTTCCCCTGCCGACAGGGAACCGGACGGCTCAGCCCGGTCATTATCCGTGGCCGCGGCCACGGGTTCGAACCGTCAGGTGCCGTTGTCTCGCCTGCCCTGCCGCAGGTAGCCAAGAGCTGAGCTGAGGGCCAGGAGCAGCGAAGGCCAGAACAGCCACCAACCGACCCCCCGCAGCAGCAGCGGCAGCTCGAAGCCCGCTGCTCCGAAGCCGCCCGGCAGACCCCAGTCGGCCGGCCAGAGCAGCAGCAGCAACGCCAGGAACTGCAGGATCGTTTTCGCCTTGCCTCCCCAGGACGCTGGCCCGCCACTGCCCTGGCCGGCGCGCCAGCCCGAGATCAGCAATTCCCTCGCCAGCAGCAGCCAGATCGCCCAAAGCGGCAGGGCCCGCTCCGCAGCCAGCCAGAGCAGGGGGGCCGCCACCAGGATTTTGTCGGTGAGTGGATCGAGCCGCGCACCCCACACCGAACCGCCGCCACTACGGCGGGCCAGGGCGCCATCGGCCCAGTCGCTCAGTCCGCCCAGGAGCAACAGCACCCAGGCCAGAGCCTGATGGCCGCCAGCCAAGGCCAGCAGCAGCGGCAGCCCCAGCAGCGCCCGGCTGATGGTGAGCAGATCGGCGAGGCGGCGCAGCTGGCGCTCCTGGTGACAGTTCGAGCCATCCTCGCTGCTCAAGGAGCGGCCAAATCGCGATCTCCAGCCGGCGCCGCAGCAGAATGCCCCCATCCGGAAAATCCCGCATGGTTGTCGAGCGCTCCGTTGCAGAGGTGATGAGCAGCCCCGTGCTGCAGGTGCGGCGCGACACGCCCCTCCAGGAGGCAGTGCAATTGATGAGCGATCATCACGTCTCCGGCCTGCCGGTGCTTACCGAAACCGGTGAGCTGGTGGGCGAACTCACCGAAAAGGATCTGATGGTGCGGGAGAGCGGTTTCGATGCCGGCCCCTACGTGATGCTGCTCGATGCCGTGATCTATCTGCGCAATCCGCTGCAGTGGGATCGGCAGGTGCATCAGGTGCTGGGCAATCTTGTCGGTGATGTGATGGGCACCCATCCCCACACCTGCAGCCTTGCGACCAGCCTGCCCGTGGCCGCCCGCCAGCTCCATGACCACGGCATCCAGCGTCTGTTTGTACTCGATGAGGCCGGCCAACTCGCAGGCGTGCTCACCCGCGGTGATGTGGTGCGGGCCTTGGCCGCCGAAGCCTGAGTCCGGCGGCTCACTCGGGGCTCAAGCCTCGTACCTGCCAGTTCCAGCCATCGTTTTGGCTGCTGTTCTGGCTGGGGTTCTGACCGCTGGCCAGGGCACGATGGCGTCCTCGGCCACAACCCAGAGCTCAGCGGGCTGCGGGTAGGGATGGCCGCCCGTCAGGCGGCCGAAGGAGGGCAGCACCAACTGCTGGCGGCGCCGATCCAGGGCGAAGCAGGGCAGGCGCAGGCGATCAGCGCCGCCGCCGAGCTGCACCACCGGATGCAAATGGCCACAGACATTGAGCAGGCCCGGGCGGGGATCGGGACCATGGCTGAGCCAGAGGGGGCCGCTCGCCTGGGCTGGCTCCTGGGGCAGGCCCTCATGCCACTGGCCGCGATCGTGGTTGCCACCGATCAACCGCAGGGGACAGCCCAGCAGAGCCGGTAGTGCGGCCAGCTTCTGCCGCAGGCTGTCGGTGAGACCGAGGCGGTCGTGGACCAGATCGCCGAGCACGATCACCTGCTGCGGTCGCCACTGGTGGGCAAGCTCCAGCAGGGCATTGAGAGTTTCGGCGTCGCCGTCACTGGGCAAGGGAATGCCGTGAGCCTGAAAACTTTCGGCCTTGCCCAGGTGCAGATCCGCCAGCAGCAGTAAGGACTGGGCTGGATCCCAGAGGGCCCGGGCCGCCAGCAGCTCCAGTCGATGGCCTTGCCAGACCAAGGCCGCCCGGCTGGCGGGCTCGGAGCCTTGGGAAAGGGCCGAAGACTCGTTGGCAGGCTCCGTCGAAGGCCCCGTGACAGCAGGGGCCATCAGCCCTGGCCCATCGCCAGCTGGTAGGCGGGCCGTTGCCGCGTGGCGTCGATGCTGGCCTGCACGTGGGGGAAGGGGGCCAGATCCACCTGGGGGCAGAACAGGGGCAGGTAGGCCAGATAGGACTGGATGGCGCAATCGGCCGCTCCCCAGCCCGCGGCGGTGGTTTCAGATCCGGCAGCGCCCAGCAGGGAGGGGCCAGCGCTGAGCAGGGCATCGAGGATCGTCAGCTGCCGCTCGAGGTCCTCCGGTTTGGCGGCGGCCTGGATCAGGGCGGGCCCGAAACTGGCATTGGCGAACAACAGCCACTGCAGCGACAACGAACGCCGAGCCGCACCGCCGGTCCCGGCAAATTCCTGGCCGTGCTGTTCGGCCAGATGCTGGAGAATGGCGCCGCTTTCAAAGAGTTTCAGAGGCTGCCCATCCGGACCGGCCAGGCTGTCGTCCACCAGGGCCGGCACTTTGCCGAAGGGATTAATCGCCAGGAAGGCTGGTTGCCGATGCTCGCCGGCGCCGAGATCGAGGCTGATCCACTGGTAGGCGATCTCCTTCTCCTCGAGATACCAGCGAACCATCGAGGCCCGGCTGCGGGCGGCGCCATAGAGGGTCAGGCTCATCGTGAAGCTGGAACGGTCAGGCCATCATCCACGGTCCAGAATCGAAGCAGCCGTGGACTGGATGTGACATCGGCTTCCCAGGACTGCGGGCCGGCCCACGAGCAGCAGCTTGAGCCCCTGGTCGGGCCGCGCAGCGAGCCGGCGGCCGACTCAGCCACCTGTTTGCTGCGCCTGGCCCCCCATCTGCTGGGCCGCGCCCGCCGCGGCATCGTCGGCAGCAGCCGCTATGCCCAGAACCTGCGGGAGTCGATTCGCCGGGCCGCCGCTGCCGTCGATGGCAGGGCCGTGCTGATCAGCGGCGAGCCCGGCCTGGAAAAAGACAACATCGCCGCCTTGATCCATTTCGGTTCCTCAGCCCGGAACCAGCTGCTGGTACGGCTCAATGCCGCCCTGCTGCGGCCTGATGGCGCCGAATTATTCGCCAGCGGCGCCGGCGAACTGTCCTTGCTGGCCTGTCTCGGAGCCGGCTCACTGTTGATCGATCAGGTGGATCTGGCCCCGGCGCCGTTGCGACCGCTGCTGTTGCAACTGGCCCGTGACGGCAGCTGGAGTGATCCGGATCAACCGGGCCGACGCTTCGTTTTCCCGGGGCGGGTCTTTTTCACGGCGGAGAAAGCACTGCCGGATCTGGATGGCTGCTGCCAGCTGATTCGGGTGCCGCCCCTGCGGGTGCGCCGCCAGGATCTGGGGGAATGGCTGCGCTACGGCGTGCGCCAGAAGGCCCTCAGCCTGGGCTGGAGCCGGCCGCCCGGCGTCAGTGAGGAGCTGGTCAAACGGCTGCAGACCTACGACTTCCCCGGCAATGTGCGGGAGCTGTCGCAGCTGATTGAGCGGGCCCTGCGGCAGTGCGGTGCCGGCCGTTATCCCCAGATGTTGCCCGACGACGTGTTCTGGACTGGCCGGCGCGGACCGCAACGGGCCCGCTTCGACCTCTGGCGCTGGAAACCACAACTGCGCGACTGGATGCGCTCCCCCCGGCTCTGGAACGGCCTGCTGTTCGGCCTGGTGAGCTGGGTGTTCGTGCTGGTGAATCTCTGGCTCTGGCTCGGCCCCCAGGATCGCCAGCACAACGGCGCCCTGAATCTGTTCTGGGCCTGGTGGTGGCCGTTGATCCTGCTGGCCTATCCCCTGGTGGGTCGGCTCTGGTGTTCCTTCTGTCCGTTCATGGTCTGGGGCGAGATCAGCCAACGGCTGGCACGACACCTGGGCTATCAGCCCCAACGCTGGCCCCGCGGTGAAACCGATCGCTGGGCCGCGCCGGCCCTGGCCGCGGGTTTCGCCGCCATCCTGATCTGGGAGGAGGTGGGGGATCTGGTCAACACCGCCTGGCTGAGCAGCTGCCTGCTGCTGCTGATCACCGCCGGTGCGGTGATCGGTTCCCTGCGCTTCGAGAAACGCTTCTGGTGCCGGTATCTCTGCCCGATCGGCGGCATGAATGGGTTGTTCGCCAAGCTCGCGATCAGCGAACTGCGGGCCCAGGTGGGCACCTGCAGCGGCAGTTGCAGCAGTTACGCCTGCTTCAAGGGCGGACCGGCGGAAGGGGAAGGGCTGGCCACGGAGGGTTGCCCGCTCGGCACCCATCCCGCCCATCTCGATGACAACCGCAATTGCGTGCTCTGTCTCACCTGTGCCCAGGCCTGTCCGCATCGCTCCGTGCAATTGCGGCTGCGGCCGCCCGCCGCCGATCTGCAACGCGAGATGACACCGCCGGCGGGGGAGGCGGGCCTGATCTTGGTGCTGGCCGGTGGCCTCAGCCTGCAGCACTGGAACCGATTGCTGGGCTGGTTGCCCCTGGCGCCGGACTCGCTGCAGAGTGGTTCCCTGCTGCCGCGCCTGGCCTTCGCCGTGCTGGCCCTGGCCCTGCCGGCGGCCCTGTGGCTGCTGCTGCGGTGGACCGTGCGGTGGCAAGGCTGGCTCGGCGGTGCTGGGGCCGGCCGCTCCTGGCTGCTGCTTTACGCCCTGCTGCCGCTGCTCTGGGCGCTGATGCTGGCCCAGCATCTACCGCTGGGCATGGCGGAGGCGGGGCAACTGCTGCCGGTGGCGCTCGCACCGCTGGGGTCCAGCTCGATGCTGAACGGCTGGCAATGGAGTGCGGACGGTCATGTGATCGCCTTCTGCCAGAGCCTGGTGGTGGCGCTCGGGGTGCTCGCTTCGATCGTGCTGCTGCGCCGTCTGCTGCAACTCGAGCTCCGCCACTGGCTGTGGCTCAGTGGCTTGCCCCTGCTGCTGGGGGCCGGCGGGCGCTGGCTGGTGGCGGCGTTCTGAGGTCAACAGGGGGCGCCGCGGGGCAGTCTCAACGGGCGTTGTCGCAGGCCCGCTGCAGATCGCTTGCGGCGTAGAGAGCCACGGGGGCTTCCGGGGGGCTCTGCTGCAGGCGCTGCAGCTTGGTGAGGTAATGGGCGGCGCCGATCTGGTTGCCGAGCTCGAGGCGGCTGACGCCCTGGCTGCGCTGCCAGCGATTGCAGGCAGCCAGGCCGGTGTCGGCCCGCAGGCTGGGCGGGGCCAGCGCCCCAAGCAAGGCACTGAGCAGAAGCAGCAGGGCTGGCCAGCACCCGGCCGCCAGCCTCGGCACATGCCGCACCTGGTGGGGCTGGCCGAGATAGACCCAGGCCAAGCGGCCATCAAGCAGCACCAAGCGCTGGCGCTGGTAGAGCCGCGGCACCCCTTCGAACCGATCCAGCCGCTCCAGGGTTTCGGCCTCGACGGCAAACAGTTCGCCGGAGACCGGAACGGTCTCGGGATCCGTTGCGGATCCTGTCTCGGGCTGGGCCGCGGCGATGGCCATCGGGAAGGGACCGAGATCATGGAGGCTGAGTCCAGGGGCCTGAGCTTCCCCTTCAAAGCGCGCCGTAGCGAGCAGGTGGTGATTGGACTGGCCGCGCTTGAGGCTGCCGTAGACGAACACCAGATCCAGGGTTGGAGCTCCACGGCCGGGGTGCTCCTCCATAATCCCGTGCTGATGAGGCTCCGAGATGACCATTGCCCTGTTGATCGCCCTCGTCGTTTCGATGGGGCTGATGGTGACGATCGTGCGCCGGCTCGAGAAAGCCTCCTGATCGTCCGGGCCACCCTGGCTCAAGGCTCCAGCCGCTCCGCCTCGGCCCGTAGACGGCTCAGACGCTCCAGCAGCGATTCGTTGCTGAGGCGATTGTTGAGGCGTTCGGCCAGTAACGGAAAGGCGAAGGGGCCGGCGCGCGCCGTGCGTTGCAACAGCAGCTCGCACTGCTGCAGCCGGGTCAGGGCCGCCTGCAGCCGGTGGCGCTCCAGCTGCTCATCGAGCACCTCCTGGCGTGCCTGGGCGAGCAGCCGGTTGGCCGGTTCGTGCTGCAGGAAAACGTCGTAGAGCAGGGCGGCGCTGATCTGCAGTTGGCTGCCGGAGCGGGCCTGGCCGGGATAGCCGTTCAGCACCAGCCCACTCACCTGGGCAATGGCACGAAAACGGCGGCGGCAGAGTTCCGAGAGATTGATCGCTTGCTGCAGGTCCGCGTCCAGATCGGCGGCGCTGAGCAAGGCAGCAGCGTGCTCAGCCACCAGGGCCTCGAACGGATAGCCCCTGGGGGCCAGCAGCTCGAAGCCGTAGTCGTTTACCGACACCGTGATCGTGCCGGCTTGATGTCGCGCCAAGCGCCAGGCCCAGAGGAAGCCCAGACCTTCGTGCACGAAGCGGCCCTCGAAGGGATAGGCGTAGAGATGGCTGCCCTCGCGACTGGGGCAGACCTCGATCAGCAGCTGGTG
>CALPNT020000002.1 GCA_943325005.2 Bifidobacterium breve | reverse complement strand
GCGATTGCGGCCCTGATCAGCCTGGCGGCGATGCTCAGCCTGCTGCGTTGGCAGGAACTGGGCTTCCGCGTCGGCTCCGAATCGATCCCCGCCTGGGTGTTGCTGGTGGTCTACGGGGCGCTGCAGCTCGGCTGGCAGTTGCCCCGCTCGACTCCGACGGACCACAGCCGGCCGATCGAGCGGCTCTGGTGCAGCACCTGGTGGTGGGGCAGCTTGCTGGGCCTCGGTTGGGGGCTGGCGACCTGGGGTTCGGATCTGGCCCAGACCCTGCTCAAGGCCAGGCCGGGAGCCTGAATCGGCTGAGCGGCAGCAGGCCGGACGCCTGACCTGAGCCCCCAGCGCTCAGCTGGCCACAGCCCGCATGTAGCGCCCCCAGAGATCGGCCACCAGGGCGCCGGAAGCCGCCTCGGCCGGGGTGTTGTCGTCGTTGCCCATCCAGATGCCGGTGAGGATCCCCATCGCCGGCGAATAGCCGATGAACAGCACATCGACGCCATCGTTGGTGGTGCCGGTCTTGCCGCGGGCATCGGCGACACCGGCCGCGGCCCGCCCGGTGCCCTCGCTCACAACCCGGCGCAGTTGCCGGTCCATGGCGGCGGCCACCGCCGGCTCCAACAGCTGCCGCGAACGCTCGCCGATCGGGGTGGTGACCCCGCTGGCCGGGCACTGGGCCAGCGTGTCGATCGAAGGACAGATGCCCAGGTCGTAGATGCGGCGGACACCGTGCATCGGCACCGAGCCACCACCGTTGGCCACCACGGCATAGGCCCTGGCCAGCTCGTAGAGGTAGGTCTCCTTGCCGCCCAACACCATGGTGTAGGTGGAATCGAGGGGGGTGCTGATGCCCAGCCGCCGTGCCTGTTCGATCACCCGGTTCAGCCCCACCCGTTCAGCCAGCCGCAGGGCTACCACATTCTCGGAAAAGGCAAAACCATCGGCGTAGCTGATCGTTCCAGTCGGGCCCACCGGTCCGTGCTGGCAGCCGGCCACATAACCCAGAGGCGCACAGGAGACGGTGGCATTGAGATCGAGATCGGCCGTGAGCGCCGCCAGATAGGTGAACAGCTTGAAGGTGGAACCTGGCTGCCGCAGAGCCTGCACCCGATCAAAGCTGGAGCGGGCATAGTCGCCACCGCCCACATAGGCCAGGATTTCGCCGGTGGCCACATCCAGCGAGATCAGGGCTCCCTGGGTGAGCCCCACGCCGGCGGCCGGTCCCTGCAGGAAGCGGCCCAGCTGCTTCTGGGCAATCGCCTGCATGCGGGGATCAATCGTGCTCACCACCTGGTAGTTGCCGCCCAGCTGCTCGTCCCTGAGGTTGAGGCCGAAGCGCCGCCCCTCCAGCTCACCGACCACGTAGTCGCTGAAGTAGGGATAACTGATCAGCGTCGACTCCCGGCAGGCGGAGGGGTCGATGTTCAGCGGGCGGCGCAGGGCATCGATCAGCTGCTGATCGGAGAGGTAGCCCTCCTGCTGCATCAGCCGTAACACCAGATTGCGGCGCTCCCGTCCGGCCGTTGGATCCTTGCTGTTGCAGGGGCTGTAGCCATTGGGATTGGGCAACAGACCGACCAGAAAAGCCGCTTCCGAGACATCGAGCTTGCGGGCTGACTTACGGAAATACAGCTGGGCCGCCTGCTCGAAACCCTCCGTCCCCAATCCGAGATAAGCCCGATCGAGATACATCTTGAGGATGCGGTTCTTGCTGAAGCCCGCCTCCAGCTGCCAGGCCACCCCCAGCTCCCGCAGCTTGCGAGCCACACTCACGTCGTTGCCGACGGCGGGGTAGTACATCCGGGCCACCTGCTGGGTGAGACCACTGCCGCCACCGGTGCCGCGCAGGGCTGATCGCAGGGTGCCGAACAGATCGATGCCGCTGTTCCAGCCAAAGCGCGCCTCCTCCGACGCCATCAAGGCCTGCCGCAACTGCAAGGGGTAGGCGTCCAGGGATGGCAGGGCCACCGGCGCCCCCTCGGCCGCATCGATCTGGCGGCCGTTGTCGGCGACGATGCGCACCGGACCCCCGATGGCGCGGATGCTGGAACCACCAGCGATCGTGGTGGCCGCCAACAGCAGCGAGAGAGCGATCGCCGAGCCCCCCAGCAGGCCCACACCGCCCCAGTGGATGGCCTGCTCCAGTGGGCTGCGCGGCTGGCAGTAGCGCAGGGTGGGAGCTTCGGCCCGCAAGGGTGAGCCGAGTTGCAGCTGATCGCCATGGCGCAGATCGATGCTGCGGATGCGTCGGTCCTGCCAGAAAATCCCATTGGCGGAGCCGAAGTCCTCGAGGCGATAGTCCCGTGCCTGGGGCCGCTGCTTCTCCACGATTCCATGCACCCGGCTGATGCCGCTGCCATCGACCGGCAGCTCCAGCTGGGGATCCCGGCCGATGCGATAGCGCCCATCCCCCAGCGGCAGGCGCTGGCGGCACACGTCGCCCTGCCAGAGCTCCAACCAGGCGCGGCGCTGGCGCAGGATCCGCAGGGCTGTGGCCAACGCCTCCGGCCTTCTGGCCACAGGGCCGGTGAGCAAGGCGCGCCCAAGGGCGGACCAGGCGGCACCGGGCGCGACCGGCTCGGGCATCCCTGGGATCTGGAGGAGCCGATACGCTAGCTGCATCGATCACGAGCCCCTGGGTGGAGCGTCGCCGGGATCCCTGGGCCCCTTTCCGCATCTGGATTGCCCTGACGGTGGCCGTCTACGCGATCCGGGCCAGCTTTGCGGCCACCTGGGTCGGGGCCCTACCGGGCTGGGTGCTGCTGCTGCTGCTGCTAATCGGCCTGCTGCTGGCGACCATCGCCCTGCTGTTCCCCGGCCGGGTGAGACCCTGGCGGGAGGGGGAACCGGGCCTGCGCGCCGAGATTGCGGCCGACTGGCATCACTGGTGGCAGTGCCACGGATTGCCGCGCCACGGATTGCCGCGCCACGGGTTGCCGCGCCGTAGTGGCGGTGGTCGTGGGGATGGGGGCTGATGGAGAGCGCCAGCCTCGAACTGCGGGACAATCCGCGGCGGCGGGTCAACCTGGACCCCACCAAGGGGCTGACCATCGGGCGTGCCCCGGACAACGGCCTCTGCCTGCCGGAGGCGGCGGGATTGTCGCGCCAGCATGCCCAGGTGCGTCGCTCCCGTACCGGTAACCAGTGGCTGGTGTGTGATCTGGGCAGCGCCAACGGCACCTGGCTGGAAGGGGTGCGGCTGCGCCAGTGCAGCAGCCTCGATGACGGCGATGAGATCCGCCTCGGCAGCAGCGGACCGGTGCTGGTGTTCCGCTGCGGCGCCGCCCAGGGAGCACGGCCCGATCCCCTCAGCATCGACGTGGGCGACCAGCGCCTGAGCGCCGCGGCGATTCGCTCCGTGCGGGTGGAAAGCCGCGCCCTCTATCCCCACATCTTCAGCTGGTGGCTGCTGCTCTGCCTGGGCGGCCTGCTGCTGCTGCCCCTGCCGCTGCTGTTCTGGCCCCTGGAGCTGCTGGCCCTGGCGGGCTGGATTCTGCTGGGTGCCCGCAAGGAGCACCTGCTGGAGGTGGTGACCAACGACGGCCTGGCCCATCGACACCGCTTCCGCAACCGGCTCACCGCCCTGGCGCACCGTAACGGCATCCGCCGGGCGATCGGCCAGAGTCAAAGGCCCTGATTCGACCCGGCGCGTCCCCATCCCTTGAACTGGATCCTGCCGATCGGCGCCGTGCTCCAGCTCGAGGGGCTCTCCCGGGAGCTCCGCATTCTTGAGGGCGTCGGGGGTGGCAGTCAGGGCCAGGTGTATGCGGTGGAACTGGGCGGCGAGCGCCTGGCCCTGAAGTGGTACTGGCCGGCCTGCATCGCCCGCGATCCGAATCTGCGGCGGCGCCTCGAGGAGAGCATCCAGGCCTCCAGCCCCAACAACGCCTTCCTCTGGCCGATTGCCCTGGTGGGAACCCATGCCGCCAGTCGCGAGCAGATCCGCCTGCGGGAGCCGAGCTTCGGCTACCTGATGCCCCTGCGACCACCCTCCTTCCTCGGTGCTAACGCCCATGCCGGTGGCCAGATGGAGATCAGCCTGCAGAACGTGCTGCGGGCCGCCTTCTTTCTGGCCGACGCCTTCCACGCCCTGCACCTGCGCGGCCTCTGTTACAAGGACATCTCGCTGGGGAACCTGTTCCTGGAACCCGGCAGCGGTCGCATCCTGATCTGCGACAACGACAACGTGGCGGTGGATGGCCGCGATCCGGGCAGCGTGCTGGGCACACCGGGCTTCATGGCGCCGGAAATCCTGCTGGGCCAGGCCCGGCCCGGAGCCAGCAGCGATCTGTTCTCGCTGGCGGTGCTGATCTTCCGGCTGCTCACCCGCCATGACCCGCTCAAAGGGGCCCTGGAGCAGGCGATCCGCTGCCTCGATGAACCGGCCCGGCGCCGCCTCTACGGCGAAGATCCGGTGTTCATCTTCGATCCGATCGACACGCGCAACCGACCCGATCCGATCGAGCACGCCGCGGCCCTGATCACCTGGCCGATCTATCCCGAGCCCCTGCAACAGCTATTCCTGCAGACCTTCGGTCCAGGCCTGAAACAACCGCAGCGGCGTGCCCTCACCGGCCAGTGGACCGCAGCGCTGGCCGCCAGCCTCGATCGGCGCCTGCTCTGCCCGTCCTGCGGCCAGGAGGCCTTTCCGGCGGCCGGCAGTACGGCCGCCGGCTGCTGGAGCTGTGGCAATCCACTGCCCCAGGGCCCCTGGCTGCGGCTGCCCCGGGGCCTGGTGGCGATCGCTGCTGGCAACGAGATTCAGGCTCACCATCTCGACCGCCTGCTGCCGGTGGCCCTGGACCAGCCCCTGGCCCGGATCACGGCCCATCCCAGTGATCCCAGCCTGCTGGGGTTGTGCAACCTCACGGACTCGCCCTGGGAGGTGGAGCTGGAGCATGGCCGCCGGATGGTGGTGGAGCCCAGCAGGAGCTGCAGCCTCGCGGCCCTGCGGCGGGTCAACAGCCGCGCTGGCGTGATCGAACGGGTGACCAGCCACGACCTCGATGCAAACGGTCTCGATACAAACGGCCGCGCTGCAAACCGCTGAGCTCAAAGCCGCTCACGGCTCGCTCCCCAGGGCTCCGACCCGCACCGCCGATGGCGCCGAGTCTTCGCGAGCCTTTCGCCTCAAGCTTTTGTTAACGGGATGACCCCTCAAGCTTCGCGATGTTCACTTGTGCGTCGCGGAGCTTGTTCAGCACAGCCCGATTAGGGCAAAGCACAGGCCTGAGATTGACCCAGGAAGCTCTGTCCTGTTCCCCGCTCAGCGCTCTGCCTCCACGGGGCCTGACGATCTGGCGGAGCGAAGCGGCAGACCTGCCGGCTGCGCGGATCTCGCTGGGTCATCAAAATCTCCAAGGGCTGGCCATCGAGCCAGCTGGAGCAGCCAGTGCCGCCGCGGCTCCCTGATGCCGGACCATCCTTGATCCAGACTTGGGCTCGCGTGGTACTAACTGCCGCTCTCGAAGCCACCGAGTCGCGATCGCCCCTCCAGCCCCAGCCTTTCGCCCCAGTTCTCTCCTGCTGATGCCCTTTCCCAACGTCCGGCTGGCCAACCGCCCCCTGCATTTCCTCTACCTCTGCGACTGCTCCGGCTCGATGGCTGCCCAGGGCAAGATGCAGGCACTCAACCAGGCGATCCGCCAATCGCTGCCGGGCATGGCGGCCGTGGCCCGCGACAACCCGGAAGCCCGGGTGCTGGTACGGGCGGTGAGCTTCGCCGATCGGGCCCTCTGGCACGTCGCCACCCCGACACCGGTGGACCAGCTGCAGTGGCAGGACCTACAGGCAGGGGGCATCACGGCGATGGGCGAAGCCCTGGAGCTGGTGGCCGCCCAACTGAGCACACCGCCAATGGAGGAGCGCGCCCTGCCACCGGTGTTGGTACTGATCTCCGATGGCCAGCCCACCGATGATTTCCAAGCCGGCCTGACGACCCTGATGCGCTGTCCCTGGGCTCAGAAAGCGGTGCGGCTGGCGATTGCCATGGGCCACGATGCCGATCTGGAGGTGCTGCAGCAGTTCATCGGCAACGAGCCACAGGCCACGCCGCTGCCGGCTGGCGAGATTCCTGGAGCCAGCGGCCAGGCACCCCGCTCCGCCCCCAGCAGCCGCTCACCGCGACGACCGCTGCAGGCCAGCAATGCCACCTCCCTGGCCCAGTACATCCAATGGGCCTCCACCGCGGTGGTGAACGCCGCCTCCATGCCGGCGAGCCGCACGGTTCAGGCCGCTGATGGCAGCAACATTCCCCTGCCGGACCTGCCGCCCACCGTGCTTGATCCCAGCGACGACGTTGGGCCGTTGGTGTGGTGAACAGCTGGGCGGAGCCGATCCACTGCAGCCGCCGCGGCGCCTCCCATTGGCGCCGCCACCAGCCCTGCCAGGACGCCTCGGCCAGCGGCCACGGTCTCAGCCTGGATGGACTGCCCGTGTGGGTGATGGCCGTGGCCGATGGCCATGGCGGCTCCCGCTACCGACTGAGCGACCGGGGCAGCCGCCTGGCCTGCGAGCGGGCGCTGGCCCTGGTGCTGACGGCGGTGTCCCAGCGCCGCCTGGGCAGCCCGGACGACAACGGCAGCCGGGCGCAATGGGCCGCCTGGCTGAGCCGGGACCTGCCGGCGGCGATCACGAGCGCCTGGCTGGAGGCGATCGCCGCCGACTGGAACGCCAGCCAGCCCGGGGCCGCCGAGCCCGCAGGCCCGGCGGCGGCACCTTGCGAACCTGCCACACCAACCGGCAGCAGCCCAACGGCCGGCAGCCGTGCCGCTGCCGGCCAACCTTTCCAGCCGCTGCTGTATGGCAGCACCCTCGGCCTGGTGCTGATGACCCCCCACTGGTGGGGCCAGACCGGCTTGGGCGACTGGGATCTGGTGCGGATCGACTGCGACGGCGAGGCCAGCCTGCTGAGCGAAGAACGGCAGGAGATCGCCGCCGGTGAAGCCACCTGCAGCCTCTGCCAGAGCGAGGCCGCCAGCCTGTTTACCAGCCGCAGCGGCCTGTGGCCGATCGGCGCGCCGTCGGCCCCCTTCGCCCTGCTGTTGAGCACCGATGGCCTGCGCAAATCCTGCGCCAGCGACCCGGATTTTCTGTTGCTGGCGCGCTGGCTGGCGGGAATGCCCGACCCGACCGAGGCTCCCCGGGGAGCCGAACTGGCGGCCAGCCTCGATCGAATCAGCCGCGAGGGCAGCGGCGACGATGTGAGCGTGGCGATCGGCCGACTGGAACCAGCTCGCCATCGGCACGCTCCTGAACGGGCCGCAACCAGTGCTGACAGCGCCGCCCCAACGCTGCCAGCCCCCTCAGCTGACTTAAACCGCTCAACGGATTCAGCTGTCTCAAGTGAGACACCTGCCGCCACCAAGCCAGCCAGATCAACTGAGACAGCTGAATCCAAAAACTGGACAAGTCTATCGATGCTCGGCGCCGACCCACCGGGTACCGCCGCCAACCAACCGCAGCCCCGCGCCCCCGGGCCTTCGCCGGCCAGGAAGCCCCGCGCCCTGGCCGTGATCGGCCTGACCCTGGTGCTGGCCGGGGTTGGAGCGGGAACCACGGCACTGCTGCTGCCGTGGCCCCGCCCGGATGCGCCGAAGCTGGCCACAGCCGCTGCGCAGCAGGCCCTGCAGCAGACGGCCCTGCAGCTCTGCAGCGCTCCGGAGACCATCAGCCGTCAGCTGAATCGCCGCCGCGCCCTGATCGACCAGTTGCGCCAACAGTTACACCAACAGCGGCCCAAGCCGGGCTGGCTTCAGGCACAAGCCCGGCGTGACCCCCTGGCGGCCTGGATCGCCATCAGCCTCGATCCGGCCCTGTCCGCAGCCAGACGCCGCCAAAGCCTTGAGCTGCTGGGGGCCTGCCCGGCCCTGATCGAAGCCTTGCCGGTGGCCCCGTCGCCGCAGCAGACCAGCAAAAAGCGCCCTAAATGGGCGCCTGAGGACTCATGAACCCTGATCTGGCCTGAACCTGAAGCACCTGTCAGGACCCGCGGAGCCACACTCCGCAGCACCTCGGCCCAGACTGCAGGCGACCTGCCAATCAGGCGGTACCGCAGAAGGTGACGTCGGGGAACTTGGCCTTGGCTTCTTCAAGGGCCTTGCCGCGGCCTTCCTCCTGCCAGTAGTTGATCACTTCCGTGGCCTTGTTGAGGATCTCAACGCGCTCGTTGTCGGTGATCCAGCTCTTGGCTTCGAGCTCGGTTTTGAGGGTTTCCCAGGCATCTTCCCGAGGCCAGAAGAAGTAAGCGGTGAGGGGGCTAGGGCCACCACCGACGATCTGATCCACCGCCAGAGCGACGTTGTCGGGGAGCCAGAGGATCTTCAGCAGGAAGCGGCCCTCATCGGCCTTGGGGGTGTAGCCGGAGGGAACACCGTCCTCGTCGATGGTGGCGGTGGCGAGGGCGGCGCTGCCGCCGCGCATCACCGGACGCCCTTCCGTAGTGGCGGGGGTGGCAGGAACGGCGGCAGCGTCGACCACGTCAGCCGGGATGCTGGTCGCGTCCACGGCGCCCTCGGGTGCTGTCATGGTCTCGTTGCCCAAGGTATGGAAGCAAACAAGTAACTTACCAGCCAATCTGCCGCTCCTCCCCTGACCGCGCGCGCCGTCCTGCTGTTCGACATCGACGGCGTCATCCGCGACGTGGCAGCCAGCTACCGACGGGCGATCGTCGAAACCGTGCATCAGTTCAGTGGCTGGCGGCCCGAACCAGCCCAGATCGACGCGCTCAAAAGCGAAGGCTGCTGGAACAACGACTGGCAGGCCTCCCTGGAGCTGCTGCGGCGCCACGAGCAGGCTGGCGGGCTCCTGCGGGACGGCCAGCCCGTTGGCCATCCGCTCACCAGCAGCCCGCACCGCCGCGAACCAGGCCCCAGCGGCTCCTTCCGCGGCGACCCCGGCCCGCCCGCCGCCGACCCGAGCACCCCGACGGGACTGCCAGCCTTTGACACCCTGGTGGCCGCCTTCGGCGCTCACTATTTCGGCGGTGATCCCGAAGGCGATCCCGCCCTGTGGCGTGGCTTCATTGGCCAGGAGCCGCTGTTGGTGGGGCCGGAGTTCTTTGCAGATCTGAGCGCGGCCGGCTTGCTCTGGGGCTTCGTGAGCGGTGCCGAGCCACCCTCGGTGCGCTACGTGCTGGAGCAACGCCTCGGCCTGCAGAATCCCGCCGTCATCGCCATGGGTGAGGCCCCTGACAAACCCGATCCCACCGGCTTGTTGCAGCTGGCCGCCGCGCTGCTGGCCGCCAGCGACGCCAATGGCGCGGACCTCAGCCCCGACCAGCTCAGCTTGGGCCAGGCAGCGCCACCGGTGGCCTATCTGGGCGACACCGTCGCCGATGTACAGACCGTGCTGCGGGCCCGCGAACGGATTCCGGGCCAGCGCTTCCTCAGCCTGGCAGTCGCGCCGCCGCATCTGCAGGGGCCGGGTCAGGAGGAGCGCCGCCGCGCCTACGAGCAGCAGTTGCGGGCCGCCGGTGCCGATCGGATTCTGGAGCGCAGCGACCAGGCCGGTGCGGCCCTGGCCGCCCTCCTGGACTGAAGCCAGCCACCGGCGGCAGCTGGGCAACCCAGGCAAGCCGGCACTTCAGCGCTCCATCGCCACCGGTGCCTTGAGCGCGGCGGCCGTGAGGTTCTCGTGGCCGTGCTCGCTGACGGCCACGTCGTCTTCGATGCGGATGCCGATCCCTTTCCAGCGATCGTCGATCGCTGGCTGGCCCTCCGGGACCGCCAAGCGGTCGCTCACATAGAGGCCAGGCTCCACCGTGAGCACCATGCCGGGCTCAAGCTCGACGTGATGCTCCCCCAGCCGGTAGGCGCCGACATCGTGCACATCGAGGCCCAGCCAGTGACCGGTGCGGTGCATGTACAGATGGCGGAAGGCCCCCTGTTCGATCACGCCATCGACCGTGCCCACCAGCAGGCCGAGCTCCAGCAGGCCCGCCACCAGCACCCGCACGGCCGTGTCATGCACGCCTTCGGCGGTCTGCCCAGGCGCCACTGCGGCCACCGCCGCCTCCTGGGCCGCCAGCACCAGCTCATAGAGGGCCCGCTGTTCACCGCTGAAGCGCCCGTTGATCGGAAAGGTGCGGGTGATGTCGCCGTTGTAGTAGTCGCCCAGCGAACAACCGGCATCGATCAGCACCAGATCACCCGGGCGCAGCGCCGCGTTGTTGGCGGTGTAATGCAGCACGCAGGCGTTATCGCCGCCGGCCACGATCGAGCCATAGGCCGGCCCGCGGGCCCCCTGTTCGAGGAAATGGTGCTCGATCACCGCCTGGATCTGACGCTCGTTCAGGCCGGGACGCACCACCTGCCGGGCCAGCTCGTGGGCCTCGGCGGAAATGCGGGCCGCCTCCCGCAGCCGCAGCAGCTCTTCGGGACTCTTGCGCAGCCTCAGCTCATGCAGCAACGGGCAGGGGGCCACCAGGCCCAGGGCGGCATGGCCACTGCGGGGCGCCCGATCCAGCTGGCGGGCCCAGGCCTTCAGTACCAGCGGTTCCACCTCCGGATGGCGTCCCACCCGGAAGGCGATGCCTTCGGCCCCCTCCAGATAACCGCCGAGCCGCTCGGCCAGCTCGCTGCGGGGGTGGGCCAGGTCGGCACCGAAGCCGGCAACGGCTCCTTCACAGCCCCAGCGGAAGCCATTCCAGACCTCGGCGCCGGGATCCTTCGGCTCCACGAACAGCACGAAGGGATTTTCGCTGCGGTGCGGCAGAAACAGGGCCACGGCCCCGGGCTCATCGAAGCCGGTGAGATACCAGAAGTCGCTGTTCTGGCGAAAGGCGTGTTCCACATCGGCGTGATGGGTCACCAGCGGGGCCGCCGGGATCACCGCCGCCGCACCGCCGAGCTGGCGCAGGAAACGCCCCCGCCGTTCAGCCAGCAGCAGCGGATCGATCAGGGGCTCAGGCATCTCTGAGACGGGGGATGTACAGCGCGAAGATGGCACAGCCGCTTGAATGCGGTGGATCATGGGCAGCATCAGCCTTCAAGCCATCACCTCCATCGGCAATCCTCCACCCCTGAACCCAACCTTGCGCCACCGCTGGCCGCAGCCGTGAGCGACTACGTGCTGCTGGCCGTGATTGTGGCCCTGATGCTGGCGGGCTCCTTTGTCTGTTCGGGCATCGAGGCGGCCCTGCTCACCGTCAACCCGGTGAAGGTCCACGAGCTGGCCAGCCGCGAGCGGCCGGTGCGGGGGGCCAGGCGGCTGGAACAACTGCGCCAGAAGCTGGGCCGCACCCTGGCGGTGCTGGTGATCGCCAATAACATTTTCAACATTTTCGGCAGCCTGATGGTGGGTGGCTTCGCCGCCGAGGTGTTCAACAAACGGGGCATCGAGGGTCCGGCCCTGCCGCTGTTCTCGGTCGGCCTCACGGTGCTGGTGATCCTGCTGGGCGAGATTCTGCCCAAGGCGATCGGCAGCAAGTTGGCCCTGCCGGTGTCGCTGGCCACCGCACCGGCGGTGGGGCTGTTCCAGAAGCTGCTGCTGCCCTTGGTGTTGCTGCTGGAGCAGTTGATGCCGGCGATCACCGCCGAAAACGAAATCAGCACCGACGAAGAGGAGATCCGCCTGCTGGCGCGGCTGGGCTCCCAGAAGGGCCAGATCGAAGCGGATGAGGCGGCGATGATCGCCAAGGTGTTCCAGCTCAACGATCTCACCGCCCGCGATCTGATGGTGCCGCGGGTGTCGGCACCCACGATCGATGGCAACGAAAGCCTCGAGAGCCAGCGGGCCATCCTGCTGCGCAACCACGCTCCCTGGTGGGTGGTGCTGGGCGAAGAGGTGGATGAGGTGCTCGGGGTCGCCAGCCGCGAACGGCTGCTCACGGCCCTGCTGCAGGGCGAAGGACACACCGATGGCGTCGCCCTGTGCGAGCCGGTGGAGTTCGTGCCGGAGATGATCCACGCCGACCGCCTGCTCACCAGCTTCCGCCGCCATGGTTCCGGAGTGCGGGTGGTGGTGGATGAGTTCGGCGGCTTTGTCGGCGTGGTCGGCCCGGAAGCGGTACTGGCGGTGCTGGCGGGCTGGTGGCGCAAACCCCTGGGGGCGGGCGAAGCCCCGGCGCCATGAGCAGCGCCACCGCGCCGGCCATTCCCGAACGCTGCCGGCTGCTGCTGCGCAGATGGCGCCGTGAGCTGCAGCTCAGCCCCCGCGAAAGCAGCCTGCTGGGGCCGGAACTCCAGGGCCTCGATCGCCAGCTGCAGCGCCTGGAGCAGCAACGGCTGCGGGTGGCGGTCTTCGGCCGCGTCGGGGTGGGTAAGTCGAGCCTGCTCAATGCGCTGCTGGGTGAAGCGCATTTCGCCACCGATGTGGCCCACGGCTGCACCCGACGCCAGCAGGAGCGCACCTGGCCGCAGCCGATCCAGGGCCTGAGCTCAGTCGATCTGGTCGACACCCCCGGCATCGATGAAATCGCCGCCGCGGCCCGCGCCCGCCTGGCCAGCCGGGTGGCGCTCGGTGCCGATCTGGTGCTGCTGGTGATCGACAGCGATCTCACCCAGGGCGAACTCGAAGCCCTGGAGATCCTGCTGGCCAGCGGCAAACCGCTGTTGCTGGTGCTCAACCGCTGCGACTGCTGGCCCGCCGCCGAGCTCGCAGACCTGGCGTCCAGCATCCGCCGGCGCCTGCCGCCGGCGGCCCGCCATCTCGAACCGATCGCCGTGGCGGCGGCGCCGCGACGGGCCGAACTGCTGGCCGACGGCCGCGTTCGCAGCCGCCTCGAAGCAGCCCGCATTGAGCCCCTGCAAGAGCAACTGACGGCGGTGCTGAATCAGCACGGCGAGCGACTGCTGGCGCTCAATGCCCTGCGGGCCGCCGATCGCTTCAGCCAGGGCCTGCATCAACAGCGCCTGCGCCAGGGCCGCCGCCAGGCCCAGAGCCTGATCGGCCGCTTTGCGGCGCTCAAGGCCACCGGCGTGGCCGCCAACCCGCTGCTGCTGCTCGATCTGGCCGGCGGCATCGCCTGCGACAGCGCCCTGGTGCTGCAGCTCTGCCAGCTCTACGGCCTGCCGATGACCCGCAGCAGCGCCCGCCAGCTGCTGGGACGACTCTCCGGCCATAACGCCCTGCTCGGGGGGACCCAACTGGGACTGCAGGCCCTGCTGAGCGGCCTGCGCCAGCTGCTGCTGCTGGCCGCCCCGTTCAGCGGTGGCCTCAGCCTGGCGCCGGCGGCGCCGGTGGCCCTGGCCCAGGCGGCCCTGGCGGTGGCCACCACCCGTCGCACCGGTCGGCTGGCGGCGGCCGAGCTGCTGCGCAGCACGCTGGCGGCCGGTCAGCCGGGGGCCCTGCTGCGCCGCCTGGCCGAGCAGGATCCGGAAACACGGCGCTGGCTGGGCGAGTGGCGGCCGCTGGCGCAGCCAGGTGGGACCAACGGCCCCTTGGGGTCAGGGCCCCTGGGGCCCGGCTCCCTGGGCCCTGGCCTGCTGCCCTGAGCCGCCCTTGAACCGCAACCCAGCCGCCATCGCCCTGTTCGGCACCAGCGCCGACCCCCCGACCCACGGCCATCGAGCCCTGCTGGAAGGGCTGCTGACCCTCTATCCCCAAGTGGTCACCTGGGCCAGCGACAACCCGCTCAAGCAGCACAAGGCTTCCCTGGCGGTGCGCACCGCCCTGTTGAACGCGCTGGTGGAGGCGATCGAGAATCCCCGGTTGAGCCTGGAGCAGGAGCTCAGCAGCCCCTGGACGATCGAAACCCTGGCCCGGGCCCACCGACGCTGGCCCGGGCAGCCCCTGGTGTTCGTGGTGGGCAGTGATCTGGCGGCCCAGATCCCCCGCTGGAAAGATGCCAGCCAGGTGCTGTCCAGCTGCGTGCTGGCGATCGCCCCACGCCAGGGCTGGCCCCTGAGCGAAGCGAGCCTGGCGGCGCTGCGAGGCCTGGGCGCCAGCGTGGAGCTGTTGCCGCTCACGATTGCGGCCAGTGCCAGCTCCAGCATCCGCGAGCGACCCGAACGCGGCGAGGTACCGGCGGAACTCTGGCCGGTACTGCTGCAGCACAATCCCTACGGTCTCCCCAAGCCCTGATGCGTCTCGCCCTGGCCCAGCTCAATCCCCTGGTGGGAGATCTGGAGGGCAACGGCCGCCTGATCGAGCAGGCCGGCCTGGAGGCGGCGGCCGGCGGTGCTGATCTGCTGCTCACCCCCGAGCTATCGCTCTGGGGCTATCCGCCGCGGGACCTGCTGCTGCGGCCGGCGCTGTTGGAGCGTCAACAGCTGGAACTGGACCGTCTAGCCGCCTGCCTGCCGAGTGATCTGGCCGTGCTGATCGGGATGGCGGAGCCGATCGCCGCCGCTGCCAGTCCAAGCCTGTACAACGCCCTGACCTTGGTGGAAGGGGGCCGCTGGCGGGTCGTGGCGCGCAAACAACTGCTGCCCAGCTACGACGTCTTCGATGAACGCCGCTACTTCCTGCCGGGAGACCAGGCGGCCGTGCTCGAACTGGAGCGCCGTGGCCGCCGCTGGCGGCTGGGGCTGAGCATCTGTGAAGACCTCTGGGTGGAGGAGGCATTGCAGGCTCAGCGACTGGCGGGGGCCGATCCGATCGGCGCGCTGCTGAACCAGAACCTCGATCTGCTGCTGAACCTCTCGGCCTCCCCCTTCGGCCAGGGCAAGCTCAACCTGCGGCATCAACTGGCGGCGCGGGCCGCACTGCGGCTGGGCTGTCCGGTGGTTTATGTCAACCAGGTGGGCGGCAACGACGATCTGGTCTTCGACGGAGCCAGTTTCGTCGTCGATGCCACCGGCAGAGCCCTCTGCCAACTGCCCTGCTCGCAAGCGCAACTGGGGATCTGGGATGCGATCCCAGGGCCCGCGGAGCCGCTGCCCCCCAGCCAACCCTCAGCCGAGGAACAACTGTTGCGGATTCTGGTGCTGGGAGTGCGCGACTACGCCCGCAAATGCGGCTTCAGCAGCGCCCTGCTGGGGCTCAGTGGCGGCATCGATTCAGCCCTGGTGGCCCTGATCGCCAGCGCCGCGCTTGGGGCCGAGCGGGTCAGCGCCCTGCTGATGCCCTCCCCCTGGAGCTCGGCCGGCTCGCTCAGCGATGCCAAGGCCCTGGCCGGCCGTCTCGGCCTGGCCACCGACACCGTGGCGATCGCCAAGCTGATGACCGCCTACGACGACGCCCTCAGCGCCCCCCTGGCTGGCCCCCCCCGCGGGCTGACGGCCGAAAACCTGCAATCGCGGATCCGCGGCACCCTGCTGATGGCCGTGGCCAACCAGCAGGGCCAGCTGCTGCTGGCCACCGGCAACAAGTCGGAGCTGGCCGTGGGCTACTGCACCCTCTACGGCGACATGAACGGCGGGCTGGCCGTGATCGGCGATCTCTACAAAACCACCGTGTTTGGCCTCTGCGACTGGATCGACAGCCCGGCGGCGGCCCCCTGCCGCGCCGCCCTGGGATTACCAGCCAGCGGGGAGCTGATCGGGGAGGCGATCCGCCACAAACCACCCAGCGCCGAGCTGCGGCCCGATCAGCGCGACAGCGACTCCCTGCCCGACTACGCCGTGCTCGATCCGCTGCTGAAGGCCTACATCGAAGGACTGGCCAGTCCGGAGCAGCTGATCGCGGCGGGCAGCGAGCCAGATCAGGCTCTGCGGGTGCATCAACTGCTGCGGCGGGCGGAATTCAAGCGGCGCCAGGCGGCACCAACGTTGAAGGTGAGCGGCAGGGCGTTCGGGGGGGGGTGGCGGATGCCGATTGCGGCGGCCTGAATCCCTGGCTGCGCCTAGGGTTGGCGCCGACGCTCCAGCCCCCCTTTCGGTCATCGCAGTTATGGGCCAGAGCACACCCCTGGCATCGCCGATGGCCACGATCGGCGTCCCCACCGAGATCAAGCGCGACGAGCAGCGGGTGGCTCTCACCCCCGATGGGGTGCGTGAACTCGTCTCCCAAGGCATGGAGGTGCGGATTCAGGCGGGAGCTGGCCTCGGGGCCGGCATCAGCGACGCCGACTATGACGAGAGTGGCGCCCGCCTGGTGAACCGCGAGCAGGCCTGGGCCGCCCATCTGGTGGTGAAGGTGAAGGAGCCCCAGCCGGAGGAGTTCGCCTTCCTGCGGCCCGATCTGGTGCTGTTCACCTACCTGCACCTGGCCGCCTATCCCGACGTGGGCAGGGCGCTGCTGGAGGCGGGCACCACCGCCCTGGCCTACGAAACGGTGCAGCTGGAGGACGGCAGCCTGCCGCTGCTGGCACCGATGAGCGAGGTGGCGGGCCGCCTGGCCGCCCAAGTGGGGGCCCATCTGCTGGAGAAGCCGCACGGCGGCCGTGGCGTGCTGATGGGAGGCTGCACTGGTGTGCGGCCCGCCCGGGTGGTGGTGCTCGGCGCCGGCACCGTCGGCTGGCATGCGGCGCGCATCGCCGCCGCCATGGATGCGGAGGTGTTCCTGCTGGATCGCTCGCCCCAGCGCCTGCGAGCCCTGGAATCAGACCGGCGCGGCCGCATGGTGAGCCTGGTGAGCAGCCGCGGCCTGATCGAGCGACTGGTGCCGGGAGCCGATCTGCTGATCGGCGCCGTGCTGCTGCCCGGTGGCCGCGCTCCCACCCTGGTGAGCGAAGCACTGGTGCAGCGCATGCGGCCGGGCTCGGTGATTGTCGATGTGGCGATCGACCAAGGCGGCTGCATCGCCACCAGCCGTGAAACCACCCACACCGATCCGGTCGTGACCATTCACGGCGTCCAGCACTACGCCGTGGGCAACATGCCCGGCGCCGTGCCCTTCACCTCGACCGAAGCCCTGGTGAGTGTCACCCTGCCGTACATCGTCGGCATGGCCGGCCGCGGCCTGATCGAAGCCGTCACCGACCGGCCCGAGCTGCTCTCCGGCCTCAACACGGTGGATGGCTCCGTCTGCCATCCGGGGGTGGCCAAGGCGCTGGGGGTGGCACCCAGGCATCCGATGGCTTGCCTGCGCTGAGCCCTAAGGCCCTGTGGCTCACCGCGCAACGCCGTGGCGAAGGCCAACAGGCGCCCCAGCACCACCAGCCGATCGATCATCGCCACCCGCTCGCTCGCCTGCAGGAAACTGCTGCGGGAGGCCTGGCCCGGAGCGCCGCCGCGACAGCCGACCCTGAGCGCTCAGATCAAAGGCCGCAGCGGCCGCCGCAGGGCCGCCGGATCGATCCCCTCCCGCAGGGCCAGCACCAGGCCGGCGGCTTCGGCATAGCTGGCAGCAGGCAGCACCTCCAGGCCCAGGGCCTGCGCCGACACCTGGAGCACGGAAGGGTTGTGCACCGCGATCACCGGGAGGCCCCGTTCGGCGCAGGCCAGCACGGCTTCGCCGCCAAGGGCGCCGGCCGGGGCCACCACGGCGCCGAGCGCAGACGCCGTCAGCAGAGTCCCGCGCGCCGGCACGGCAGCTCCAGACCAACCGGACTGAGGGGGGCATGGGCCGTCGGTCCTCCTGACGCCAGGGGGCGTGCCACCAGCCAGCGGCACCAGATCCGGTGCCCGGCTCAATCCCACCAGCACGCAGGGCAAAAAGGTATGGCCCAGTTCTTCGGCGGCGGCCCTGGGATCGAGATCGGGATCCAGCGGCAAGGGCGCCAGGGCCGGCGCATGGGCACAGGGGATGCCCAGGTGCTGCACAAGCAGATGGCTAATCACCGCCTCGGCTCCCGCCAGGGCATCGACGCCGTCGCCATGGCGATAGGCAGCCAGGGCCTCACTGCCTGGGTCTTCGGGGAAACGAGCCACCACAGCGATGGCGGTGGCACCGGCCGCCACCAGCTGCTCACCGGCACGCAGCAAGGCATCCGGGCGCTCCAGAGTGCCCCAGCTGGCGCCGCTCGGCCCCAGACTCAGGCCCACCCCGAGCGGCTTGTCGGTGGTGATCACCGGGCCGATCGCCAGGCCGAGCGTGGCGCGGCAGGCCTCGGCGGCCTGAATCTGGCGCTGGCGCAGCTCCGGTTCAATACCCGCATCCAGCAGCAGGCCGACGCGCCGGCCGACCACCACTGCCAGGGCCAGGTCTCCCGCCGCAAAGCGATCGAGGGCCCAGCCCTCCACGTAGTGGATGCGGCGATCGCTCCAGTACAGAGCGGCGCCATTCATCACATTGGGATGGGTGATCAGGCAGCCGCTGGCCGCCGCCAGCAACCGGGCCGCCGGCAGACCATCGCCGGCGTAACCGCCCAGGGCGCAGCCCACACCGGTGGGAATCACCAGCAGGGTGGGTAGGGGTGGCGGGCAAGGGCTCACGTTCCCGGCGATGCCGTGACGGCCCGATCGAAAGTGGGCCCTGGTGCCACCGGCCTGGTGGCACCGTTCCCTGGTACGAGCACCCCAGGGGCCTGAAGTCCGTCGACACCGCACTCGGGCAGGCCCTTGGCCTGGGCGCCGAGCGCCAACTGCCCCAGCCGCTGGACGGCCGGCTGGCCCACCAGATCCCCCACCAGCAACACCGCCTCAATTCGCAGGCCCCGCTCCGCTTCAGCGGCGGTGATCGCCCAGCGCAATAGCTGGACCCCAGGCCCCACCTGCGCCTGGGCCCTGGCCAGCAGAGCGGGCTTCAGCTGGGCCAACAGCGGCCCCGGCTGCGGCTGAAACCAGGTTTGCAGCGGCTCCAGCCTCACTTCTGGTATTGGCCGAACTGGGCTTCATAGAGGGCATCTTCCTGGCCGGCTAGGAGTTCAAGATCACTGCGGGGATAGGCCACGCACAGCAAGGTGTAACCCTGCTCCTGCAGCTCCTTCTTCACGCCCATGGCATCCGGCTGATGCACCATGCCGCTGATCAATTTGGCCGCGCAGGTGGTGCACACGCCCGAACAGCAGGAGCTGGGCAGGGGCACTGAAGCCGCCTCGGCCGCTGCCAGCAGGGTCTGATCGGCGCGGCAGGGGAAGGAATGGCTGGTGCCCTTGAGGCTGGCCCTGATCAAAAAAGTGGGGATTTCAGTCACCGGGTTGCCTTGGTTGGGCTCCATCCTCTCCGAACGCAGCGAACCCTTGCTGACCTAGGCGCTTCGCCAGGGCGTGCCATCAGCCCAAGGCTCATTTCATGGCGCCTCCAGAGCGTCCTCCAGAAGCCTCTGGAGGAGAAGCGGCCCCGCTGCCGGTGTCCACGGGGGAAAACCGAGGTTTGAAGAGAGTGGTGCTGGTGGCTGGGCCACTGCCAGGCTGGCCCCCGCTGGCCGCGCCGGTCTTCACGGGCGCCGGCGGGTCATAGACCGGCTTTGGCGCCTGGTCCAAGGATCTGGTGGCAGGACGGACGGCTGGGATGCCCAGGTCGCGGGCAATGGAAGCGCCGAGCTGCTGAAACTGCTCCTGGGTGATCAGACCCTGCTCCAGCAGGGCGGCACCGAGGGCGAGTTGGCTACGACGCTCCTGCAGGGCCGAAAGACGGCCACAGCCATTCACCGGGCTTCCGCCGAAGGGGATCGTGAGCATCAAACCACCGCCGAGCTGGGAGGTCGTGGCACTGCTACTGGCATCGCCACTGCTGGCCTGCGCGCTGGTGCTGGGATTGGCGCTGAGACCAGCCAGACTGAAGCTGGGCCGGGCCCCCTGGCTGTAGCGACAACGCACATTATCTTCGGTTTCAATCTCAATGGTGGGGCCGTTGGTATCCCGAAAGCCGGGCCACACCTGAAGCTGCTGAGCAGAGGCAGGATCGGCCGCCAGGGTCAGACCAAGGGTTGGAACCAGGCAGGCCACGAACAGTCCTTCACAGCAACGCAGGCGCAGGCCCGAGCGGATGGCCATGGCCGAATCAGGGGACAACGGAATAGCGCTTGCAGGCCCGCACCCGCATAGAAAGCTGGCCGATGGCGCCGGTGGTGTTCAAGGCTTTGGCCTCACTTTTGGTGATCGAAACGGCGCACACGGCCCAGAGCGAATCGGGGTCGAAGCGGATGAAAGCTTGGCGGGGGCGGTTGCGGCCCACGGTGAGCTGCTCAGGGTTGGCGGTAAAACTGCTTGGACCGAGCTCAACCCCATTTTTGTTGATGCCAACGATCTGGAAGATGGTATTGGCATCAGGGTTGTTCACCGTAATTCGAGCTTGGGAGCCCAGGGGCGGCTTGGCGAACCAAACCGCCACCGCCAGCAGAGAAGGAAGGACAAACATCAGGGAAGAGGTCGAGCCCCATGCTGGAGTCAGAACTGATCAGTGTTGACTATTAGTAGCTAACACAAGTAAGGGTTGTTTGCAATTCGTAATTGCCGGCTGCAAGGACACCCGTATTGGATGCGATGCTAACGATTGTCTTAACTTTCTCGTCAACCAGGGGCTCTTTGAGGTCCAACTTGCCACCAGATAAAGCGGTTGCCGTTAACTCACCCTGAGAAGAGGCGAGCAGCACTTTTGCCGACAAACCGCCCTTCATTGCAAACTCTGGGGCTGTGATTGAAACCGTGTCCAAAGCAAAAGTAGCTGGACCACTGGACTGCATATCCGTAGCACCGCTGGCACTCAAGTCATTGCGACCTGAAAGACCCAGGGGCAGGGAGGCGCCAGTCACAAAACAGGCACTAGGCACTTCGCCCTTTGCATTGATGGTCGCCTTGGAATCAGCCGCATTGGCACCTGTTGTCGCTCCAGCGATCAAACAAGCACTACAGCCAATCGATAGAAGCAGAAAGCGTTTCATGAGTGGTGAGCCGAGAAAAGGTGAGGCCGAACTCACTTTCATTCACCCCCCTGGAGGCGTAAAGGGTCCAACAGCCCCCATCTCCCTCAGTTGGACGAGACGAGCAGGTGTTTTGGTAGTGATTAATACAAAGCGGGACCAGAACCTGTCACGCAAAGGAGGAGCCCCGGGCTGCTGGAGAGTCTGATCAGCCCTGCACCGACCATCAGATCCAGCCCCAACCGAGCAGTCTTTGAGCCCTGAAGTCGGCGATCGCCGGATTGGAGCCCCTCGGATCTGCCCCTCGCCCCGGATGCGATGCCAAAGCGCAAATGACCAGCCTCCACTGCGGATGAGCTGGATACCAGGCGCAGCGCCTGGCGTGGACTAATCAACAGCGAGACACCATCTATTTTGCCGCACAGCATGATCTCCATTTGTCGCCAATCCTCGATCAGACCGCAGAAGATCCGATGCAACCCACAGGCCAAGACCACCTCTAAATGCAACAGCCCATTCGCCAATTCCAGGTCATCACTGTCGCCAGCAAGCACAACCATCAGCGAAAACAGCTGCAGCGCCTGAGCAGAGACAGACCCCAAGCTTACGGACAAATTTAAGTCAATTTTCAAGTTGGCACAAGGATCACCTTGTCAAGCCTGAAAAGGTGACCACCAAATCCCGGCGCCCCCCCAGTAGTGTCGTGACCAAAATCACGCCCGCCGCTTAGTGGAACATTTACCACGCATGAAGCAAACAAAGCCAAATTTCTCAGCTGCGATCAATTGGCTGTTAACAAGTGAGATTCCGCTCAAGGTGGGCGTTGTATCCAGTCAGCGGCTCATGCTGTTTAGCCTTTATCATCTTGTTTCGCGAAAGCGGTGCTTCGCCTTCATGGCTTCAAGCAAGCTTGCAGCGTTGGAGGGGATACAGAGACACCAGCCAGGCATCTTGATTATCACTCCAGATCTAGATAAAGCCGATTCAGGGATAGAAGTGGTAGAACAAGCTCATCAGTTAGCGGGGAATTTATGCAGCATCTTGATTGTAAATTCAAGTCGGCACGATCCCAATCTTGCCTTCCAGTCGAAAGCCAAGGCAGTGATCTGCGAAGAAGAGATCTTCACGCCAGGCGAACCACAGGATCAGCTGATCATCTCCCTGGCCCAGGGAAAAAGCTATCGTTCGCCGGCTCTAAAAGCACTCATCGCCGACAAGAGGCAAGACTCTATAAGCCGCCCTGGCCACCCTCCAACCCTGACTGGACGCGAGCATGAGGTGGCCACCCTGTTGATGGAGGGTTGCAACGACCGGCAGATCGCCGATCGTTTGGGGATGGCCTACACAACAGTCCGTACCCACGGCCGCTCAATGCGGCAGAAATTCGGCGTAACTAATCGCAGTCAATTGGTACTGCAGTTAATCCAAATCGGACTTGAGCCGCTGCAGAGATTCCGCTGAATGAACGTTCTCGCTGACATCAACATCCCTGTCCACGAGCAGGAAGGTCCTAACGCTATTGGCGCTACTTGCCACCTCGGAGCCGATATAACCGATGTCGAATGTCCTGAGGCATCGGTCATGGCCTGATCGACGCCACCGAGGCCAATCCAACTGCAGCAAAGCGCCCAAGGTTTACCAGCGATCTCCAATCAGCCTCAAGCAGAGCATCAATCAAAGCGCCTGCCAATCCCCCGGATGGGGCGCCAGGTACTCCGGCGGGGCCCCCTCGCCGGCCTTCGGAGCCGTGAGCACCAGATCCAGACTGATCGAAAAGCGGCTGTCGTCCGGGTCGTCGTTCTCGAGCACGGCGTGCTCGACGCTGGCCGGAAACAGCAGCAGCAGCCCCGCCCGCGGCGCCACGTCAAACCAAGGGGCATTCCACTGGGTGGTGGCTACAGCCTCAGACCGGAGTGGACCCTCGTGGCCCACCGCCAGACCCGGCACCAGCTCATTGCTCTGACGCGATGGGAAAAAACGCAGGCAACCACTGCGGCCGCTGCCATCGCCGTTCAAGTAGTAAACGGCGCTGAGATGGGCATTGGGATGGTGATGGCGGCCCACCACCTGGCCCGCTTCGCTCACCACCGGCCAGCAACGCTGGAGATGCAGAGCCACCCGGCTGCGCTCGAAACCCAGCCCCTCCAGGTAGGCGCCGGCATGGCCGGTCAGGACGTTGATCAAGGACACAAAAGTCGGATGGCGCTGCAGCTGCCAGACGCCATTGAGATCACCGGTCCAGGCGCAGCCAGGGTCCGGATTGGAATCCGCGTCCCCCTGCAGCTGGCGAATCGCCTGCATCTGCAGGGCCGTGTCGAGGGGATCGCTCGCCAGCTGCACCATTCCCAGGGCAAGAGGGAAGAGGGGCTGCAGGGTCAGGCTGGGCACAAGGGGAACGGAAGGAACCATGATCAGCGGAAGAACGGGCCGCCCGAGCGGGGGCGCGCGGCAAAGGTCCTTGATCATCCTGGGCGGTCGGGCGGCTGCCTACCAGCACCGATCGACGCCAGGCAGAGAACGTGGCAGACGCGGTATCCCTACCTCCAGCGCCAAAGGCCTCCAGGACCAAAGCGAGCTGGACTCGGGCAATCTCGCCACTCAAGTTGCAGCTCAATCCGAGCTGGCCGGCCAGCTCAGGGTCTGCTCAGCCGCGACGGATCGCTGACGCCATCAGAGCGGCCTCAAAGCAAAAGCCCCCGCAAGTTTCGGTGCTGCGGCAAAAACCGCAACAACAAACCTGAAGGAGCATGAAAGCCGCGGATAACCAGAAGACGGCAAGGGAAGCACCGAACTGGATGGCGTCGTCCCGGCATGGAGAGCCGGGCGTTGATTCACATCGCCGAAGAGCCACCAACCACTTCCAGGATTTCCTGGGTGATTGCAGCCTGGCGCGCCTTGTTGTAATCCAGGGTCAACGACTTGGCGAGGGCCTTGGCATTGTCACTGGCATTATTCATCGCCGTCATCCGGCTGGCCAGTTCGCTGGCGGCAGCTTCCTGCAGGGAGCGCAACAACTGATTAGACAGATACAACGGCAACAGGGCATTGAGCAACAGCTCCGGTTCCTGTTCAAACAGGAAGTCAGACTGCAGAGGTGCCTGGCTGTTATCCACCTTGGCCACCTCAACACCCAGACGACCTTCACGGGTGATCAGCCGGAAGATTTCGTCGTCGGCGACGGCGATGCCCTGGGGATCGAGCGGCAATAGGGTTTGCAGCACGGGCTTGGAGCTCACCAGGTTGATGAACTTGGTGAAGATGATCTCCACCCGATCGGTGCTGCCGGAGAGGAACTGAGCTAACACCTCATTGGCGATGCCATTGGCCTCATCGGCGGTAGGCACCTGCTCCAGTCCGGTGAAGGTGGCACGAATCTTGTACTGGGAAGCACGATTCTGGAAATAGGTGATGGCCTTGCGTCCCATCAACACCAGATCCACCTCATAGCCCTGGGACTTGAGTTCGGCAAAGCGCTGCTCGGTGAGCTTGATGATGTTGGCGTTGTAACCACCACACAGGCCCCGATCGCCAGTCACCGACAACAAGGTGATCATGCCCACCTCCCGCTGCGTCAGCAGGGGAGCGTCTGCGCCCTCAAAACCCATGCGGGTCTGCAGATTCTGCAGCACACGGGCAAGACGATCAGCGAAGGGGCGGCTGCGCAGCACCTGCTCCTGAGCACGCCGCACCTTGGCGGCAGCCACCAGGCGCATGGCCTCGGTGATCTTGCGAGTGTTCTTGACCGAACTGATGCGGTCGCGGATATCCTTGAGATTGGCCATGGATCAGGTTCCTCAGGCTGCCGCGAGCATCGAGGAGGAAACCTCCTTGATGGCATCTTTGAGCATGGCCTCGGCCTCATCGCTGAGTTGCTTCTCGCTCATCACCTTGGTGATGAACTCGGGCTTGTTGCTCTTGAGGTACTCGCGCAGTTCGCGGGCGAACAGCACCACCTGATCGACTGGCACGTCGTCGATCAGTCCTTTGACACCCGCATAGACCACAGCCACCTGCTCGGCCAGGTTGAGCGGGCTGAACTGGGGCTGCTTGAGCAGTTCACGCAGGCGCTTACCGCGGCCCAGCTGGGCCTGGGTGGCAGCATCAAGATCGGAGGCGAACTGGGAGAAGGCGGCCAGTTCATCGAACTGGGCCAGCTCCAGCTTCAGGGTGCCAGCGATCTTCTTGATGGCCTTGGTCTGGGCGGCACCACCCACCCGGCTCACCGAAATACCCACGTTGATGGCGGGTCGCAGGCCGGAGTTGAACAGGTCAGAACTGAGGAACACCTGACCATCCGTGATCGAAATCACGTTGGTGGGGATGTAAGCCGACACGTCACCAGCCTGGGTTTCAATGATCGGCAGGGCCGTCATCGAACCCTTGCCCATGGCATCGGAAAGCTTGGCAGCGCGCTCGAGCAGGCGGCTGTGGCAGTAGAAGACGTCGCCGGGATAGGCCTCACGACCGGGGGGACGGCGCAGCAGCAGCGACATCTGGCGGTACGCCTGAGCTTGCTTGGTGAGGTCGTCGTACACCACCAGGGTGGCCTTGCCCTTGTACATGAACGATTCAGCAATCGCCGCGCCGGTGTAAGGAGCCAGATATTGCAGCGCTGCGGCTTCGGACGCGCTGGCCGCAACGATCACGGTGTACTCAAGAGCACCGCGCTCACGCAGCACTTCCACCACGTTGGCCACCGAGGCGGCTTTCTGTCCAACCGCCACGTAGACACAGACAACGTCCTCACCCTTCTGGTTGATGATCGTGTCGATCGCGATCGCGGTCTTGCCGGTCTGGCGGTCGCCGATGATCAGCTCGCGCTGGCCGCGACCGATCGGGATCATGGCGTCGATAGCCGTGATGCCGGTCTGCATCGGCTCATGCACCGACTTGCGCTGGATGATGCCAGGCGCCATCGATTCGATCAGCCGGGTCTCCGTGGTGGCGATCTCACCCTTGCCGTCAATCGGCTGACCAAGAGCATTGATCACCCGGCCCAGCATGGCGTCGCCGACGGGCACAGCGGCGATCTTGCCGGTGGCTTTGACCGTACTGCCTTCACGGATGCCGCGGCCCTCGCCCATCAGCACGGCGCCGACATTGTCTTCCTCCAGGTTGAGAGCGATGCCCTCGGTGCCGTCCTCAAATTGCACCAGTTCACCGGCCATCACCTGCTCTAGGCCGTAGACACGGGCGATGCCGTCGCCGATCTGGAGCACGGTTCCGACGTTGCTGACCGAAACCGACTTGTCGTAGTCGGCGATCTGCTGCTTGAGAATGGCGCTGATCTCGTCGGGACGGATGGAAACCATGGGTGGGAGTCCCCGGAGGGGGAGGCGATGAAGGAGGGGGTGAGGGGAGAGAAGAGAAAGACGTCGCAGGCGAGTCCGCCGCCGACGCTGGCGAGAGTGCTAACTCACCTTGGCCAGCTCAAGGCCAAGTCGACGCACCTGACCGGCCAGGCTGGCATCGATCACCTGGGAGCCGACGCTGAGCACAAATCCGCCAATGAGAGACGGATCAACCAGCAGGTTGACCTCCACCTTGTCCGTACCAGCGACACGCTTGACCTTTTCGGTGAGCAGGGCCTGCTGGTCCTCACTGAGGGCCGTGGCCGAGGTGACGGTGGCGAGGGCGATGCCGTTCTGCTGGCGGTAGAGCTCAAGAACCCTTCCCAGCACCGCATCGAGATAGCCAATCCGCTGGCGATCAGCCAGCAGCTTGAGCAAATTCAGAAAGGAAGGTGTCACCTGCTCGCCGAACAGACTCACCAAAGCAGCCTTCTTGGCCGACACTTCCAGCACGGGGGAGGCCATCGCCGCCCGCAGTTCCGGAGATTGGTCCCAGAGGGCCAGCACTTCCTTGGCCTGGTCGATCACCTGATCGGTGTCGCCCTTGGCATCGCTTACCTGGAGAAAGGCTTCTGCCCAGGGATTAGTAATGGTGTTGAGCAGCGGCATCAGGCGTTACCCAGGGATTGAATGGACTGATCGATCAACCGGGCCTGGGCTGCCTTGTCGAGCCGGCCTGGCAAGACCTCCAGGGCCTTTTCAATCGCCAGACGTGCGGCTTCGCGGCGCAGCTGGGCTGTGACCCTGGCAGCCTCTGCATCCAGATTGGAAGCCGAATCAAGCTTGATGCGCGCCATCTCTTCGACGGTGCGCCGCTCGCTGTCGAGTCGAATCGCCTGGGCACGAACCACGCCATCGGCGCGGATCTTCTCGGCCTTGGCCTGCGACTGGCTCAACCCCTGCTGAACATCGGCCAGAGCAGCAGCGGCGGCGGCGAGACGATCCTCCGCGTCCTTGAGATCAGCCAGGATGGTGGCGCGACGGCGTTCAAGAATGCCGCCAAGAAAGCCTCTGAGGAACCACACCAGTCCAGCGATCACAATCGCCAGGTTGATGATGTTGGTGTCGAAGAGATCGAGATTGAGGCCGAACCCACCACCGTGGGAGCCCAGAAGCAAGGGGATGGCCATGATCAAGAGGCGGCAAGGAGGCGATCGACGATCAGATCGGCGAGTTGGTCGGCATCACCCCTGAGCTGATCAAGGGCGGCGGTGCGCTGGGAATCAATCTCACGGCGGGCCTGCTCGCGGCTGCCGTTGGAATCTGCCTGGGCCAGACCCATGGCTTCGCGGTAGAGACGCTCAGACTCCTGTTCAGCCTCAACGATCAGCTTCTGGGACTGCAAACGAGCCTCCTTGAGCTGCTCACGCAGATCAGCTTCAAGGCGTTCAGCCTGGGCCAGCTTGGCCTTGGCCTCGGCGCGACTGGTGGCGATGTAACCCTCACGATCCTCGACGGCTTTACCGACGGGACGGAAGAACAGGGCGTTGAGAACGAAGGTGAGAATCACCACCTGCAACGCCATCAGCGGCAGGGTGGCGTCGAGGTCGAAGAGACCTCCCTCCTTAGCGCCTGCCTCGGCAAGCAGAAGCCAGCTGGTCATGGGACGGGTTGGCGTGCGGTGGTGCGGGAGTGAATGAGGCGATCAAAAACGGCTGGGCCGCGCAGGTTTTAACGTCCAGGACAGGCTTGAGTTCAAGCCAGGAACGTGATGCCAAGTGAGGCGAAGGAGCCGGACCGCTTCAAATCCGGTACCGGCCCCTGCTCCCCGGGCAAACCTCAGGCGAACGGGTTGGCGAACAGCAGCACCAGAGCGACCACCAGGCCGTAGATGGTGAGAGCCTCCATGAAGGCCAGCGAGAGCAGCAGGGTGCCGCGGATCTTGCCTTCAGCTTCGGGCTGACGGGCAATACCTTCGACAGCGCCGCCTGCAGCGGTGCCCTGGCCGATGCCAGGACCGATGGCGCCGAGACCGACGGCAAGACCAGCAGCCACAACAGACGCGGCGGAAGTAAGCGAATCCATGGTGGGAAAGGGATGAGGGGCGCGATTGAAGCGCGAAACGAACCGAGGTTTGAACTCCGCGCCTGGGACATCCTCAAAGCGCTAGCCGGAGGATGGGCCCGGAACAAGCCGGACCTGCGCGACAGAAGTTTGCCAGACGGTGAACCAGCCTGGCGAGGAGACCTAGTGGTGCTCCTCGTGGACAGCCTCACCGATGTAATAAGCGGCGAGGGTGGCGAAGATCAGCGCCTGGATGGCACTGGTGAACAGCCCCAGGAACATGGCTGGCAGCGGCACCACCAGGGGCACAAGGAAGGCCAGCACTGCCACCACCAGCTCGTCGGCAAGGATGTTGCCGAAAAGACGGAAGGACAGGGACAGGGGCTTGGTAAAATCTTCGACGATCTTGAAGGGGAGCATGATCGGAGTTGGCTCGACGTAGTACTCGAAGTACCGGAAGCCTTTACGACTCAGACCCGCATAGAAGTAAGCCAGAGACACCAGCAGAGCCAAGGCGATGGTGGTGTTGATGTCGGCAGTGGGAGCACCGAGTTCGCCACTGGGAAGATGGATCAGCTTCCAGGGAATCAGAGCCCCACCCCAGTTGCTGACGAAGATGAACAGGAAAAGCGTGCCGATGAACGGCAGCCAGTCGCGATAGGCCTTCTCTCCGATCTGCTCGCGGGAGAGATCACGAATGTAATCCCAGAGAAACTCCAGCAGGTTCTGCACACCGCCCGGATCGCGCTCCAGCTTGCGCGTGCCGATCACCACGACAGCGAGCAGAGCGCCGATGACGATCCAGGAACTGATGAAGACCTGACCGTGAATCTTGAGATTGCCGAGTTGCCAATAGAGGTGCTGACCCACCTCCAGTTCGGCAAGGGGAAGGGCGAAGGGCAACGGAACCATCGGAATGACTGTCCTGGAGGAAGGTCCTGGGGGAGAAGGTCCTGGTGGAACCAGGGGCGCCCTGGGGGCAGAGGAGACCCGGCCCCAACGGGGCCGGCGGCCCGCTGGCCCAGGGTTTGTGGCTCAGGAGTCGAGGACGGCCTGAACGATCAGGGCGGGCTTATAGAGAAGGAATCCCACCAGGGCGGGAACGATCTCAAGCTGGGGAATCCTGGCGGCCGCGAGCACCAGGACAACGGGAACCACGAGCTGCACTTTCCCTACCGATCGGCGCTCGCCGCCGAGGCGGGAAACGCTGCGGGCCAGAAGCCTGATGTAGAGGAGACCGGCAAGGGCTCCGATCAGAAGACTGACGGCGGTCGGGATGTCGAAGCAGAGAGCCGTGAGGGGCACCGCCAAGGCGGTGGCCACCAGCGTCGCCAAGATCAGGCGGCGCTGCAATCGGTGATACCCGTCCATACCGTTATCGGACCCGTTAGCAGGTCCTGGGCCTTGATCAGGCCCGTTTCCGGGTCCTGGGCCGTGATCAGAACCGTTGGCGGGTTCCGGGGCAGCGGTTGAGGAGGGTTCCAAACAATCACGGTCGGTGAGGAGATCACCGGTGGTGGCATCGCTTGGGAAGGCGCTGGCTACGGGTGCTTCCCTCGTCTCGGGTATCGACTCCCCGCTAGGGGAAGGGGGTACCGGAGTAGTGGGGGCAGCCTGCAACCGACGGGGTTCCGACTGGGCGCACGGAGGTTATCACGCAGGGTTACGGCAGCGTTGCCGACTCCCCGGATCACTGGCAGTCAGGGCCTCACCGGCAGCAGCAAGCGCTCGGCGATCAGCTGCCGGGCCAGGAGCAATCGCTCGTCGATGGCCATGGCGAGGCTGAGCTTGCCGAGGGGGGTGCCGGCGGGGGCAGCCTCGAAGGCCTGCAACAGCTCCAGCTGCGCCGCAGCGATCGTGAGGGGCTCGAGATCCGGCCCCATCAGACTGGTGGACGGCCAGCCCCAGAGGCAGCGGTTGCGTTGGCCGCTATGGGCCAGAAGCGCGGCATCGGTCCACTCCAGCGGCTCCACATCCCCCTTGCTGAGGAAGAACTCAAAGTGACTGATGTCGGGATCGAGGGCCTCCACCAGCGCCCACTGCTGCCGTTGGGGCAGGGCCCGGGCCCGCTCCAGCAGTTCCCCCTGCAACAGCCGCGCCGGATCCCACACCTGGGGATTGGAAAAGCCGGCGAAACGGAGGTCTGCCTGCTCGACGAAGCGCAGCAGCCGATCAAGGTCGTAGCTGGTTTCCTGCGGATGCAGGTACATGTCGGCGAAGTTGGCATCGGCGGCCGTATCGAGGGCCCAGCGCTGTTCGTGATGGCGCCGCAGACGATTGGCCTCCGGCAGTTCGCGCAGCAACTGGCGCCCCAGGCTCAGGCCCTCGCCCCCCGTACCCACCTCCAGCAGCGACAGCGCGCGCTGACTGCGGTGGATCTCCCAACGGCCGCCATCGGCGTACAGAAACAGATGCAGCACCCCACCGGGGCGCAGCTGCCGGGCCAGAGCCCGCAGACCCTGCTCGGGCTCACGCAGGTGATGGAGCACCCCCACGGAGTTGATGTAATCGAACGCATCCTCCTGCTCCAGATCGAGCAGGCTGCGCTGTTCGATCCGCAGCTCCTGCACCTGCTGGGCGGCCCCGGAACGGCGGGTGCGCTCGCGGGCCACCTCGAGCGTGCCGGCGCTGATGTCCACGGCTAACACCGTGGAACCGGGATTGAGATGGCAGAGGTAATCGGTGCTCACCCCCGTGCCGCAGCCGGCGTCGAGGATCCGCCAGGTTCGGGTACCGGAGGGCGGGGCGGCTGACAAGACCCCAAGGGCCGCCGCCATGGCGCTGTCGACGCACCAACGCCAGTTGTATCCCGGCGGCGGACCGTCTTGGAGAGGATCCCCGGGGTAAGGGAAACGATCGTAAAAAGCACTGACCACCGGCGTGGCGGCATCCCTGGGACTGGAGCTCATCGGCAAGAAGCTGGGCCGCTGGGGGAGCATTTCATGGCGGCGAAGGCGAAGGCGAGACAAACGCAGTGGGCTGCAAACATTTGTTCATCGCCGGCCGGTGGGCAGCGGGGCCAGCCGTAACGTTCCGGAGCCCGGCTCGCTCTCGTTCATGACCGTGACCGCCAGCAGCGGCAGCACCAGGGTCACCCCCCAGCGCTACGACACCCTGCCGCTCTCCAGCGTCCGTCAAGCGGAGCAGCAGGATCGCTTCCCCGACGGCGGCGAACTCGACGCCCTGACCACCTTCTTCCAGAGTGGCCAGATCAGGGTGACAGTGGCCCAGCGCCTCTCGGCCAATGCTGCTGCGATCGTCGCCAAAGCCGCCAACCGCATTTTTTCGGGCGGCACGCCGCTCTCCTATCTCGATGCCCCCCTCCCCGGCGACGCCGCTGGCGAGGGTGCGCCCCTGGCAGCAGACCAGGCCGCCTTCCAGCGCTCAGTGCAGACCTTCGCCGGTGCCACCGCCAACCGCGGCAACCTGCTGAGCCGGCTGCTTGAAGGCGCCGGCGGCGATGCCGATGTGCGTGTGATCCTGCCCACCGGCTTCGCTCCGATCAGCGTCGGCCGCTACGGCACCGAGCGGATGAAGAAGTCGATCCGCGATCTGGCCTGGTTCCTGCGCTACGTCAGCTACGCCATCGTCGCCGGCGATCCCAGCATCCTGTCCGTCAACACCCGCGGCCTGCGGGACGTGCTCGAAAAAGCCTGCTCGCTGGCCGCCACCAACGTGGCCCTGCAGGAGATGCGGGCTGCCGGCGCTGGCCTGTTCAAGGGGGAACCGCAGGCGCGCAACCTCGTGATCGACTACTTCAACGTGCTGCTCAAGGAACTGGAGGTTGCCACCCCCTCCAGCCGCGCACGGCTCGGCAGCCCCGTGAACCAGGGCCTGCAACTGCCGGCGATCTACGCCCTTGCCGCCGAGGGAGCTCAGCGCTTCGTGATGCGCCCCCGGCTCTCCGGCAGCGAAAAGGCCGAAGTGATCCGGGCCTCTTACCGCCAGGTGTTTGAGCGGGACATCACCAAGGCCTACTCCCAGGTGGTCTGCCCGGTCGAAGCCACCCAGGTGCGCCAGGGCCAGCTGTCGATGCGAGAATTCATTCGTGCCCTCGGGCGCAGCAAAGAATATCAACGCCAATTTTACGGCCGCTTCTCCAACAGCCGCGTTGTGGAGCTGGCCTTCCGCCACTTCCTCGGTCGGGGGGTGAGTTCAATCGAGGAGTTCCGCCAGTATTTCGCCATCGTCAGCAGCAAAGGGCTCGGCGGTCTGGTGGATGCCCTGGTCAACGGCATGGAATATGCCCGCGTCTTCGGCGAAGAAACCGTTCCCTATTTGCGCGACCTCGGCGAAGAGGCCCAGGAAAGCGCCGGCTGGGGATCGAATCGCAAGCTCTTCCGCTATAGCGCCCCCTTTGAAGGTGCCCCGCAATACATCACCCTCTACGCCTCCTACCGGCAACCCTTCGCCGACCAACATCCCTACGGCGGTGGGAACGACCCGATTGGCCTCAATTATGGCGCGATCTTCCCGTCTGGCACCGCCTCAGTGGCCACGCGTCCGGCGCCATTCAGTTACGACAGCCGCCGCATCCTGATCGGCAATGGCCTGCGCCAGCCGGGCCAGATGGACAGCGCCCAGTTCCGTAAGTCCACCCCACGCCGGGTTGGTCCCAAGGTGCTGCGCCTGCAGCAGATCGCCACCGGCGGCAGTTCCGTACCCAGACGGGGCGGCCAGCCCAGCATCCGTGGCACTGAAGCGGCCACCCAGGCGGTAATCCGCGGCGTCTATGTCCAGATCCTAGGCAACGCCGGCTATGCCGGCGAACGCAACACCGTTGAAGAGATCAAGCTCGAAAACGGCGACATCAGCCTGCGGGAGTTCATCCGCCAAGTGGCTCGCTCCAAGGCTTTCCGTCGTCGCTACTGGAGTGGCCTCTACATCTGCAAGGCGATCGAGGTGATGCATCGCCGCATCCTGGGTCGCCCCACCTTCGGCCGCTGGGAGATCGACAGCTACTTCGACACCGCTGCCCGCAGCGGCTTCTATGGCGTCGTCGACGCCATGATCAACAGTCGCGAGTACAACGAAACTTTCGGCGAGGACACCGTCCCCTACGAGCGTTTCATCACCGCCAACGACCGCAACGCCCGCAAGGTTCCTGGCCTGCGCCGGCCCTTCAATGCTGCGGCCGTCGCCGATCTCATGCCAATCATGCGACCGGATGTGCCGCGACCGCAGCAGCTGCGCACGGTCGCCGACATCGTGCCCCGCAATCTGCCCGATCGCAGCCGGGTGATCCGCGGCAGCTGGACGGCGGCCATCAGTGGCGGCCAGAGCAGTGCTCCGGTCGCAGACCGTAATGCTGGGCCCCAGAGCCTCAAACAGCCCCCCCTGCCCAGCCGCAGCTGGAGCGCGCCGCGCTGGAAACCCGGTGTGGCCACGCCGCTGCCGAGCCGTTCCACGACACCGGCGGCCCCGACGCCTTTCACACCAACAGCCCTGACGGGCACCGGCACCTGGCGCGCTCCCCTGGGCAGTGGCTACGGGTCCGCGAGCGCCGTACAACCAGGTGCCGCCATGGCGAAAGCGCTGCAGCCCGGCTCGCCCCAGGGCTTCCGCCGGCGCCAGAGCCTGGGACAACCCGTTCTGCTTCCCAGCGCTCCGAGCGAGGGCGAGTTGAGCGCGGCGATCGAAGCCAGCTATCGCCAACTCCTTAACCGCACGGTCCTTGTGGTGGAGCGGCTCGGCGACGCCGAATCCCAGTTGCGCAACGGCGTGTTGACGGTGGCTGATTTCATCGGCCAGATCGCCCTCAGCGACCTGTTCCAACAACGGATCCAGCGGATGGCACCATTGCGGGGCGCCTCGGCGGTTTATCTCGCGCTGCTGGGTCGAGCCGCCCAGCCAGCGGAGGTGAGTCACTTCCTCGCCACCCGCGCGAACCAGGGCCAGAGGGCGGCGATCACCGCCGTGCTCTCCGGTTCGGAGTACGCCAGCAGCTTTGGTCGCGACACCGTGCCTTACCTCAAAGGTCTGAACACTGCCGATGGCCTGCCCTTGAGCACGGTGAACCGCACCGCCAATCTCTACGGTGGCAATGCCGCCCTCAATCCACCCCTGGGCGGAGCGATCTGAGACCGGCAACCAAAACCAGAGCGAGTCTGCGGCCCTAAAAAACACAACTATTACCCCAACCTCCCGGAGCCATACTCCGGGAGGTTGCTTTATGAATTAGCGCCATAATTTGATCCAAAGATCACCACCAAAGATGGTCCCGAAAGCGGCGGGCTCCAGTCGCCGGAAAAGGCCGTAAATGATCAACAATTGCTGCAGCAGGCGGCTGTCAGCAACTGGAGCCAGATGCTTTGCAACCGCAGGAATCTCCCCAGCAATTCGGCCGTGAAGATCTGTTACCGGCGGCCGACCCCCAGAGGAGCGTTGCCGCAGAATGATTCGGTGGTCGACGCTGTCGGCCTCAACCCTTACCCACTGGATACCGGTCTCCTTCAACGGCGACCGCTTGTTTCGAGGCAGAACTGCATGAGCATCGTCTCCAACTCGATCATCAACGCGGACGCCGAAGCCCGCTACCTCAGCCCTGGCGAACTCGACCAGATCAAGTCGTTCGTGGCTGGTGGTCAGCGTCGCCTCCGCGTCGCCCAGGTCCTGGCCGAAAGCCGGGAGCGCATCGTCAAGCAGGCCGGAGGCCAGCTTTTCCAGAAGCGTCCCGATGTCATCTCACCCGGAGGCAATGCCTACGGTGAAGAGATGACCGCGAGCTGTCTGCGGGACATGGATTACTACTTGCGCTTGGTCACATACGGCGTTGTCGCCGGCGATGTGACACCGATCGAAGAGATCGGCATCATTGGCGCTCGTGAGATGTACCGCGCCCTTGGCACTCCCCTGGAAGCGATGGCGGAAGCCGTGCGCGAAATGAAGTCGGTGGCCACCGGCATCCTCACCGGCGCCGATGCCGAGGAAGCTGGTTTCTACTTCGACTACGTCGTCGGCGCCCTCTCCTGAGGTCTCTTCCCTCCCCGTTCATCGCCACTCCTCTCAGGATCCATGCAAGACGCCATCACCAACGTCATCAACCAGTCCGACGTTCAGGGTCTTTACCTTGACGGCGGTTCCATCGGCAGGCTTGAGCAGTACTTCGCCAGCGGTGAGCTGCGCGTCCGTGCTGCCGCCACCATCAGCGCCAACGCTTCGGCCATCATCAAAGAGGCCGTCGCCAAAGCGCTGCTGTATTCGGACATCACTCGTCCGGGCGGCAACATGTACACCACCCGCCGCTATGCGGCCTGCATCCGCGATCTGGATTACTACCTCCGCTATGCCACCTACGCCATGCTGGCAGGTGACACTTCGATCCTCGACGAGCGCGTTCTGAACGGCCTCAAGGAGACCTACAACTCCCTGGGCGTGCCCATCGGCGCCACCGTTCAGTCGATCCAGGCCATGAAGGAATCCACAGCTTCCCTTGTGGGTCCTGATGCCGGTCGTGAAATGGGTGTCTACTTCGACTACATCAGCTCGGGTCTCGCCTGATCTCTGCAGAGTCGTCCCGACAAGGAGCCCCCCATGCGCCTGTTCAAGATCACAGCCTGCATTCCCTGCCCTGAAAAGGCGAGAACCCAGCGTGAATTGCAAAACACCTATTTCACCAAGTGGGTGCCCTATTCCAGCTGGTTTGCGGAACAGCAGCGCATCATGAAACAGGGTGGCAAGATCCTGAAGGTGGAGTTGGCCACCGGACGCCGTCAGCAAAACTGCGGCAACTGAAGGTCCATCAGCTGCACTATCGGAGCGCAGCTGTCCACCATTCCTGATCTGGTCCTTAACCCTGATCTCGCCTCCATCCCTTGCTCTGGGTCCGAATCCAGTAAACTCAAGGGATCGGCGAGGTGAATCTGGCTCGATATCAGGATTTTTCCCCGATTGATCGTCAGTTCCCCAACCCAAGCCTGGACACTCTGACCACCGTGCGATTCGCGTGTTGACCAGAACCAGCCAGCGCTTGCCACTCGCCTCCAGCTGGATGGACGGGTTAACCCAGGACTTCCCGAAGGAAGACCTGGGTTTCGGTTTGTTGATGACCCAGCAGGATGCGAGCCCCGTGCGAGCCCAGGCGGTGTGATCTAGCCAGGCGGCCTGATCGACTGCGACACGGCACGTCCGAGACATGGCTGCCTGAGGGCATCCCGAGCGTTTAGCGGCGTGAGCTGGCTCACTGAAGACTCTGGGGGAGATCCCGCGGGCCCAGAGGAGGAGGCAGCGGACGGGAGGGCCGCCATTCAGCACGGAACAACCAGATGCACTCTGACCACAGGGCTTGGCTCGCCAAACCAAGCCCCCTGCAGGGCTAGGGCGGCCGTAATCGCCCGGCGATGCATCCGCAAGCGAGGGCTCTGGCATCGGGCCTGATTCGTGGTCCGGCGCCGCTGATGGCCTTTGCTGTCGCCCAGCAGGAGCCACCCAAGCGATTCACGCCAATCCGACAACGCCCGCTTGATCCAGCCGCACCGAAAGCCCCCCTACCGGACCCATCCACTCGCCTGACCTGCCAGCGCAAGCGTGGCCTGGGCCGTTTGATTTGCTCAAAGGACTCGACAAGGCCCGGCTGTTCACGGCTGAATGGTCCATTGGCGATCCCGGTAGCCCCAGCCTTGACCCGAACCCCGTCTCGATCGCCCGACCGCAGCGACACCCAGCAGGCCAGCCCGGCAGGGCAGAGCCTGATGCCCCTGCCCTGGGGCCTCTGGCCCGCCGAAGCCAGGCTGCTGCTGGGCCTGGTGGCCATCTGGAGCCTGGTCGGGCTGCTGATTCTCACCTCCGCCAGTTGGTTCGTCGCCGACCGGGAGATGGGCGACGCGGCCTACTACCTCAAACGCCAGGCTCTGTGGCTGCTGGCGAGCTGGGGGCTGTTGCTGCTGGCCATCCGCACCAGCCTGCGGCGCTGGCTGCACATCGCCGGAACGGCCCTGGTGATCGCGTCAGTGCTGATTGCGGCCACCCTGGTGATCGGCAGCACCGTGACCGGGGCCAGCCGCTGGCTGGTGCTCGGACCGATTCAGATCCAGCCCACCGAACTGGTGAAACCCTTTGTGGTGCTGCAAGGAGCCGTGCTCTTCTCCCACTGGCGCCGCATCGGCAATGACCAGAAGCTGCTCTGGCTGGCGATTTTCGGCGGTGTGATCCTGCTGATCCTGAAGCAACCCAACCTCAGCACCGCCGCCCTGCTGGGACTGCTGCTCTGGTTGATGGCCCTGGCTGGTGGCCTCTCCCTGCCGCTGTTGATCGGCGCGGCGGGGGCCGGAGGTTTGCTCGGTGGCGCCAGCATCATGATCAACGAATACCAGCGGCTGCGGGTCACCTCCTTCCTCAATCCCTGGAAGGATGCCCAGGGCGATGGCTACCAACTGGTGCAGAGCCTGCTGGCGATCGGCTCAGGCGGCATTCTCGGTGAGGGCCTCGGGCTCTCCACCCAGAAGTTGCAATACCTGCCGATCCAGACCACCGATTTCATCTTCGCGGTGTTCGCCGAAGAGTTCGGCTACGTCGGCTCGGTGATGCTGCTGCTGTTTCTGTTGATCTTCGGCTTCGTCGGCCTGAGGGTGGCCCTCAGCTGCCGCAGCAACCAGCACCGCCTGGTGGCCATGGGCTGCACCACCCTGCTGGTCGGCCAGTCGATCCTCAACATCGCAGTGGCCAGCGGCGCCATGCCCACCACCGGCCTGCCGTTACCGATGATCAGCTACGGCGGCAACTCCCTGCTCAGCAGCCTGTTCGTCTGCGGCCTGCTGATTCGCTGCTCCCTGGAAACCACAGGACTGGAAACCGCGCGCCCGCGCCGACGGCGCCAGCCACCTGCCCCGATAGGCTGACCGCATCGGCCTTTCTCCCCCCGGCCATGACCAGCCCCGGCCTGCTGCTCGCCGATTGGGCCCGCAGCAGCGAACACCTGCTGCAGAGTTCCCTTGCCCATCCGGGACCGATCACCCTGGCGGTGATGTTCGGCGGTGGCGTTCTGACCAGCCTCGGCCCCTGTTCGCTCTCCCTGTTGCCCGTCACCCTGGCCTACCTGGCAGGCTTCGGCACCGATGGCAGCAGGACACCGATGCTGGCGGCCGTGCCTCGCTCCTTGCCCTGGCAGCGCAGCGTCAGCTTCGCGGCCGGCATCGTCTCCTCGCTGGTGCTGCTGGGTCTGGCCAGTGGCCTGATGGGACGGCTCTACGGCAGCCTGCCCAGCCAGATTCCTTTGGTGGTGGCGGTGGTGGCCGTGGTGATGGGTCTGAATCTGCTCGGCCTGCTGCGCTTTCCCCTGCCGGCCGGCCCTGATCCCGAAATCTGGCGGCGCCGGGTGCCGGCACCCCTGGCTCCCTTGGCCGCTGGCTTGGCCTTCGGCCTGGCGGCCACGCCCTGCACCACCCCGGTGCTGGCCGTGTTACTGACCTGGATGGCCCAGAACGGCCGGCCCCTGGAGGGCGTGGTGTTGCTCACCTGTTTCGGCGCCGGCCAGGTGTTGCCCCTGCTGCTGGCTGGCACTGCCGCCGCCAGCCTGCCCGACCTGCTGCGCCTGCGTCGAGTCGGCCAATGGATCCCACCGATCAGCGGCGTGGTGCTGCTGACCACCGGTGGCCTCACCCTGCTCTCCCAACTGCCATGACGGCGGCCCCCTCCTCAACCAGCAAGCGGCGCTTGCTGCGTTGGATCGGCTGGCTGGCCGACCTGCGCCTGGCGATCACGCTGCTGCTGGTGATCGCCCTCGCCAGTGGGGTCGGCACCGCCATTCCCCAGAAAGAAAGCGAGCTCTTCTACCACCAGCGCTACGACCCGGCTCCCTGGCTCGGTCTGGTCGATGGCAACGGCGTGCTGCATCTGCAGCTCGACCACGTCTATTCCAGTGGCTGGTTCCTGGCTTTGCTGGCCTGGCTGGGGCTGTCTCTGGTGCTGTGCAGCTGGCGTCGCCAGTGGCCAGCCCTGCAGGCCTCGCTGCGCTGGATCGATTACCGCTCGCCGCGCCAGCTGAGCAAGCTGAGTGTGGCCGAAACCATGCTCAGCGACGAGCCCGGGCCCTGTCTGGACCGGCTGGAGCAGGAGTTACGGTCCGGGGGCTGGCAGGTGCAACGCCAGCCGGACCGGCTCGCCGCCCGGCGGGGCGTGCTGGGTCGGGTGGGACCGCTGCTCGTCCATGCCGGCATGGTGGTGCTGATGGTGGGTGCTGCCTGGGGATCGTTGGGGGGCCAGCGGCTGGAGCGCTTTCTTGCCCCTGGTCGGGAACTGGAACTGCTGGATAGCCGCGGCCACACCCAGCTCACCGTGGCCCTCGACGACTTCCAGATCCAGCGCGATCCGCTCGGCCGGCCGGAGCAGTTCAGCTCCAGCCTGCGTCTAATTCCACCTCCTCTGGAGGTGGACACCACAGCATTCAGCGGTACGGCAGGCTCCTCCGAAACAGCAACAGCAGCAGGAGTTGCACAGAGCAGCCCAAATTCGGCAACAACTCCTTCCGCTGCAGGCTCCCAGGCTGGGATCACCCCCGCGGTCGCAGCTCGATCGATCGCCCCGGCCGCCCTGAGCAACGACGTTGAGACCAGCCCCAGGAGCGAAGCCTCGACCCTCGAGCGGACGCCGGCCGACGACCTTGACTCTGCCGAGGCCAGTGCAGCTGGAGCCGCAGACCAGCCCAGCCGCAAGCGGGTTGCGGAGGCGCCGCTGCGGGCCATGATCAGCGTCAACCATCCCCTGCGCCACCGGGGCATGACCCTTTATCAAGCCGACTGGGCCCTGGCGGCGGTCAACATCCAACTGGGGCGCAGCCCCGTCCTGCAGCTGCCGCTTCAGACCTATCCCGAATTGGGCGAGCAGGTGTGGGGCCTGGTGCTGCCGACCCGTCCCGATGGCAGCGAACCGGTGTTTCTGAGCCTGCGCAGCGAACAGGGACCGGTGGAGGTGTTTGGACCCGATGGCCAGCAACTGGCTCGACTGCAACCTGGTGGCGAGGCAGTTGAGGTGCGCGGCCTGCCGATCCGGGTGGACTCGATCCTGCCGGCAAGCGGCATCCTGCTGAAGCGTGATCCCGGCGTTCCACTGGTGTACAGCGGCTTCGCCATCGCCCTGCTTGGAGGCGGACTCAGCCTGGTGGCCACCCGCCAGCTCTGGGCGATCAGCGAAGCAGAGGCCGGTCGCCTGCACGTGGCCGGCCTCTGCAATCGCAACCTCACAGCCTTCGCCGCCGAACTGCCAGCGCTGCTGGGCCGGGTGTCCAGGGCTGCCGCCCAGCAGGGCTGAGGCTCAGAAGGGCAGACACCTGGCTCGAGGCTCAACAGGGCTGGCGCTGCCCATGGCTGACCCGCACCACCGTGTGCACATTGCCGCGGGGGTTGAAGTCGGCCACCAACTCCATCCAGGTGGGCGCACAGGCCGCCACAAAGTCGTCGAGGATCAGGTTGGCCACCTCCTCATGGGAGATGCTGCGGTCCCGGTAGCCATTCACGTACAGCTTCAGAGCCTTGAGCTCCAGCACCCGCGGGCCCGGCTGGTACAGCAGCCGCAGCACCGCGAAATCGGGATAGCCGGAGAATGGGCACGTGCAGGTGAATTCCGGCAGCTCGATTGACACCTCATAGGGGCGACCGGGCCGAGGATTGTCGAAGCAGATGAGCTGAGCTTCGGCAATCGCCCGTTCGCCGTAGCTCGGAGTACGGGTGCGTTCGCCCGAATCGGTTGAAAGCCCTTCAGTCACGGCGACGGCACTGATGGCGGCAGCTTGGATGGCCATGGGCTGGCGACAAAAGCAGAGGAATCGAACGTACTGGATCCCGACCAAGAGGCAGCTGTCGTAGCGATCGTTACGACGGCTGCCTCCGGACTCGGGCCTAATGACGGGGCAGGCAGCTCTCACTGATGTCTGCAACACTGATCCGGAGGTCTGGAGCGGCAACACCGACCCAGCCAAACTGCCCCCGGCAGAAGCGAGCTCAGCTCAACTGAGTCCTGAACGACTGAATCCTGCCCGCCTGATCCCCGCCAGACCGAGTCAGAAAACCTGAGCCGGCCTCCAGGAATCAGCGAGAATCCAGCGATCGGGATCGGCAAGGCTGAAACGTTCAAACCGAACAGAGACCGAGCCAGTCCAACTGGATCGGTGCCAACAGCTTCATCACCACTGAATCGGCTACCGACGGCCCATCGGCCGCCACCAGCTGCCAGGATCCTTTTCCGAGTTCCCACCGCCCCCCGCCGCATCCATGAAGAAAATCGAGGCCATCATCCGTCCGTTCAAACTGGAGGACGTCAAGATCGCGCTCGTGAATGCAGGCATCGTCGGCATGACGGTGAGCGAGGTGCGTGGCTTCGGGCGCCAGAAAGGCCAGGTGGAGCGCTACCGCGGTTCGGAGTTCACCGTTGAATTCCTGCAAAAGCTGAAACTTGAGATCGTCGTCGACGACGATCGGATCGACACGGTGGTGAACGCCATCCAGGATGCGGCCCGCACCGGCGAAATCGGCGACGGCAAGATCTTCATCAGCACGATTGATTCCGTCATCCGCATCCGCACCGGCGATCGCGACAGCAACGCCATCTGAGCCTGGTGTTGCCGGCGCCTCTCGCCGGCCTTGAGACGACCGTCTCAAGCACCCCTGAGCGTGCGCTGCACCAAGGCACAAATCTGGGGGTGATCCAGCGGTCCCTGGGCTGGAGCGCTTGGAGCAGCCTCCGCTCTGGATTGACCTTCACCTGCAACGTTCTGACCTCCCTCTGCTTGCGGCGAGGAGGGTGCTTCGGCTGGGCTGGTTGCCGCTGCCCCGGGAGAGCCCATCAGCGTGCGCAGCCAGAGCAGGTATTCGTGGTTGCCTGCCGGACCGGTGAGCGGTGAAGCCACCAGGCCAGCCGCCTCCCAACCCAGCTGCACCGCCGCGGCCAGCACCGTTTCGATCGCATCCACATGGGCGGCCGGATCGCGCACCACACCCCCCTTACCCACCCGGGAACGCCCCACCTCGAACTGGGGCTTAACCAGCAGCAGAGCTTCCACTCCAGCCACAGCTCCCGCCGCGGACCCGGCCAGCTCCCTGGCCTCAGTCGCGCTGAGCGCGGGCCGCAGCAACGCCCCCAGAGCCGGTAGCACCCGGGTGAGCGAAATGAAGGAGACATCGGCGACAGCCAGATCCGGCCAGGGATCCTCAGGCCCGTAGAGATCGTCCGGGCTGAGATGGCGCAGGTTGGTGCGCTCCCGCAGCACCACGCGCGGATCGGTGCGCAGACTCCAGGCGGTCTGGCCGTAGCCGACATCAATGCCGTAGACACGGCGCGCCCCATGCTGCAGCAGGCAATCGGTGAAGCCGCCGGTGGAGATGCCGCCGTCGAGGCAAACGCGCCCGGCCACCTGGATCGGCAACTGCTCCAGAGCCGCCACCAGCTTTTCGCCACCACGGGAGACAAAGCGAGGCGGCTGCTCCACCTCCAGATCGAGCTCGGCCGCCACGTCGACGCCGGGCTTGTCGAGCACCCGATCACCACTGCGCACCCGGCCACCGCGGATCAGTTGCTGGGCCTGCTGGCGACTGACAGCGAGCCCCCGGGCTACCAGTTCAAGATCGAGCCGCTGCCTGCGGGCCATGGGGAACGTCCCGTCCGGCCGGAGCAGCCGGGTGTTGGTTCCGTTATCGAACCACACGGGAAACGGAAATAAAGCCAAAGCCCCACCTGTTCAAGTGGATACCAACAGAAGATGGCCCGAACCGCAGGTCAGAGCCTTCCATGGGCCCAGCCCGATCCAGCACCCTGAGCGCACCGGAGCTGGTGACGACCAGTCGCAGCCTCGGCCATCCCCATGGGCATCGGGGCAGCAATGTCCTGGAGCTGCTCAGGCCAGGCAGCTTCGTGCGGCTCCGCAACCAGCCCGACGACCTGCCTCCCTTCCAGCTGATCCAGTGCCGCGGCGGGCGCTGCTGGGTGCGGCAGCAAAGCTGGGGCACCCTGGTGCACTGGGAGGTAGCCCATCGCCAGCTGACCACGGTGACCTGAGGGTCGCCCGATAGGTTGGGGGCGACGTTGCCACGCGCTGGCCCTTGATCGAGCGTTACACCCTGCCCGAGATGGGCGGCCTCTGGAGTGAGGAAGCCAAATTCCAGAGCTGGCTGGATGTGGAGATCGCTGCCACCGCCGCCCAGTGCGAACTGGGTCGGGTGCCGCCCGAAGCGCTGGCCACGATCCGTGAGCAGGCTGCCTTCGAGGTGAGTCGCATCCTGGAGATCGAGGCCGAAGTGCGCCACGACGTGATCGCCTTCCTCACCAACGTCAACGAACACGTTGGGGATGCCGGGCGCTATATCCACGTCGGCATGACCAGCTCCGATGTGCTGGACACGGGCCTGGCCCTGCAGCTCAAGCGCTCGGTGGCGGTGCTCCGCACCGAACTCGATCAACTGGCCGCAGCCCTGCGGTTGCTGGCCCGGGCCCATAAGGACACCGTGATGATCGGCCGCTCCCACGCCATCCATGGCGAGCCGATCACCTTCGGCTTCAAGGTGGCGGGCTGGCTGGCCGAAACCGAACGCAACCGCGAGCGACTGGCGCGGCTGGAAACCGTGGTGTCCGTCGGCCAGATCAGCGGCGCCATGGGCACCTATGCCAACACCGATCCCGAGGTGGAGGCGATCACCTGCCGCCTGCTGGGCCTGGTGCCCGATACGGCCAGCACCCAGGTGATCGGCCGCGATCGTCATGCTGAATATGTGCAGACCCTGGCCCTGATCGGCGCCTCCCTGGAGCGCTTCTCCACCGAGATCCGCAATCTGCAACGCACCGATGTGCTGGAGGTGGAGGAGAACTTCGCCAAGGGACAGAAGGGCAGCTCGGCCATGCCCCACAAGCGCAATCCGATCCGCAGCGAGCGCATCTCCGGCCTGGCGCGGGTGTTGCGCAGCTACACCGTGGCGGCTCTGGAAAACGTCGCCCTCTGGCATGAGCGCGACATCAGCCACAGCTCGGTGGAGCGCATGATGCTGCCGGATTGTTCGGTCACCTTGCACTTCATGCTGCGCGAGATGACTGAGGTGGTGAAGGGGCTGGGCGTCTACCCCGAAAACATGACCCGCAACCTCAACGTCTACGGCGGTGTGGTGTTCAGCCAGCGGGTGCTGCTGGCCCTGGTGGCCGCCGGAATCAATCGCGAAGAGGCCTATCGGATCGTGCAGCGCCATGCCCACAGCGCCTGGAACCGCGAAGGTGGCGACTTCCGCGCCAATCTTGAGGCCGATCCCGAGGTCAGCAGCCTGCTACCGGCCGCGCAACTGGCCGAATGCTTCGCCACCGACCTGCACCGGGCCAACCTGGACGTGATCTGGCAGCGGCTGGAGATCTGAGCCGCCAGGAGCGCCCGCCACCGGTGGCGGCCACCTGAGCGCAGAGGCTGAACCGCCGCATCGGCAGCCCCAAGCTGAGCACGCGCACCGCCGTGGCCACCGCGCCCGGCAGCTCAGCCCATTGGTGCTGATTGTTCAGGATTGCCCCATGCCCAAGACGTGGATGGGCGCCTAGCTGATCGCCAGCAACCAGCAGACCAAAAGCCTGTTGCCCCAATGGCTTTAAGCCGACTGCAGGATTGAGAAAAGCAAGCGGGCGGCGGGAATCGAACCCGCATCATCAGCTTGGAAGGCTGAGGTTTTACCACTAAACTACGCCCGCACTGATACAGATGTACGCCCCGAGGGGTGGCTGCTGTGCTGGTGAAGGCTCCTGAGGTGGAGCCCGCCGAACCTGGGTCCGGCCCCTGGCCATGGGGAAGGGTTGCAGCATTATGACCTCCGCCGGTCCGCCCCAGCCTTGCCCCCCACCTCCCCCCAGACTCCCGTGATCAGTGATCACGGCGGCAGCACGGGCTACATCGATCCGGCCGATCTGGGACCCGGGCCCCGCGGCCGCATGCTCTGGGCCTACGGCATGGGCGATGCCGGCACCGGCATGGCCGCCTCCCTGATCGGGTTTTATCTGTTCATTTTTTACACCTCAGCCGTAGGCATGCCGCCCTGGATGGCCGGCCTGGTGCTGATGCTGGCCCGCCTCTGGGATGCCATCAATGACCCGGTGATCGGCTGGCTGAGTGACAAAACCAAGACCCCCTGGGGCCCCCGCTTGCCCTGGATCGTCGGTAGCGCCGTGCCCCTGGGCTTTGCCATGGCGTTGATGTGGTGGGTGCCGCCCGGTGGTCTGTGGCTGAAATTCGCGATCTTCGTGCTGATCTCGATGGTGGCCAACAGCCTGTACACGGCTGTGAACCTGCCCTACTCGGCCCTGGCGGCAGAGCTCACCACCAGCGTCTCCCTGCGCACCAGGTTGAACACGGCCCGATTCACCGGGTCGATCATCGCCACGCTGGTGGGGGCCTTACTGGGCGGCCTGCTGCTGCGCGACCACGCCGATGCGGCCAGCTACTGGCGGGTGGGGATGCTCTCGGGGGTGATCATCACCCTGACCACCCTGATCTGCAGCTGGGGCCTGGCCCCCCAGGCCAAAAACTGTCAGACACCCACCAGTGAACCGGGCAGCACCCGCCGCCTGCTCAGGCGGGTGCGCAGCAACGGCCGCTTCCTGATGGTGCTGGGCCTGTACCTGCTGCTGTGGTGCGCCCTGCAGCTGATGCAGACCGCTGCGCTGATCTATCTACCGGTGGTGATGCACCTGCCGGAAAGCTGGAGCAACTGGATCCTGATGCCCTTTATCCTCAGCAGCCTCGGCGGCCTGTGGATCTGGAATCTGGTGTCGCAGCGCCTGGGCCGCATCCGCGCTCTGCATTGGGGCACCACCCTGTGGATCGTCGGCTGTCTGGCCGCGATGATGCTGCCGCCCCTGGATGCGGCCGTTCATCCCACTGGCTCGCTCGCCAACGGGGTGCGGCTGGCTCTGCTGTTGCTCACCATCATGACCGCCGGTGTCGGTGCCGCCACTGCTTACCTGATCCCTTGGTCCTTGCTACCGGATGCGATTGATGTCGATCCAGAGCGACCGGCCGGCCAGTACAGCGCCTGGATGGTGTTCACCCAGAAGATCTGCATTAGCTTCGCCCTCTTCTTCTTCGGCAACCTGATGAGCCTGAGTGGGTACCAGGCCAGGCTGGAGATCCTGCAACCCACCAGCGCCCTGGTGGCGATCCGGCTCTGCATGGGCCTGATCCCCGCTCTGCTGATCGTGCTGGGACTGGTGGTGATGCGGCGCTGGCCGGAACGGGGCCTGCATCGGCTGCAGGCTGGAGTCCAGTCATGAAGACACCCCGCTGGCTGGTACGTCTTGGCAGCAGCCTGATGATCGGCGGTCAGGCCGTCAGCGCCATCGCCCGCGGCCGCATCAGCATGACCGACCTGGTGCAGGAACTGCTGGAGGCGGGTCCCGGCAGCTTTCTGATCGTGCTGATCACCGGTCTGGCCGCCGGCACGGTATTCAACATCCAGGTAGCGGCTGAGTTGTCTAAACAGGGAGCCAATGCGGCGATCGGCGGCCTGCTGGCCCTTGGCCTCTCGCGCGAAATCGCGCCGCTGCTCACCGCCACGCTGCTCACCGGCAAGGTGGCCACGGCCTATGCCGCCCAGCTCGGCACCATGAAGGTGACCGAGCAGATCGATGCGATCACCATGCTGCGCACCGACCCAGTCGAATACCTGGTGGTGCCCAGGGTGCTGGCGATGGTGGTGATGTCGCCGGTGCAGTGCTTGCTGTTCTTCGGGGTGGCGATCTGGTCGGGTCAGATGAGCAGCACCATGCTCTACAGCGTGCCGCCAGCGGTGTTCTGGAACTCGGTGCGCACCTGGATGGAGCCCAACGACCTGCCCTCGATGCTGCTCAAGGCCCTGGTCTTCGGCCTGCTGATTGCCGTGCTGGCCTGCGGCTGGGGCCTCACCACCCGCGGCGGTCCCAAGGAGGTGGGCACCAGCACCACCGGCGCCGTGGTGATGATCCTGGTGACGGTGGCTTTGGTGGACGTGGTGCTCACCCAGGTGCTGTTCGGAACCTGAGGCCCTACCTGGATCGGATCGGCACTGGGTCCGAACGCCGCGAACCGCCGCAGCACTCCTGCCAACGCTCAGGCAACCAGAGAGCTCCTGGCCCAGGCTCGAATGGTCAGCCTGGGAATTTGGGGCTGGGATGGCAGCATGGAGAGCCTTGGGTGCTTCCCATGTCCAGCACCGATTCCCTAGCCCAAGCCAGCGTTCCGACCCGTGCCGATGTCAGCCTCGAGCCCCGCTACTGGGTACCCCTGGGCGTGACCGTGCTGGGGCCCGCCTGCCTGCTGGCCACACCCCTGTGGAGTGGCGTGCGCTGGCTCACTCTGGCCCTGGTGCTGTTCGGCGGCTTCCTGCTGCTGCAGGCCCGCACGCTGCGACTGGAATTCGCCGCTGCGGATCTGGTGGTGTGGCGCGGCGAGAAGGAAATCCGCCGGTTCCCCTATGAGAGCTGGCTCAGCTGGACCCTCTTCTGGCCCCGGCTGCCGGTGCTGTTCTATTTCCGCGAACAGCGCAGCATCCATTTCCTGCCGGTCCTATTTGACGCCCATGTTCTGCGCCAACAATTGGAGCTGCGCCTGGCCCATCTGGCCGCCGCGACGACGCCATGACCGACCTGACCAGCAGCCCCGATCTGGCGGCCCTCGCTCAGCCTGAACCGGCCGCACCGGCCATGCCAGCTGCGATGAACGCGTCAACCGACTGGAGCGAGTCACCAGGGCCGGACTCGCCCCGAGCCTCGGGCGAAGCAGAAGCCCCGGCGCCTTCTGCCGCCGTGCTGCCGCCCCCAGCTCCACCAGCTGGCCCGACCCGGCCGGACGTTGCCGCTGGCCCAGCCCGCGATGCGTTGCTGGAGCTCGCCCTGCGCGAACTGAGCCAGCGGCGCCAGGCCCTGGAGCAGGAGATCGCCGGCCTAGAGCAACGCCGCAGCCAGATTCAGCAGCAGATCGCCAGCAGCTTCAGCGGCCAGTCCGATGGCATCGCCCGTCGCATGAAAGGCTTCCAGGAGTACCTGGTGGGGGCGCTTCAGGATCTGGCGATGGCGGCCGAACAGATCGAGCTGGTAGCCCAGCCGGTGCTGGTGCAGCCTTCGCCGCTCGACAAACAGGAGGCCGCCAGCGTGCCTGAACTCTCGCCGCCAGCCGCCGCCGGACTGTTCAGCCAGGACGAAGCCCTGATCCGCAGGCTGCTGAAGCGCTACGGCGGCCAGCCGGATTTCAATGCCGATCCCTGGAAACTGCGACGCACCCTGGAGCCCGCCGGCGCCGCCCTGCTGGACGACTGGTTTCTGAGCCAGGGGGGCCGGGGAGCCCAGCCCAGCAGCGGCAGCCGCAATCGCAACGTGCTGATCGCCGCCGCCGCGATCGCCATCCTCGGCGAGCTCTATGGCGATCGTTTCCAGACCCTGGTGCTGGCCGGCCAGCCGGAGCGGTTGGGGGAATGGCGCCGCGGCCTGCAGGATTGCCTGGGCCTCAGCCGCGACGACTTCGGTCCTAGCAGCGGCATCGTGCTGTTCGAGCGCTCGGAGGCGGCGATCGAGCGGGCCGATCGACTGGAGGAACGCGGTGAGCTGCCGTTCATCGTCATCGATGCCGCCGAGCGGGTGGTGGACATCCCCCTGCTGCAATTCCCCCTCTGGCTGGCCTTCGCCGCCGGCCCCGACGAGCTGGTGCTTGAGGAGGATCTCTACTGAGGCCGGCCTCCACTCGGCACGCCACCAGTGCTGAAGCAACAGCAAGGACCCCTGGCCGAGACGCCTCTGACACCAGCCTCTGAGACAAGCTGCAGAACCCCATCAGCCCTGACCAAGACCTGGCTGGATCTGGGAACACCAGCGGCAAGCCCATCAGGCCAAAACAAAAACCCCAGCCCCAACCCAAGGCCAAGCTCCTGGCCAAAGCCCCAGACCAAGCCCATCAGGCCCAGGCACCAGCGCCAGTCAAAGGCCAGGGTCAAACCTCTGACTCCTGGTCGAAGCCCCAACCCAAGACCAAACCCCTGACTCCAGGCGAAAGCCCCAGCCCTAACTCCTTCCTTCTGCGTTTCGACCAAGCCCCATGCTGCTGAACCTCTTCGTGCTGGTGGCCGGCTATCTGCTCGGCTCGATCCCCAGCGGCTGGCTGGCGGGCCACTGGCTGGCCGGCATCGATCTCCGCCAGGAGGGATCGGGCTCCACCGGAGCCACCAACGTGCTGCGAGTGCTGGGCAAGGGGCCGGCCCTGGCGGTGTTCGTGGTGGATGTGCTCAAAGGCAGCCTGGCGGTGCTCCTGGCCAAGACCCTGCTGCAACCGATCGGCTACGACGCCGGCAGCGACTGGTGGGTGGTGGCAGCCGGCCTGGCGGCCCTGGCCGGTCATATCTGGCCGCTGTGGCTGGGCTGGAAGGGCGGCAAGGCGGTGGCCACCGGCCTGGGCATGCTGCTGGGCCTCGCCTGGCCTGTGGGCCTGGCCTGCTTCGGCATCTTCCTGGCGGTGCTCACGCTCAGCCGCATCGTTTCGCTCTCGAGCGTGGTGGCGGCCCTGGCCCTGCCGGCGCTGATGCTGGCCTGGTTCGGCGACAGCGGCCTGCGGCCGGCCTACCTGCTGCTGGCGGTGTTCACCACCGTGCTGGTGGTATGGCGCCATCGCAGCAACCTGCAACGCCTGCTGGCCGGCCAGGAGCCCCGGCTGGGCGCCGCCAAGACTGCTGCTGCCAAAGCTGCCGCTGCCATCGCTGACACCAACAAAGGCTGAAACAGCCCCGAACCGCCGCTTCGCTGCCCGTTGGGCGGAATTGCTCTTGGCCGCTCAGCTGCTGCGTAGCAGTGCTTCCGGCGGCTGGGCTGCAGGGTCGGCTGCCTAGGCCAGCTCGCGGCTGCGCTCAGCGGCGGCCAGCACCGCCTCGATCAGGGCCGAGCGCAACCCGGCTCGCTCCAGGTGCCGCAACCCGGCGATCGTGGTGCCGGCCGGGCTGGTCACCATGTCTTTGAGTTGACCGGGATGGAGTTCCCGCTCCTGCAGCAGGGCCGCGGTGCCCGCCAGGGTGCGATGCGCCAGGTGCTGGGCCAGACTCCGGGGCAGGCCGGCGGCCACGGCGCCATCGGCCATGGCCTCCGCTACCAGCGCCACGAAGGCCGGACCGGAGGAGGTGAGGGCCAGGAAGGCATCAAGCTGGGGCTCGGGCAGCTCCAGCACCTCCCCCACCCGGGCAAACAACAGCCGCACCCACTCCTGCTGCTCGGCGCTCACGCCCTCCCCCCAGGCCAGGCCGGTGAGCCCCGCCCGCACCAGGCAAGGAGTGTTGGGCACAGCCCGCACACAGTGGCAGCGGGGAAACAGGCGCTGCAGCCGAGCCAGGGTCACACCGGCGAGCACCGAAATCAGCAGCCGGGGGCGGGGCCCCTCAGCGACGGCAGCCAGAGCCGTGGCCACCGCTTCCAATTGCTGGGGCTTGACCGCCAGCAGCACCACCGGTGCCTGCCAGGCTTGCAGCGGATCGGTGCTCACCGCCAGCTGATGGCTCTGGCGCAGCCGTTGGGCGGAAGCCTCGCTGGCCACCACGGCCCGCAGCCGTTCACGGTCGATCAGTCCGGCTTCGATCAGGGGCAACACCAGAGCCTGGGCCATCCGCCCCAAGCCGATCACACCGATTTCAGCAGCGTCAACATCGGCGGAACCCAGATCAGCGGACGAACTGGTGCTCCGGTCGTCAGACCAGATCATCCTTGCGGCCCCAGGCGGGACTTGGGGCGGCATCCTGGGGCTCGTGGGGGATGCGGCCGGCGGTGACCGTGGGGGAGGCGGTGTCTTCACCACCGGCGGTGGTGACGGTGACACAACTGGGAGCGAACAGGAAGATGCTTTCGCCCACCCGCTCCTGATGGCCGTCGATGGCAAAGGTGCCACCGGCGACGAAATCGACGGCCCGCTGGGCTTGGTCGGGCTCCATCATCGTGAGATTAAGAATCACCGTTTTGCGCTCGCGCAGGGCCTGGATGGCCCGGGGCATCTCATCAAAGCTGCGGGGCTCCATCAGGCAGACCTCCACGGCCGCGGTGGAGAGGCCTGGCATGCCGATCACGTTGGTGCCGGCGAAGGGGTCGTCGCTGCCGAAGGGCTCACTCAGAGCCAGGGCGCTGCTGCTGCTGCTGCCGAGACTGCGACTGGTGGGGGCGGGCTCGCCCTCATCACCCGGGTCGTAGTCGAGCTCGTCGTCGTATTCACCATCGAGATAGTCATCGCCGGAGACGACGGCACGCAGACGGGAAAACAACGACACGGATAGCCTCTGGATGGATGCTTCAGACCTGAATAGCGTCCCATGCCAGCGGTGGCAACCTCTCAGCCGGTGTTCGTCAGCGTTTCTGGCCCCTGAGCTGGCTGCCCCCCTGGCCGCACACCAAACAACGTGGTACCAAGCCGCACCCAGGTGCTGCCGGCTGCCGCCGCCTCCGGCCAGTCACCACTCATGCCCATCGACAGCTGCTCGAGGCCGTGCTCCGCCGCCAGATCGGCACACTCCTGAAAGAGCTGGCGGCGCTCCGCCAGGGTGAGGGCCAGGGGGGCGATGGTCATCAGACCCACGGGCCGCAGGGGCGCCAGAGCACGCAACAGCGGCCAGGCCAGGCGGAACTCGTCGGCGCTGAAGCCGGTTTTGGCAGGATCGGGCCTGAGTTTCACCTGAAACAGCACCGCCGGCGCCAGGCCCTCTTCGGCGGCAATCCGCTGCAGCCGCTGGGCCAGCTCGAGGCTGTCGACGGAGTGGATGGTGCCGAAATGGCGCAGCACCCCCCGGGCTTTGTTGGCCTGGAGCCGACCGATGAAATGCCAGTCGAGGGGGCCCAGATCGGCGAGCCGCTCCTGTTTGGCCTGCGCCTCCTGCAGTCGGCTCTCGCCAAAACTGCGCTGTCCCAGCGCCACCGCCTCCCGGATGGCCGTCGCGTCCTGCCCTTTGCTGACAGCCAGCAGATGGGTGGCGGGAGGCAACTGCCGGCGCAGCTCAGCCAGACGAGCGGCCAGGGCGCCGCTGGTCATCAGATGAAGGTCTGGTCGAACAGCTGGCGCCAGCGGGCCAGCACATCCGGACCTTCGCGGCGGGCGCGAGCAAGATTCTGCTCAGCGAAATGGCGGGCATCCATCAGGGGGATCACCTCGAACATCGCGCCACGACTTTGCAGCGTCACCAGGAAAAAGATCCGCTGGGCGTAGAGGGTGGCAAAAAGATCCTTGCTCTCCGCGACGGGGGCAACCCGATAGAGCATCCCGAAGGTCGGGTGATTCAGGTAGCGCTCGGAACTCACATCGCCAGACGAACTGAACCTATTCAACCCCACGGCGTTCAGGCGAGCCCGCCACGCCGTCGCCTGAAGCCCGGCCAACCCTGGAGGAGCCAGAGCGGCTCAGGCCTCCTTCGGCCAGAACGTCAGGGCCTCGGGCTGGGCGCTGATCGGGCCGCTCCCGGCTCCAACCGGAGGGCTCCGCTCCTGCCCGGCGATGCCATGGTGAAGACCATCCACCAGCTGGGGCGGTCAGGCCGCACCCAGGCGCAGCCGCAGCCCCAGCAGCAGCAGCAGCGCCGCAGCCGCCAGCACGGTCGGAAGTGCCGCGCTCGCAGCGGGCTGATGCAGGCTTTCGGGCGCCAACCAACGACCGCCGCGGGCCATCAGCGCTTCAGCGCCCTGCTCAGCGCGCAGCAACACATTCGCCAGCAGGCGCTCCCCCACGGCCAGCGCCAGGCCGAGGCCCGCCTTCCAGCCCAGCGACTTGAGGTTGACGGCGCGGGTGGCCAGCGAGCGCAGCAGGTTCTGAAACTCTTCCTGCACCAGCGGCAGAAAGCGCAGGGCCAGCAGCAGGATGAAGCCGAGTCGCTCCACCGGCAATCCCAGCCGCCCCAGCGGGATCAGCCACCAGTCGATCGCCCATACCAAGGCTTCGGGGGAAGTGGTGAGCAGCAGCAGGTTGGCGCTGTGAATCAGGGTGAACAGCAGCGTGGCGCTGTTGAGGCCCAGCTGGGCCGACTTCCGGGTCACGACAATCGGGCCCAGGGGCAGGGGGCCCAGCTGCAGGGGGCCCCAATGCACCAGCTCCCAGGTGAGACCGAGGCGTTCGGGCGCCGGGCTGCCGGGGCGCTCCGCCGGGGCGAGACGCAGCTCCGTGGGCGGGCGCTGCAGCGTGGTGGCTGAGGCCTCACCGGCCGGCAACATCGTGGCCAGCGATCCCACCAGCAAGGCCAGCGCCAGCCACACCAGCACACTCCGCCCCCAGAGGCGCAGCGGCAGCCCGCTGCAGCAGGTGATCAACAGCAGCAGGCCAACCAGCGAGACCCGCCAGATCGGACCGGCCAGAATCGGCGTCACCAGGAAGGCCAGGGTCCAGGCCAGTTTGAGGCGTGGATCGAGCCGCTGCAGCCAGCTGGCCGGCCCGCTGTCACTGGTATCGACGTACTGACCGATCGGCAGCTGGCGCAGCCAGTCCATCAGCGGCGCTCCCAGGCCATGGCCTCAATGACTGCGGGACTGGGAACGGGCCAGCTCCTTCTCGGCGTCGCGCTGCTGCTTACCACGCCAGAACAGACGCAGGGGTGAACCTTCAAAACCGAGCCCCTCGCGGATCTGGCGCTCCACATAGCGCCGGTAGGTTTCGCCGAACAGCTTGGGATCATTGACAAACAGGGTGAAGCTGGGCGGCCGCGT
>CALPNT020000001.1 GCA_943325005.2 Bifidobacterium breve | reverse complement strand
GCCCCGCTTCCTGGAGCGGCGCGGGTCCGTGCGCAGCCACAGCTGCGTCAGCTTGCCTTGAGCGCCTGCTGCAGGCTGTCCAGCCGCCTGGCGTTCACCCCAAGATCGGAGTCGCCGAGGCGGGAGGCGGAGCGAGCCTGCAGGGTCTGATGGTCGCTGTCGGCGAAGAGCTCCAGATCGTCGACAAAGCCGAACAGGCGGCTGGTGGCGGTGGCATGCAGATAGCCGTTGCCGGTCTCGACGATGGCGATGCCGTCGAGGCGGAGCACCGATGGCAGTAGGGCTGCCAGGGCTGCCGTCGGATCGGCCGTCGCCCAGTCGCGCCGGCTGCAGTGGGCCGTTGAAGCACAGGCGGCTAGGGCGCCGTTATGAACGCCCAGATCCGCTGGTAGCGCCCCCTCGAACTGGAACAGGGAGGCTCGGACTGGCTGGGCCGCAAGCAGCAGGGTCAGCATCAGCAGCAGTGCGGCGCAGCCGCGGATCAAGCTGGCGCGAATCGGGGCGAAGGGCATGGCGGCGCTGCATTTGGACGGGGACCAGCATCGTCGCCCGGATCAGGCGATCGCCATGCTGGCGGAGTCTGCAGCCAGAGCCAGCCAGGTGTCGGCCACCAGCTGCGGTTGGTCGATATGGGGCAGATGGCCGCAGTTCTGAACTTCCCGCAGCCGCTCGCCCAGCAGGGCCTGGGCGGCACGCTTCTGAGGAGCCCGCAGGATGCGGTCATTGGCGCCCCAGAGCACGGTCAGCGGTTGGGTGGGCAGGGGCTCGCCGCAGCCGGCGAAACCACCGGAGCGGGCAAAGCGGCGCAGCGCTTCAGCCCAGCCAGGGGTCTGCAGATGCAGGGAGGCGATTTCCAGCTCCGGTTCGGCCACGCTGGCGTCCGGGTTAGCGAAGGCACTGCGGCAGAGGCCGCGTCGCACCCCAGGCAGAGCCAGGAATCGCACCCCCAGCCCATCGAGCAGGGGCGGCAAGGGCATGGGTCGGCCCGTCAGCCCCGCTGGGGACAGCAGCAGCAGCTGGGTGATGCGTTGAGGCTGGCGCCGCGCCAGCTCCACCGCCACCGAGCCCCCCATCGAGGCGCCGATCAAGCCGAGGGGGACGCCGGCGAGCCGATCACTCAGGGCCGCCAGCAGGGCCTCGAGATGGGTCAGCACGCCGCGGGGCGAGTAATCGCCGTCGTCCGGCCGGGGTGTGAAGCCGAAGCCGTAGAGATCGGGAATGATCAGGCGATGGTGCGCCGCCAGCAAGGGCACCAGGCGCCGGAACTCCAGCAGGGAGCTGTCAAAGCCGTGCAGCAGCAACAACGGTGGCCCTTCGCCCAGCACGGCCACGGGCCAGCGGTCGTCCAGTCCGTCCAGCTGCCACCACTGCACCGCCGCGGCCAGCTGCCGCCCCTGGGGATCCAGCAGGTTGGCGGCAGCGTGCTCCAGCAGCAGCTGCGAGGCGGTGTGGCTCACGAAACCCTCAGTTCGGCTGTGGTGCTCACCAGGGCCGTGAGCAGGTCGGTGGCATCAACCCGGAAGGGCAGCTGATGCAGGTCGGAGTCGTCGCGGCAGGCGAAATGGCAAGCCCGCTCCAACTCCGCGAGGCTGGCGTCGCCGAGCCCGAGGTCGGCCAGGGTGATCGGCAGGGCGAGCCGGCGGAACAGGCTGATCAACTGGCGGCGGGCCTGGGAGGCCAGGCGATTGCCGCCCACCTGCTCCTCAAGTCTGAGCTGCACCAGGATGCCGAAGCCCACCTTCTCGCCATGCAGACGGCCGTGGCTGGCGGCCAACTGGGTGAGACCGTTATGGACGGCGTGGGCGGCGACCGTGCGGCAGCGGGCTCCGCCCAGGCCACCGATCAGACCCGCCGTGAGGCCGCAGGCTTCGACCACCCGCACCCAGGCCTCGCCTCCGGGTTCAGCCAGGGCCGCTTCCCCTTCCAGCAACAGCTGATCGCGCAGCACTCGAGCCATCTGTACGGCTTGCTGCACCAGGCCATCGCCGCTGGTGCCACTGCTCACCGAGGCCTCGTACCACTTGGCCATGGCATCGGCGATGCCGCTGGCCAGGGTGCGGGTCGGGGCCTGGCGCAATAGGCCGTGGTCGAACACCAGCAGCTCGGGACAGCGCTCCAGGGTCACATCCGCCGCGAAGGCCCCTTCTGGGGAATAAAGATTGGCCAGGGCCGTCCACCCAGCGCAGGTGGCTGCACTGGTCGGCACCGTGATGCAGGGCAGGCCCAGGCGCTGGGCCAGCAGCTTGCCGGCATCGAGCACTTTGCCGCCGCCGGCGGCCAGGACGCCGTCCCAGCGGTTCGTTCCGTCTTGCTGCTGGGCCAGCCGCAGCAATCGCTGCAGATCCTGTTCGCAGCAGTCGTGGTGCAGCTCGGCCGCCGCTGGTTCGATGCCGGTAGCCCTCAGCTCCGCGGCCAGCTGGCGGCGCAGTTGAGCAGTGGCCTGACTGCGGCCCAGCAGCAGGGGCCGCTGGGTCAGCCCGGCAATCACCGGCAGGGCTTGATACCAGGCCCCTTCGCCGCGCAGCACCTTGGCTGGCGAGATGGTGTGGAGGCAGGAGGTCACGGCCATCAAACCAATCGAAAAGGCAGCATTTCAATCAAAAAAACCACCATGTGAGCTCATAGGCAAGCTTCCCAATCGGGAGCTGATCCTGATCTCTAAGGCGGGTTTCACCCAAGACCTAAAACTAAGTCCAGAGCGGATAAAACTCAGTTCAGAACGGAAAGGTAGCGACTCCAGGTTGCTTCGCGATTACCCAGAAGCGCAATTCCACCAAGACCACCTGGCCAGTCACCAGGGCAGGCACCAAGGCACAGGGCCGTGGTGCCTGCCCGTTGAGATCAGGCTGTGGCGCCTGCCAGCTCGGGGATGGCGGGCATCACCGTCTCCTGCTTGCGGATCACCACTTGCTTCTCCTCGTTGACATCAACCAAGGCGGCATCACCATCGCCGATCCGGCCCGACAGGAACTCCTCAGCCAGGGAATCTTCCAGGAGGCGCATCACCGCCCGACGCAGTGGGCGGGCCCCATAGCTGGGGTTATAACCCTCTTCCACCAGTCGCTCCTTGAATGCTTCAGTGACGGAAAGGGTGATGCCTTTCTCCTGCATGCGGGCGAAGATTTCGCGCAACATGATCTCGGCAATCAGCTTGACTTCGTCGCGGGTGAGCTGACGGAAGACAATGATTTCGTCGAGGCGGTTAAGGAACTCAGGGCGGAAGTACTGCTTGAGTTCCTCGTTAACCAGGGAGCGGATGCGGTTGTACTGGGTTTCCTCCACATCGCCGCCGCCAAACTCGAAGCCGAGGCCACCGCCACCCTTTTCAATCACCTTCGAACCGATGTTCGAGGTCATGATGATCAGGGTGTTCTTGAAGTCCACCGTGCGGCCCTTGGAGTCGGTGAGGCGACCATCCTCCAACAGCTGCAGCAGCAGGTTGAACACATCCGGGTGGGCTTTCTCGATTTCGTCGAACAACACCACGGTGTAGGGACGGCGGCGCACGGCCTCGGTGAGCTGGCCGCCTTCATTGAAGCCCACATAGCCTGGAGGGGAGCCGATCAGCTTGCTGACGGTGTGGCGCTCCATGAACTCCGACATGTCGAGTCGGATCATCGACTCTTCGCTACCGAAGAAGTAGGTAGCCAGCGCCTTGGTGAGCTCGGTCTTGCCGACCCCGGTGGGGCCGGAGAAGATAAAGCTGGCGATCGGCCGGTTGGGGTTCTTCAGTCCGACGCGGGCCCGGCGAATGGCGCGGGAGACCGCCTTGACCGCTTCGTCCTGGCCGATCAGGCGCTGGTGGAGGGTTTCCTCCATGTTCAAGAGTTTCACCGATTCGCTCTCGGTGAGTTTCTGCACCGGTACGCCGGTCCAGGAGGCGACGATGTGGGCGATATCTTCTTCGGTGACCACCGGTGGCCGGCCGCCGGACTCCTTGCCGCCTTCGGCGAAGGCGCTGCCGGCGCTGGCCGGGGCTGCGACCACGGCAACGGAGCCGGTTTCTGTGGAGGCAGCGGCTTCGGGCTCCTCATCGCGACGGGCCTGGAGGATGGAGCGAATCTGCTCGCGCAGTTCCACTTCCTTGTCGCGCAATTCACCGGCCTTGGTGAAGTCCTGGTCGCGAACGGCGTCCTCCTTCTCTTTCTGGACGGTGCGCAACTGCTTATCCACCTCCTTGGCAGCCGGAGGCAGCTTGGAGTTCATCAACCGCACCCGGCTGCCGGCCTCATCAATCAGGTCGATGGCCTTGTCCGGCAGGAAGCGATCGGAGATATAGCGATCGCCCAGGGTGGCGGCGGCCACCAGGGCTTCATCGGAGATCTTGAGACGGTGGTGCTGTTCGTAGCGCTCTCGCAGACCCCGCAGGATCTCGATCGTGTCGTCGACGGAGGGTTCGCCGACCATGACCGGTTGGAAACGCCGTTCCAGGGCCGCATCGCGTTCGATGTGCTTGCGGTATTCATCGAGCGTGGTGGCGCCGATGCACTGCAGCTCGCCGCGGGCCAGCGCTGGCTTGAGGATGTTGGCAGCATCAATGGCACCCTCGGCGGCTCCGGCGCCAATCAGGGTGTGCACCTCATCGATCACCAGGATCACATTTCCGGCGGAGCGAATCTCCTCCATGATCTTTTTGAGTCGCTCCTCAAACTCACCGCGGTACTTGGTGCCGGCCACCAGCAGGCCGATGTCGAGGGTGAGGACGCGCTTGTCTTCCAGAATGTCGGGCACATCGCCGGTGATGATGCGTTGAGCCAGGCCTTCGGCGATGGCGGTCTTGCCCACACCCGGTTCGCCGATCAGCACCGGGTTGTTCTTGGTGCGGCGGCCCAGAATCTGGATCACCCGATCGATCTCGTTGTGGCGACCGACCACTGGATCCAGCTTGGAATCGGCGGCCAGCTGGGTGAGATTGCTGCCGAACTCGTCGAGGGTGGGGGTTTTGGTGGAACCCTTGCCACTGCTGCCGGAGGCCACTTCGGCGGTCTCGCCCAGCATGCGGATCACCTGGGTGCGCACCTTGGCCAGATCGACGCCGAGGTTTTCCAGCACCCGGGCAGCGACACCTTCACCTTCGCGGATCAGACCGAGCAGCAGGTGCTCGGTGCCGATGTAGTTGTGCCCCAGCTGGCGGGCCTCTTCCAAGGAGAGTTCCAGCACCCGCTTGGCGCGCGGTGTGAACGGAATTTCCACGGCCACGAAGCCGGAGCCGCGGCCAATGATTTTTTCCACCTCAACCCGGGCGTCTTTCAGATTGACGCCCATCGACTTAAGAACCTTGGCCGCCACGCCAGTACCCTCGCCGATCAGACCGAGCAAGATCTGCTCGGTGCCGACAAAGTTGTGCCCAAGGCGTCGAGCCTCTTCCTGGGCCAGCATGATCACCTTGATGGCCTTCTCGGTAAACCGCTCGAACATGGCCAGAGCCTGGTGCAAGTGCCACCAACCTATCAGGATTAAAGCGTTGGCGTGTGCCCGGGGTGATCAGGTGTGCTGGACAGGCTGATCGGCCTTTCTCTCACAGGGTTTCAATGCAAACGCAATATAATCTTGTGCCTTTGATTGCATCGTTTATGGCTCAGGAATCTTCGGTTAACCGCACCCTTGGCATCCTGTTTCACTGGCTTCGAGCTTGAGCCATTGGATCAGGGCATCGTCGCCGTTGCGGTAGTAACCGCGACGGATGCCGGCCTCGCGGAAGCCGCAACCGGCATAGAGGGCCCGAGCGGCGCTGTTGCCGCTGGCCACCTCCAGGGTGGCCCGTGTCGCCCCGCCGCGCCGGCCGGCGGCCAGGAGCCCTTGCAGCACCAGCTGGCCGAGGCCCCGGCGCCGCTCCGCCGGCGACACCGCCACCAGGGTGATGTGCAGCTCGTCGACCACCAGCCAGCCGCAGGCCATCGCCAGCAGCCCCAGCCGCTGCCGCACCCCCACGCCGGGGCGTCGGTCGTCCTCCAGTTCCCGTTGCCATTGGCCCGGGGTCCAGAGCCCGCCGAGGGCGAGGGCATCCAGGGCCAGGCAGGCCTCCAGATCGTCCGGCCTGAGCGGCTGCAGTGGCGAGATCGGTGCGGCGGTCACGGTCCCGGGCGGCCTGGCTCCCTACGATCGGACACTGCTGATCACTCCGGAGCCGTTGCCCATGGTCCTGTCGTCCGTCGAGGCCACGGCATCCGGCGCCGCTGCCGAAGTCGATCCCGGCCTGGATCGTTGTTTCGAGCTGCCCGCTGATCTGCTCAGTCCGAATCGCAACCTCGCACCGATCACCACCCGGCTCGACACCCTGGGGGCTCTGGAAGTGGGTGGCTGCCGGCTGAGCGAGCTGGCCCATCGCTACGGCACACCGCTTTACGTGCTCGATGAGGCCACCCTGCGGGCCACCTGTCAGGCCTATCGCCAGGCTCTCGAGCGCTTCTATCCAGGCCCTTCGCTGGCTCTCTACGCCTCGAAGGCCAACAGTTCGCTGGCGATTGCCGCCCTGGTCGCCTCCGAGGGGCTGGGCCTCGATGCCGTTTCCGCCGGTGAGCTGCTGACTGCTCTGGGCGGTGGCATGCCGCCGGAGCGGATCGTGCTGCATGGCAACAACAAGTCGGCCGAGGAGCTGGAGCTGGCCGTTGGCCGCGGCGTGACCGTGGTGGTTGACAACTGGAACGACATTGAGCTGCTGGCGGCGATCGTTCCCGCCCGGGGGACGAGGGTACGCCTGCTGCTGCGCTTCACCCCCGGCATTGAATGCCACACCCACGAGTACATCCGCACCGGCCATCTCGACAGCAAATTCGGCTTCGATCCCGACCAGCTGGAAGCCGTCCTGCGCCACCTGGCGGTTTGCCCCTGGGCCGATCTCGATGGTCTGCACGCCCACATCGGCTCCCAGATCTTCGAGCTGGAGCCCCATCGCGATCTGGCCGCCGTGCTGGCCGACGCCCTGCAGCTGGCCCGTTCCCTTGGTCATGCCTGCGCTGATCTCAATGTGGGAGGTGGCCTCGGCATCCGTTATGTGGCCGGCGATGATCCCCCCTCAATTCAGGACTGGGTGCGCACAGTGGCCGAGGCGGTGGTGGCGGCCTGCAGCGAGCGGGGCCTGGCCCTGCCCCGCCTGCTCTGTGAACCGGGGCGCTCCCTGGTGGCCACGGCCGGCGTCACCCTGTACACGGTGGGCAGCCGAAAGACCATCCCCGGGCTGCGCACCTATCTGTCGGTGGATGGCGGCATGAGCGACAATCCACGGCCGATCACCTATCAATCGCTCTACACCGCCGTGCTGGCCGATCGGCCCCAGGCCGAGGCCAGCGAAACCGTGACCGTTGCGGGTAAGCATTGTGAGTCCGGCGACGTGCTGTTCAAGGATCTCGCCCTGCCTCCGGCCGCCAGCGGCGACGTGCTGGCCGTGTTCAGCACCGGCGCTTACAATGCCTCGATGAGCTCCAATTACAACCGCATTCCGCGACCGGCGGCGGTGCTGGTTCGTGATGGGATGGCCGATCTGGTGCAGCGCCGGGAACAGCCGGAAGACCTACTGCGCTACGACGTGCTGCCGGCGCGGCTTTCTCCGTTAAGTTGATCGAGACGCACTGCGCTGCCACGACGAACTGGCCGAAGGCCATGGTTCGCTGGAGCCAGCTGGCCGGCCTGGACCTGCCGACCGTGCTCATCTCGCCTGATTTTTTAGATTTTTCCCGTGACCTGGCTGCAGACCCTCGACCTGCGCCTGCTGCTTGATCTGCTGTTCGCCACAGCTCTGGGCGTGTTGCTCCTGGGCCGGGTCACCGAGTCGCGCACCCTCTGGTTGCTGCGGGGCTACCTCTTTCTGGTGGCTCTCGCCTGGGTGGTGCAGCGTTACGCCAATCTGCCCCTGACCAGCAAGTTGGTGGATGCCCTGGTGCTGGCTTGCAGCATGGCCCTGGCCATTCTCTGGCAAGGGGAGCTGCGGCGGCTGATGGAGCTACTGGGTACAGGGCGCTTCGGCGTGCTGTTCGCTGACCGCAGCCGGGACCAGCTGGCCTCTGGTTCAGTGAGCATCCTCACCGAGGTGGCCGGTCGTCTCTCCCAGGCCCGTCGCGGCGGCTTGATCGTGCTCGATCTGGGCAGCGATCTGCGCCCGGAGGATTTCCTCAACCCGGGCATCCCCGTTGATGCCCAGCTCTCGGTGGACCTGGTGCTCAACCTGTTCGCCGCCGACACGCCCCTGCACGATGGAGCCGTGCTGGTGCAGCACAACCGCATCGCTGCTGCCGGTGTGATCCTGCCCCTCTCGCGCCAGGGCCTCAACCGCTACGGCACCCGCCATTTGGCCGCCCTGGGGCTCACCGAACGCCACGCTCGCTGTCTATGCATTGTGGTGTCCGAAGAAACGGGCACCTTGTCGCTGGCCCGCCAGGGCCGGCTGGAGCGACCGATCACCAGCAGTCGCCTTCACGACCTGCTCACCGATAGCCTGGCCGCGGTGCCGCCTGGGCGTAGCCTGGCACCGGACCCGCCGGAAGCCCGCGGATGAGTCGCGCCTTGGCGACCACCCCCAGCACCCCCCCCCAGCCTTTGCCCTCGCAGCTCGATGGGACAAGGTTGCCTGCCCATGTGGCGTTGATCATGGATGGCAACGGCCGCTGGGCCCGGCAGCGCGGCCTGCCCAGGGTGATGGGCCATCGCGCTGGCGTGGAGGCCCTCAAGCGCACCTTGCGGCTCTGCAGCGACTGGGGCATCGGTGCGCTCACCGCCTATGCCTTCTCCACCGAGAACTGGACCCGTCCGGGCGAGGAGGTCACCTTTCTGATGACGCTGTTCGAGAGCGTGCTGGCTCGGGAGCTGGAGGCCCTGGAACGGGAGCAGGTGCGGATTCGCTTCCTCGGCGATCTTGAAGCCCTGCCCAGCCGCCTGCAGGATCTGATCGCTGCCGCCACCGCCCGTACCGCCGTCAACGACGGCATTCACTTCAATGTCTGCACCAACTACGGCGGCCGTCGAGAGCTGGTGCGTGCGGCCCGGCGCCTGGCCCAGCGGGCTGCCGCCGGTGAGCTGGATGCCGCCACCATCGATGAGGCCCTGTTTGCCGATGAACTGTTCACCGCCGGTGAGGTGGATCCCGACCTGTTGATCCGCACCAGCGGCGAGCAGCGCATCAGTAATTTCCTGCTCTGGCAACTGGCCTACGCCGAGCTCCACATCACCGAGGTGCTCTGGCCGGACTTCGACCAGGCCGCCCTGCTCGCCGCCCTGCTGGACTACCAGGGCCGCACCCGTCGTTTCGGCGGCATCACCGCAGCCTCATGATCACCCGTCACGACTGGTCTCGATCGGAGATCCAGGCCCTGCTCGCTCAGCCTCTGATGGATCTGCTCTGGCAGGCCCAGCAGGTGCATCGATCGGCGAACCCTGGCTATCACGTGCAGTTGGCCTCCTTGCTCAGCGTCAAGACGGGGGGCTGCGAGGAGGACTGCGCCTACTGCCCCCAGTCGATGCACCACAGCGCCGATGTCAGCGGCCGGCCGGAGCTCGAGGTGGGGCCCGTACTGGCGCGGGCCCGGGCTGCCAGGGAGGCCGGCGCCCATCGCTTCTGCATGGGTTGGGCCTGGCGTGAAATCCGCGATGGCGCTCCCTTCGAAGCCATGCTTGCCATGGTGCGGGGCGTGCGGGAGCTAGGGCTGGAGGCCTGTGTCACTGCCGGCATGCTCAGCGACCACCAAGCCCAGCGGCTGGCCGAGGCCGGTCTCACCGCCTACAACCACAATCTCGACACCAGTCCTGAGCACTACGACCGGATCATCAGCACCCGTACCTACGCCGAACGGTTGGAAACGCTCAGCCGAGTGCGTGCCGCCGGCATCACGCTCTGCTGTGGCGGCATCATCGGCATGGGGGAGAGCAGCATCGACCGGGCTGGCCTGCTGCAGGTGCTGGCCACGCTTGATCCCCACCCCGAGAGCGTGCCGATCAACGCCCTGGTGGCGGTGGAGGGCACACCGCTTGAAGATCTGCCGCCGGTGGATCCGCTCGAGCTGGTGCGCATGGTGGCCACCGCCCGCATCCTCATGCCCCATAGCCGGGTGCGACTCAGTGCCGGCCGCCAGCAGCTGAACCGCGAAGCCCAGATTCTCTGCCTGCTGGCCGGGGCCGATTCCATCTTTTACGGCGACACCCTGCTCACCACCGGCAACCCGGACGTGCTTGCCGATCGGGCTCTGTTGGCGGCCGCCGGCGTGCGGTTGGAGGCGTCCGCCGGGGCCACCGGCCAGGCGCCTACGGCCGCCCGGGGCTGAGCGGCCATGAGGGTTGTCAGCTTTTATCGCTTCGTGCCCTTGGCGCTGGAGGAGCTGCCCCACTGGCGGCAGCGACTGCTGGCCCTGGGCCAGGTGGTCGATCTGCGTGGCACGGTGCTGTTGGCTGCGGAGGGCATCAACGGCACCGTGAGTGGCGATCGGCACGCCGTGGAGGCCCTGGTGGCACTGCTGCGCTCCGATCCCCGCCTGGCCTCGCTGGAGCTGAAGCACAGCGAGGCAGCTGAGCCGGTGTTCCATCGCTTCAAGGTGCGGATCAAGCGCGAGATCGTGACCCTCGGTCGCCCGGAGCTGCAGGTGGGTACTCAGGCTCCCGTGGGCACCTATGTGCCGGCCGCCGACTGGAATGCCCTGATCCGGGATCCAGCCACCCTGGTGATTGATACCCGCAATGCTTATGAGGTGGCGGTGGGAAGTTTCGAGGGCGCGATGGATCCCGGTACCGCCCACTTCAGTGAGTTCCCCGCCTGGGTGGAGGACCAGTTGCGGCCGCTGGTGGAGCGCACCCAGCCCGTTGCCCTGGCCCTGTTCTGCACCGGGGGCATCCGTTGCGAGAAGGCCACGGCCTGGTTGCAGCAGCAGGGATTTGAGGGCGTTCACCAGCTGCAGGGCGGCATCCTGCGCTACCTGGAGGAGGTGCCTGAGGCCGACAGCACCTGGCATGGTGACTGTTTCGTGTTTGATCAGCGCGTGGCGCTGAACCATCGACTTGAACCCGGCGCGCACAGCCTCTGCCATGGCTGCCGCATGCCCCTCTCGCCGGCTGATCGGGCTCACCCCAGCTACGTGTCCGGGGTGTCCTGCTCCCATTGCCAGGGGGAGAGGGGGGCGGGCGATCGTGCCCGTTTCGCCGAACGCCAGCGCCAGGTGAGTCTGGCCAGCGCCCGCGGTGATCGCCACATCGGCCAGGTGTTTGCCAGCGAAGTTGAGCCTGAATCTCTCAGCGACGGCTGGGGTGGGATCGGCCCTTGAGTCCAGGTTCTATTTCTGGTGGAGACTGCTTCATATGGACGCCGGTTCTGGCTGGATTTCGAAGGCGGACCGGCTGGAGTGGCCGGTCCAGACCAGACCGCTGACCCCTACCTGGCAGAAGGAGACACACTGGCGCTCCGTCAAGAGAATGAACAGTTGTGCCAGCCGTTCGCTGGCCTGGCATCGGACCTGGCCAGCCAGCAGGATCGGCAAAGCAGGCGTTGTCCGTGTAAGCACTTAAGGGACTGCGCGCCGCGACAAGCACCATGATGCTCTGCACAGCTGCAGGACCCAAGTCGGCTTGTCCTGTTCGATTGGCGACTGGGTCGTTCAATCGTTCACATGTGCTGAAGAATTTGGGGATACGGATAAGATCGGGGCTGCTAGTATCAATCACACTGATCTGCTAGGAATCAGGGCAAGTGGTCTTTAATGTGCAGTCCTGGGAATAACGGCTAAATCAAGGAGTGTCTCCTGGGGGGGGGCGTTCCATGGCAGTTAGTTGTTCGATGCTGCCGCTGGTTCTCAGCGACGATAAGGTTCAGTCACTCCAGAGCATCGCCAACTCCAGCAAGGGCTCAGCTCCTTTCCGCTGGACTGCAACCACAGATTTGATCCTGGAAAGGCTCGAGCGGCTTTGTTCGCAAAATTCCGGAACGGGGATACCAGACCTAGCGAGCAGCGAAACAAAAAGCCGCCTCTGGGAAGAAGCGGCTCTCTGACTGGGGTTCAAGGCTGGAACTGAATCGGAGCGACAGGATTTGAACCTGCGACCCCCACTACCCCAAAGTGGTGCGCTACCAAGCTGCGCTACGCCCCGGCGCCCTGAAGTTATCACAGCACCCTGGCCCCTTCAGGCCAGCCGTTTGAGCCGTTTCAGCAGCTTGCTCGTGAGCTGCTCCCGATTCAGTCGGGCGTAACCAGGCAAGCGTTGTTGGTGGGCCAGCAGACGCAGCTGGGCCGTACCCATCGCCGCCAGTCGCAGTTCGGGCAGACGCCGCCAGGCCCCCGAAGGGGCCGGCAGATTCGACCCCACCCGGCCATCGCGGAAGCCGAACAGGGCGCTGCCCGCCATCCATTCGGGCACCAGCACGAACAGCACCGCCAGAAAGCCGTACAGCTCCACCAGCCCTCGAGGCAGGGGATGGAGCTGACGCGGTGGATGGCGATCTTCCAGCTGGTCCTGATCCTCCGGCGGATCCCGTTTCTCCGGCGGCTCGGTTGGCAGCAGCGCGTTGGTCATCAGATCGTGGATCCGCCCTGCTGCAAGCCCGCAGGTCCTTGGCGCCACTGGAGCGGTTGCTGATCCTGGGCGGGATGGAGCCTCACGGTCCAGAACACCAGGGCAAACACCAGGGCCACCGTGGCGATCAGAGCCACGATTACGACGCGATCAGATAAGGGGGTCATACGTCTTCGGTACGCAGGCAGAGGAGGCGTTGAGGCAGTTGCTCCAGGGTCAGTTCGTCCCCACGCAGGATCACCCGCAAGGCACCGTTGCCATAGATGAGCCCAGGGTTGTCGCTGGCTTCGCGGAACAGGATCGAACTGGAGCGTCCACTGATCAGGGAGGCCTGGGACTCGTTGCGTTCCAACACCAGGGCGCCGTGATCAGGACAGACGAAACGCTCCTTGAGGTCGTAGTTTTCCCACCAAGGCGATTGCATCGCCTTGGCAGGGCTGACGAGAGCGGCCAGCAGCAAGCAGGAGGACAGAGCCAGGCGCGAGATGGACGGAGCCATGGAGAACGGCGCTAGGACTCAGCCCAGCAGGATCGGTGTGTTGTCACCGCGCAGGACGCAATGGGGCACGGACCAGTCGTAGGCCGTCCATACAGAGGCCGGTAAGCGGTAATCGGCTCCTGGGAAGTCTTCCAGGGAGTACCCCGTCGGTTGGGCGGAACAGTAGGGCCGGCTTCCCGGTTTGGCCAGGTACTGCTGGTGGTAGGCCTCGGCATAAAACAGCGGCATGTCGCTGGCGATCTCGGTGGTGATGGCACCGAATCCCTTGCTGGCCAGACAGGCGGCGTAACTGAGGCGACTCGCCTCGGCCAGTTGCAGCAGGCTCGGATCGTTGACGAAGATCGCCGAGCGGTACTGGCTGCCGCGATCGTTGCCCTGGCGATTGCCCTGGGTGGGGTCGTGGCATTCCCAGAACAGTTTCAACAGATCGCTGAAATGCAGGCGCTCGCTGTCCCAGACCACCCGCACCACCTCAGAGTGACCCGTACGGCCGCTGCAGACCTGGTCATAGCTGGGGTCCTGCACGGCGCCACCGGCATAGCCCACGGCGGTGGTCACCACCCCTGGCAGGCGCCAGAACCCTTTCTCAGCCCCCCAGAAACAGCCGCAACCAAACAGGGCGTCCTGTTGTCCCGCGGCAGGCGCTGCAGTGATCTCGGTGCCGAGCACCGCATGGGTCACGCCCTGCAGTTGCGCGCTGATCGCCCCGGACGTAGGCATGGCGGCTTTGGGAAACAGGCCGAACAAGGCGGGAACGGCGAAGATCTTTGAGCTTAAGAAGTTCGCCGTTCGTCCGCGTCGGGCACCAGGGCGATGTGGTTGAGCAGGGTGGTGGTGAAGGCGAACAGTAGAAACGGCAAGGAGAGCACCAGGATCAGGCCCACACCCACCAGGGCAAAGATCGGTTTGCTTGCCCCCATCAAGGCCAGGCCGGCGGCGAGGCTGACGAAGATCACCCCCATCCAGATCAGGATCTGGCCGTAGATGTCCCCGAAACTCAGGGTGCAGCGGATGTTGAAGGCCCTGTTGGAATCCATGGGTGTCGCGCGACCGGCCGGCATGACTCACGTAAGCTCCCCGAGCCGCACTTCGGGGTCAGGCCTCAACAACTGTTCAGATCCGTCGGCCTGATCTTGATGGAGCCTTGCCGGGCTGATCAGAGCTTGGCAAGGGTCCAGATTTGATTTTGATTTGAATTTTGATTTGGATTCGATTGGATCCAATCAGATCTGATCAGACCTGATCAGACCTGATCAGATCTGTTCCATCAGATCAAGCCAGACAAAGTCGGCACAGGCCAGCCCAGAACAACGCCGCGGACCTGGTCAGAGGCAGGTTGTTGGTGCCGCACGGGATGGCGAAAACAGCACGGCAACGCTCGCCTCGGCCTCCGGCGCGGCCATCAGCACCAGTGGGCCTGCGGATCACCGAGCTTGGCCAGGTCTTCAGGCCGCCTGCAGCCGTTCACTGGCCTGCTCCCGTTCCCAGAGGCGTCGGTAGGTGCCCACCTGTTCCACCAGCTCCAGATGGTGACCCTGCTGCACCAGCCGGCCCTCCTCCAGCACCAGGATGCGATCACAGGCCGCCGCCGCCGAGAGCTGGTGGCTGATCATCAGCACCGTGCGCTGGCGCTGCTGGCGGATCGAGCGCAGGATTTCCGCTGCCGTGGTGTTGTCGACGCTGGCCAGGGCATCGTCGAGCACCAGCAGCGGCGCCTGCAGCAGCAGGGCCCGCCCAAGGGCGGTGCGCTGGCGCTGGCCGCCGCTGAGGGTGATGCCCCGCTCGCCCACCAGGGTGTTGTAGCCATCGGGGAAGCCCTTGATATCCCCCTCCAGGCGGGCCTGGCGGGCTGCTGTCTCCACCTGCTCCATGGCGGCATCCGGATCGCCGTAGCGGAGGTTGTCGGCCAGGCTGGCGGTGAACAGGAAGCCCTCCTGGGGCACTAGGGCCACTTCGCGGCGCAGGTCAGTCAGGGCCAGGGCCCGGACATCAACACCATCAAGGAACAGGCTGCCGGTGGGGACCTCCACCATCCGGCCCAGGGCCCGCGCCAGGGTGGTTTTGCCACAACCGACGGGGCCCACCACCGCCACCAGTTCGCCGGGCTGGATGGAAAAGGTGAGATCCACCAGGGCCGCCCGGTTGGCGCCTGCGTACTGAACCGTCAGCCCCCGCGCTTCGATCGCGCCAGAGGCTGGCTGAGCTGGCGCTTGCGGCTCCGGGGGCGAGACGATTTCGGGGCGCCGGCTCAACAGCGCTTCCACCCGCTCCAGGCTTACCTGGCCGGTCTGGAAGGTGTTGAGCGTGAAGCCCAGCAGCGCCGTGGGGAACACCAACCGCTCGACATAGAGAATCAACGCCACCAGACCACCGATCGTCAGGCGTCCGGATTCGATCTGGCCGCTGCCGAAGGCGATCAGAACCAACAGGCTGACCGAAGAGATTCCCTCCAGCAGCGGGAACAGGGTGCTGCGGGTGCGACCAAGGGCCAGAGCCGCATCGCGAAAGGTGCGGTTGCGCACCTCGAAGGCTTCCAGTTCGGTGCGCTCCTGGCCGTAAATCTTGATCGCGCCAATGCCGGAAAGATCCTCCTGGATTAAATCGCTGAGGTCAGCGAGGGCTTCCTGCTGGCGCCGTTGCTGGCGCATCATGCGGCCACCGAACAGCCGCACCACCATCAACATCAATGGATAAAGCCCCAGGGCCGCCAGGCTCAGACCGGGATCGATCACCAGCATCGCCGGCAAGGTGAGGGCATAGGCCAGTCCGGTGTTGGTGAGGCTGAGCACGGCGAAGCCCAGCAGGCGCCGCACGTTCTCGACATCACTGGTGGCGCGGCTGATCACCTCACCGCTGCCGGTGGTCTGCACCCAGCCCGGTTCCTGGGTGAGCACGTGATCAAAGATCTGCTGCTTGAGGTTCGCCTCCACCTGGCGTCCCACCCCGAACACCAACATCCGCGACCACAGCCGTACCAGGGCCATCGTGGTGGCCATCAGCACGATCAGTGCCGATTGACGCAGTACCGCATTCAGGGTGAAGCCCTGGTGCAGGTCATTGACAATGTTGCGCACCTGCAGGGGGATGGCGACACCCAGGAGGTTCACCACCAACAAGGCCACCGCCCCCAGGCTGAGGGTGCGGCGATAAGGGCGCAGGTACCTGACGATCAGGCCGAGCCTTATCGCGCTCATGCTGCTCAAACGGCCATCGAGAGGCCCAACCTACGCAGCCGGCCGGGATCCCAGCGTTCTCGAGGCTGGCTTCGTGCCAGCCTCGACGGGATTGATCCCTGGCCATGGACGAGCAGAGCCACCCCCTCCACGCCCTGGACCGCCAGAGCATTGATCGGTTGCTGGCCGCTGATCCCCCGGGGGACGCGCAGCTGGTGGATGCGGCCCGGCTGCTGATGCGCTACGAGGGCTTTCCCGGCGCCACCGATCTCAAGGATGATCTCGAACGGGTGCTGCGGCTGTGGGGTCTGAATCGGGACGGGCTGCATCAGCGCACCCGGGCCATCTGGGCCGCTGGATACCGGCCGGGCCCGGCCCCGGTGGCGGAGGCCGTCGGTTCGGGATTTGACACGGCCGATGCCGATTCGCCCTGAGTGGCGGCTTGGCGGCCACCGCAGCTTGCTGCGTTGAGACCGCAGCTTGCTGCGTTAAGGCTGTGACTTGCTGTATTTAAGTAGGAGCCTGCAGCGCTCTCAGGCAGCCGCACCGGGTGGCCTTGGTTCGTTCCAGTTAGCAACAGTCGCCAGATCGGCCCTCCTCGGGTAATAGTGGAATGGTCCCCATCACCCGGCCCGGCGTGCTTTGCACCCGGGCTTTTTTTTGAGGAGATGTCCCGTCCCAGCCGGGCCGTCGATCCCGCCAAGGGCATGGTGGTGGCCGTGGGTCGACTCGCCGCTGGTGGCCTGATTGCAGCGCGATGACGACATAGCGTCGGGGCCAGCCAGCGCAGCTGCCATGGGTGCCGCCTTTTCTTTTCCCCAGCTCCTGGAGCAGCTGCTCGAGGGCCGTGATCTCGACAGTCCCCAGGCCGAGCGGCTGATGCGGGGCTGGATCGGCGAGCAGATCGATCCGGCGCTCACCGGCGCCTTGCTGGCGGCCCTGCGCTGCAAAGGCCTGCGCGGCGATGAGCTGGCGGCCATGGCCCAGGTGTTGCGGGAGCATTGCCCGCTGCCTGGCCCCCGCCCGTCGCTGCATCTGGTCGACACCTGTGGCACCGGCGGCGCCGGCGTCGACAGTTTCAACATCTCCACGGCCGTGGCCTTCACCGCCGCTGCCTGCGGCGCTCATGTGGCCAAGCACGGCAATCGCAGTGCCAGCGGCCGGGTGGGCTCCGCTGATGTGCTCGAAGCCCTGGGACTCGATCTCCAGGCCCCTGCCGAACGGGTGATCGCCGCCCTGCCCGAAGCGGGGGTCACCTTCCTGTTCGCGCCGGGCTGGCATCCGGCTCTGGTGGGTCTGGTGCCCCTGCGTCGCGCCCTGGGGGTCCGCACCGTGTTCAACTTGCTGGGCCCCCTGGTCAACCCCCTGCGACCGGATTGCCAGGTGCTGGGGGTGGCCCGGGCTGATCTGCTCGATCCGATGGTCGAGGCCCTGCGGCAGCTGGGTCAGGGGCGCGCCATCGTTGTCCATGGCCATGGCGGCCTCGATGAAGCCACCCTCTCCGGTCCCAGTGAGCTGCGCTTGCTCGACCATGGTCAGGTGCGCCAGGAGTGGCTCGATCCGCTCGCCCTGGGCCTGCAGCAGGCCCCGATGGCCGCCATCGGCGGTGGCGACCTGGAGCAGAATCGGCGCCTGCTTGAAGTCGTGCTCCAGGGCGAGGGTGACCAGGCTCGTAGCGATGTGGTGGCCCTCAACACCGCGCTGGTGCTCTGGACCTGTGGCCTGGCCGCTTCGGTGGCCGAGGCACTGCCCGAGGCGAGAGCATGCCTGCGGAGCGGTCGGCCCTGGCAGCGGGTGGAAGCTTTGCGCGCGGCTCTGGCCACCCCTGCTGCGGGATGATCGGGCCAGTCGAGCGCCCGGCCGTGTCCCACCCTTCCGTTGCCGTCGTACCGCACCCGCAGGCCGACTCCGGTGGCCAGTTGGCCTCTGGGGCCGAGACGACCGTGCCGGCGGTGCTGTTACTGGCCGATGGCACCCTGCTGCGCGGTCTCGCCTTCGGCGCCAGGGGCACGGTTGTCGGCGAAGTGGTGTTCAACACCGGCATGACTGGCTATCAGGAGGTAATCACCGACCCCAGCTACTCGGGGCAACTGGTCGCCTTCACCTATCCGGAACTGGGCAACACGGGCGTCAACTCTCAGGATTTGGAAGCCAGCCGGCCGCAGGTGCGCGGGGTGATCGCCCGCGAGTTGTCACCGCTGGCCAGCAGTTGGCGCGCCGAGGAGACGTTTGAGCCTTGGTTGCGGCGTCACGGGGTGGTGGGCATACGCGGTGTCGACACCCGCGCCCTGGTGCGCCATCTCCGCGAAGGCGGGGCGATCAACGGCATCATCAGCAGTGAGGGCCTGGCCCCCATCGAGCTGTTGCGGCAGGTGCGCGCCGCTCCCTCGATGGCGGGATTGAATCTGGCGGCCGGTGTCAGCACCAAGCAGCCGTATCACTGGTCAAGCCTCTGTAGCGCCGGCTTCGATACCCGTCTCCAGCCCCAGCCGGCCACGCCTTACCGGGTAGTGGCGATCGATTTCGGCATCAAGCGAGCCATCCTCGAGCGGCTGGTCGCCCATGGCTGTGAAGTCACCGTGCTGGCGGCGGATGCCAGCCTCGACGAGGTGCTCAGCCAGCGGCCCGAAGGCGTGTTTCTCTCCAATGGCCCTGGTGATCCTGCGGCCGTGAGCAGTGGCATCGCCCTGGCCCAGGAGCTGCTGCTCCAGCGCCACCTGCCGCTGTTCGGCATCTGTCTGGGCCATCAGATTCTCGGCTTGGCCCTGGGGGGGCACACCTACAAGCTCGGCTATGGCCATCGCGGCCTCAACCATCCCTGCGGCTCGCCGGGAACCGTGGAGATCACCAGCCAGAACCATGGCTTTGCGCTCGATGCCGACTCCCTGCCGGCCGACCGGGTGAGGATCACCCACCACAATCTCAATGACCGCACCGTGGCGGCGATGGCGATGGTGGATCAGCCCGTGTTCGGGGTGCAGTACCACCCGGAGGCCAGTCCCGGCCCCCACGACAGCGACCATCATTTTCAGCGGTTCACCGCCCTGATGGCCCAACGGCGCTGAAGACTCTGGGGACTGATCGTCAGCAGTTCCGGGACGTTCTGTTGCGGTTGAGTCATTCCGCCAGGACGTCCCTACACTTCAGCCCACAGCGTTCCAAGGGGATTGAGCCATCTCTGACCTGCAGCGATTGACCGTCTCGCTTCGAGGGGGCTGCCAACGGCAGGCATCGTGCCTGTTGTTTAGCTTCACGGGACAGCTGGATGCCTATTCCGATAAGCAGTTCAATGAATTCATCGCCAGCCAGCAGGGCGCCGGCAAGCTCGCCCTGGTGATTGATCTCAGCCGCATCGATTTCATCGATTCCTCCGGGCTCGGTGCTTTGGTGCAAGTGGCGAAGCAGTGCAACGAGACCGGCACCCAGTTCCTGGTGGTCGGCAATGCCAGGGTCGTCCAGACCGTCAAGCTGGTGCGCCTGGAAGAATTCCTGCATCTTCAACCTGATCTCGACACAGCGCTTGGCCGGCTCACCCCAGCCTGAGCCCCCCGCCGGCCGCTGGCTGGCGGCCATGGAGCCCCCCTTTCCCAGCACCGAACTCGGGGCTCTGCAGCTGGCCTGGCTGGGAGATGCGGTGTGGGATCTCCACCAGCGCCTGCGCCACTGTTCCAGCCCAGGACGCAGTGCTGATCTGCATCGGGCCGTGGTCGAGGAGGTGAAGGCCGAGGCCCAGGCCCGAGCCCTGAAGCGCCTTGATGGCCTGTTGCGGGCCGAGGAGCTGGAGCAGGTGCGGCGGGGTCGTAACCGGGCCGGTCGCGGACCGCGGCGGGGGAATCCCGGCACCTATGGGCAGGCCACGGGATTTGAGACGATGCTGGGATGGCTCTTTCTTCGCAATCCGGGACGGCTGGCCGAGCTGCTGGATCAGCTGGAGGAAACCCCACCCACCCTGTGTCCGTCCGCCCATGAGTCCCCGTCCTGATCGCCGCCCTGACTCCCGTCCGGATCGGGCTCCTCGCCGGCCGGCCGGAGCCTCCGGCAGCCGTGCCGGCGGGCGGCCGGCTGGGTCGTCCTTCCGACCCGGCGGTACCAGTAGTCCGCGCTGGAGCCGGCCGGAAGCCGGCAGCAGTGAAGCCTCCGGTGATCGACCCCGCTACGGCCGTGAAGGCGGCAGCCGGTTCAGTGCCGATCGCTCCAGCCCGGCGCGCTCCAGTGGCGAGCGTCCCGGCCCCGATCGGGAGCGCCCTACGGGCGAATGGAAACCCCGGGAGCGCCGCGGCGGCGAATCCTCTGGTGCGCCGGCGCGCTTCGAGCGTCGCGGTGGCGACTCAGCTGGTGGCCCGGCGCGCTTTGAGCGTCGTGGCGGCGAATCCTCCAGCGCCCCGGCGCGCTTTGAGCGTTCCCCCGGTCGCCCCCCCCTGCCCCGCCGTGCTGAAGAAGGTCGCTTCGGCGATCGCCCCCCCACCGATCGACGACCGACGGATCGTCGTCCCAGCGACGGTCGTCCTGCGGACGGTCGCCCCAGTGAGCGCCGGTTCAGTGATCGCCGCCCGACCGATCGGCGCCCGATGGATCGCCGGCCTGCTGAAGGCGGGCCTCCCGATCGGGATCGCCGCCCCCGTCCCGTCGGAGGTCGGGCACCGGCTGGTCGGCCTGGGTTGTTCCGTCCCGCCGGTCGCGGCGAGGCCCGCGCCGATTTCGGCGCTCCGCCGCTCCGTTCCGATCGCGATCAACCGCGCGACGCCGCTGGAGCGCCGTTGGAGACAGACACCTTTGCGTCTGCTGCTCCCAACGACATGATCTGGGGCCGCCATTCCACCCAGGCCACCCTCGAGAGCGGTCGGCCGATCCACCGCATCTGGTGCACACCGGAGATGCGCTTCAGCCCCCGCTTCCTGCAGCTGCTGCGGGACGCCAAAGCCTCTGGGGTCCTGGTTGAGGAGGTGACCTGGGCGCGCCTGGGCCAGATCAGTGGTGGTGCCGTGCACCAGGGAATCGTGCTGCAGCCGGCAGCGGCTGAAACCCTCGACCTGGCCACCCTGATGGACGGCTGCCGCGAGATCGGTGAATCCCCGCTGCTGCTGGCCGTCGATGGCCTCACCGATCCCCAGAACCTCGGCGCGATTGTGCGCAGCGCCGAAGCGCTCGGGGCCCACGGCATGGTGCTGCCCCAGCGCCGCAATGCCGGCCTCACCGGTTCGGTCGCCAAGGTGGCAGCCGGGGCGCTGGAGCATCTGCCCGTGGCCCGGGTGGTGAATCTCAACCGCTCGCTGGAAACTTTGAAAGAGGAGGGGTATCGGGTGATCGGGCTGGCGGAGGAAGGCAACGTCAGCCTGGAGGAGGCGGATCTGGATGGCCCCCTGGTGATCGTCACCGGTTCGGAAGGCGATGGCCTGTCGATGCTGACCCGTCGCAACTGCGACCAGTTGGTGCGCATCCCCCTGCGGGGTGCCACGCCGAGTCTCAACGCTTCGGTAGCCACCGCCCTGTTGCTTTATGAGATTGCCCGGCGTGGCTGGATGCGGGGGCTACGCGGCACCAGCCCGGCGCCGCGGCTGGTGCGTCCTTCTCTGCCTGCCCCGGCGATGGCGGAGCCGGCGATAGCGGCCCCGACGACACCGGAGCCGGCGGAACTGTTGGTGCCAACCCAGGAGTCCGAACCTGAGCCGCAGGCGGATGGTGAGACCAGGCCAGAACAGAGCGCTGGCGTGATTCCAGCCCCCGAGCTCGACGTGCCCGCAGCCGGCATTCCAGCGTTCACGGCTGACGTTGCAGCCGACGATCAACCTGACAGGGAGAGACAGGATCAGGTCGAGCTCGCCGCCCCGACCCAGGTCAGGGCGGAACCGCAGGTTTCAGCTTCGGAGCGATCAGCTGGCGAGCCCGAGTTGCCTTTGGAGAGCGATCTGGAGCCCGCTCTGGAGCTTGAGGCGAGCCAGGGCGCGGCCACCAGCCCCGACCTGGCCGCGGGCGAGGGGTCGCCCCAGTGGCATGCCCGCATCGCCGCCGAGACGCCCAACCCGCAGACCCATGCAGCTGCTGAGCCCTTGGACGATCGACTCTCGTCGTTCGCGGGGGACATCCAGCTCTGAGGGTTGCTCACCGAACCGTGATCCTTGGCGAACAGCCCGGCCTCAAGTCAAAGCTGTTCGTCAGCACGGCCGCAGGCCGTTGCCCAGGACGGAGCCGGGCCTGCTTCGTCAGGGCGCGGTGCTTTGGTTGGTCGGGAACGCTGCCGCTTGCGAGCTGACAGCCGCTGAAAAGCGTCTCAGCCGGCCCGGTGGGCGGCTGGCTGGGGCTGGGGGCTGCGAACATCCGCCTGCAGCCCAGCATCGCTCCACCGGGTGGGCTGGTCGCCCGTTGCGGTCGCTTTGGACTCGCCTCAGCCGAGCTGCTTGTCCAGGGTGCGGACCGCGATCAGCAGGAGAACCGGAGTGATGGGAGGTGTCCCATCGTGGCCTTCACACCGGCTGCCTCGGGTTCGCTGATCTGGTCAGAATGGAGCTCTTGAATCCTCGCCCATGAATTCCTTCCTCTGGCCCATGCGCAACCTCGCCAATGGGTTGGGGATGACCTGGTGGGCGCGGGTGGAAACCCATGCCCCCGACGCCGTCTACTGGTTCGGGCCGTTCATGCGCCGCAGCTCCCTGGACGCCGCTCTGCCGACATTCTTGGCCGATCTGCGTTCCGAGGCTCCCGGCAGGCTCGAAGCTACCTGCCTGCGCACCAACCGCCAGGAACCGCTCACGGAGGCCGCTGATCTGGCCAGCCCGCCGGAGGCGTCGGCCTGAATGCGGGTCAGCTGATAGCGTCCAACACAGCTGGTTTGTGAATGGATGGGGATCGCCGAGTGGCGCGGGAAACTGGAACGGGGAGAGGTTTCAGCTCGTGAGCTGACCGATCAGCATCTGGCGCGGATCGCAGCGGTCGATTCCACGGTTCACGCCTTTCTGGAGATCACGACGGAGCGGGCCCGCGCCGACGCCGATCGCATCGATGCAGCCCGTCTCGCCGGTGAAACGCTGCCGCCGCTGGCTGGCATCCCGCTGGCGATCAAGGACAACCTCTGCACCAAGGGGATCCGCACCACCTGCTCCAGCCGCATGCTGGAGACCTTCGTGCCTCCTTACGAGTCCACCGTTACCGAACGGCTCTGGAACGCCGGCGCGGTGCTGCTCGGCAAGACCAACCTCGATGAGTTCGCCATGGGCAGCTCCACCGAGACCTCAGCCTTTGGTCCCAGCCGTAATCCCTGGAATCCCGAGCGGGTGCCGGGGGGCAGCTCCGGCGGCAGTGCTGCGGCGGTGGCGGCCGGCGAATGCCTCGCCTCGCTCGGCTCCGACACCGGCGGTTCGATCCGCCAGCCAGCCTCCTTCTGCGGTGTGGTGGGCTTCAAACCCACCTATGGCCGGGTGAGCCGCTGGGGGCTGGTGGCCTTTGCCAGCTCCCTCGATCAGGTGGGCCCCTTCAGCAGCAGCGTTGCCGACAGTGCCGAAATTCTGCAGGTGATCGCCGGTGCCGATCGGCGCGATGCCACCTGTCTCACCAATCCGGTGCCGGATTACCGCAGCGCCCTGGAGCAGCCCGTCAAGGGATTGCGGGTGGGGTTGATTCGTGAATGCTTCGATGCCGAGGGGCTCGATCCCCAGGTGAAGGCCTCGGTGCTGGCTGCAGCAGCCCAGCTGGAGCAGCTCGGCTGCGAACTGGTGGACATCAGCTGCCCGCGCTTCAACGACGGCATCGCCACCTATTACGTGATCGCCCCGTCGGAGGCCTCCGCCAACCTGGCTCGCTACGACGGCGTCAAATACGGGCACCGGGCCCTGGCCGAGGCCGGTGGCGCCGACAACCTGGCGATGATGACCGCCCGCAGTCGTGCCGAGGGCTTCGGTGATGAGGTGCAACGCCGCATCCTGATCGGCACCTATGCCCTTTCGGCCGGCTATGTGGATGCCTACTACCGCAAGGCCCAGCAGGTGCGCACGCTGATTCGCCGGGACTTCGATCGTGCCTTCGAGCAGGTGGATCTGCTGCTCAGCCCCACCTCTCCCACCACGGCCTTCCGCTTCGGCGCCCATGCCGAAGATCCCCTGGCGATGTATCTGGCCGATCTGCTCACGATCCCGGCCAACATGGCGGGCTTGCCTGCGATCAATGTGCCCTGTGGCTTCGACGACCAGGGTCTGCCGATCGGGCTGCAGCTGATTGGTGGGGTTCTGCAGGAAGCCAGGGTGCTGCAACTCGCCCATCACTACGAGCAGGCGGCCAGGGTGATGGCGCAGCGGCCAGCGGCCGCGTTGGTGGCCTGAGCGCCGACGGTGTCGTGATCCTGGAGGCGAATCAGCCCGGGCTCTGGGCTTGTCCCTGCCACAGCCTGGATCCAACCAAAGCCGGCATGGTCACGGTGCGACGCTACGAGCCGCCTGCCCTCAACCCCTGATCGCCGCGGCGGCGACACCATATCTGGTGCTATTGGGGCAGAGAAGGCGGATGGGGCGCTGAATGTTGCGTCTGGCCTTAACCTGAGCCAGTCCCCAAGCTCCTCCTCCTTGGCGTTCGTTCCTCTCCATAACCACAGCGACTACAGCCTCCTCGATGGAGCCTCCCAGCTGCCGGCCATGGTGGAGCGCGCCGTGGCCCTGGGCATGCCGGCTCTGGCCCTGACCGATCACGGCGTCATGTACGGCGCCATCGAATTGCTGAAGCTGTGCACGAAGGCCGGCATCAAGCCGATCATCGGCAATGAGATGTATGTGATCAACGGCTCGATCACGGATCCACAGCCAAAGAAAGAACGGCGCTATCACCTGGTGGTGCTGGCCAAGAATGCGGTGGGCTATCGCAACCTGGTGAAGCTCACCAGCATCAGCCATCTGCGCGGCATGCGCGGCCGTGGCATCTTCTCGCGGGCCTGCGTCGACAAGCAGCTACTGCAGCAGTACAGCGAGGGGCTGATTGTGGCCACGGCCTGCCTCGGCGGCGAGATTCCCCAGGCGATCCTGAGCGGGCGGCCCGAGGTGGCGCGTGAGGTGGCTGGCTGGTATCAGCAGACCTTCGGCGACAACTTCTATCTCGAGATTCAGGACCATGGCGGCCTTGAAGATCGCATCGTCAACACCGAGATGGCCCGCATCGGCGCCGAGCTTGGGATTCCGCTGATTGCCACCAACGATGCCCATTATCTGAGTGTGGGCGATGTGGAAGCCCACGATGCTCTGCTCTGTGTGCTCACCGGCAAGTTGATCACTGATGTGAAACGCCTGCGATACACCGGCACGGAATACATCAAGAGCGAGGCCGAGATGGCCCTCTTGTTCAGTGATCACCTCGAGCCTGAAGTGATCACAGCTGCGCTTGCCAATACGGTGAAGGTGGCCGAGAAGGTGGAGGACTACGACATCCTCGGCCGCTATCAGATGCCGCGCTTCCCGATCCCGGAGGGACACACCGCCGTGAGCTATCTCACCGAGGTGAGTGAACAGGGCCTACGGGCCCGGCTTGATCTTGGCGACGGGCATCCGTTCGATCCGCTGTATGGCGATCGCCTCGCTTTCGAGCTGCAGGTGATGGAGCAGATGGGTTTTCCTACTTACTTTCTGGTGGTGTGGGATTACATCCGTTTTGCCCGCGACAGCGGCATCGCTGTGGGGCCAGGCCGGGGCTCGGCCGCCGGCTCGCTGGTGGCCTACGCCCTCGGTATCACCAACATCGATCCGGTGAAGCATGGGTTGCTGTTTGAGCGGTTTCTGAATCCAGAACGTAAGTCGATGCCAGATATTGATACCGACTTCTGCATCGAGCGCCGCGGTGAAGTGATCGAGTACGTCACCCGTCGCTATGGCGAGGACAAGGTGGCCCAGATCATCACCTTCAACCGCATGACCTCCAAGGCGGTGCTCAAGGATGTGGCCCGAGTGCTGGATATCCCCTATGGCGAGGCTGATCGGCTGGCGAAATTGATCCCGGTGGTAAGGGGTAAGCCAGCCAAACTCAAGGAGATGATCGGTGCTGAATCACCGGCCCCGGAGTTTCGCGAAAAGTATGAAGGCGATCCGAAGGTGCGCCACTGGGTGGATCTGGCTATGCGGATCGAGGGCACCAACAAAACCTTCGGTGTCCACGCCGCTGGTGTGGTGATTGCCGCCGAACCCCTGGATGAATTGGTGCCACTGCAGCGCAACAATGATGGCCAGGTGATCACCCAGTACTACATGGAAGATGTGGAGGCGATGGGGTTGCTGAAGATGGACTTCCTCGGTCTCAAGAACCTGACGATGATCGAGAAGACGATTGATCTGGTGCATAAGAGCAGTGGTACGCGTCTCGATCCTGATGCCTTACCCGAGGACGATGCCGGCACCTTCGCTCTGCTAGCCCGCGGTGATCTGGAGGGTATTTTTCAACTTGAGTCCAGCGGAATGCGCCAGATTGTGCGCGATCTCAAGCCTTCCTCTCTGGAGGATATCTCCTCAATCCTGGCCCTCTATCGTCCGGGTCCACTCGATGCGGGCCTGATCCCCAAATTCATCAATCGCAAACATGGCCGTGAAGCGATTGATGTGGCCCACGTCAAGCTGGAGCCAATCCTGAAAGAGACGTACGGAATCATGGTGTACCAGGAGCAGATCATGAAGATCGCTCAGGATCTGGCCGGTTATTCCCTGGGGGAAGCCGACCTGCTGCGCCGCGCCATGGGTAAGAAGAAAAAGTCGGAGATGGAGAAGCACCAGAGCCTGTTCGTGCAGGGCGCCAGCGATCGCGGTGTTGACCCGAAGGTGGCTGAAGGTCTGTTTGAGCAGATGGTGCTGTTCGCCGAATACTGCTTCAACAAGAGCCATTCCACCGCCTACGGCGCCGTCACCTACCAGACGGCTTATCTCAAGGCTCACTATCCGGTGGCTTACATGGCGGCCCTGCTCACCGTCAATGCGGGTCAGACGGAAAAAGTGCAGCGCTATATCGCCAATTGCCAGGCGATGGGTATCGAGGTGCTGCCGCCGGATGTCAATGCTTCCGGGATTGATTTCACGCCGGTGGGAGATCGGATCTTGTTTGGTCTTTCGGCGGTGCGCAATCTCGGGGAAGGGGCGATTCGCCTGCTGATCGAGCAACGGAATGCTGATGGTTCATTCGCTTCCCTTGCCGATCTCTGTGATCGGCTACCCACCCAGCAGCTCAATCGCCGGGCGATGGAATCACTGATTCACTGTGGTGCCCTCGACGGCCTCGAGACCGGAGCCAATCGGGCCCAGTTGATGGCCGATCTCGATCTGATCCTCGACTGGGCTAACTCCCGCGCCCGTGATCGGGCCAGTGGCCAGGGCAATCTTTTTGATCTGCTGGCAGGTGCCGCTGCAGCCCCTGGCGCCGGTGATCAGTCCACAGCACCGAAGGCCGCCCCAGTGGCGGACTATCCCCCCACCGAAAAGTTGAAGCTGGAAAAGGAACTGCTCGGCTTTTACATCTCCGACCATCCATTACGCCAACTCTCCGCTCAGGTCAGCCTATTGTCGCCGATCAGCCTGGCCCGACTGGAGGAACAGTCCGATAAAGCCAAGGTGAGCATTGTGGCGATGGTGCCGGAGCTGCGCCAGGTGAACACCCGCAAGGGCGATCGCATGGCGATTCTGCAGCTGGAGGATCTCACCGGCAGTTGTGAGGCGGTGGTGTTCCCCAAAACTTATGCCCGCCTGGCTGACCATCTGATGGTGGATGCCCGACTGCTGGTGTGGGCCACGGTGGATCGTCGCGATGAACGGGTGCAGCTGATCGTCGATGACTGCCGCAGCATCGACGATCTGCAACTGCTGCAGGTGGAACTCGATCCCAACCAGGCCGGTGACATCGCCATTCAGCATCGCCTGCGCGAGTGCCTCACCCGCCATCGCCCCGCGCTGGATGAGGCCGGGGTGCGGGTGCCGGTGGTGGCGCTGGTGCGTCAGGGCAGCGAATCGCGTTGGGTGCGCCTGGGCCCCCAGTTCTGCGTGGCCGATGCTCCGGCTGCCGTTAAAACCCTGGCAGCGGCTGATTTCCGGGTGAGCTTGCGTTCACCGATCGGTCCGGCGGCCTGACACCGGACCACCGATAGCGATCAACTTCACCCTGTTTGCTCCGGTCCGTCCCTTGCCATGACGGCCCGCTCGGGCCCCCCTGGCTTGGCTCGACCAAGGTTCTGGCTGATGCCGCTTGCTGCGATGGTCTGTGGCTGTGGCCGATCGACCAGAAAGCAGGGCGCCGAATGGTTCCGTGGCGATCCGCTGCACCGCCTTGGCTTCAGAGCAGCTTCAGGCTTTGGCTGGCAGCAGGACCGCTGAATCGTTTGTCCAGTCGCCACAACCCTTCTGGCCAGTCGCAGCGACCTCTTTGGGCCCAGGGATTGAGGGGTTTCAGCTGCCTTCGCGCATGGCCTTGACGGACTGTCTGAGGCGGCCGAGGTTGAGGCCAATCTGCTCGGTTCCCAGCAGGCTGCCGGCGCCGTCTTCCCAGCTGGAAGAGAGCACGCCGTAGCTGAGTCCGAGCAGCCCCAGCAGGAAGCAGCCGCCGGAGGCCACCAGGGTGATGCCGGTGGGTATCTCCAGGAGACCCCGGCTCACCACCAAGTAGCTGCCGACGAACACAGACATGCCCATCACGGTGGGAATACCGGTGGCGATAGCGATGCGCCGGGCCATGCGGTTGGCCACCGCATCGGGAATCGCCTGCTGCCGCGCCGCCTTTGGCTTCAACGGAGGCTCGGCCTTGCCATTGCTGCCTTTGCCGGCTTGCGCCGAGCCAAAGGATCTGGGATTCCGCTGCGGAGCCATGATGACGAGCTCAGCCGCGGATGCCCAGCTTGGCAATCAAGGTGGTGTAGCGCTCCTGGCTCTGGCTGCGCAGATAGCTCAGCAGCCGCTTGCGGCGACCGATCATCTTCAGCAGCCCCTGGCGGGAAGAGAAGTCGTGGATGTTTTTTTGCAGATGACCGCTGAGCTGGCTGATCCGCTCACTCAACATCGCCACCTGCACTTCCACCGAGCCCGTATCGGTGCCGTGGGTCTGATGACCGTTGATCAGTTCTTGCTTCTTGGTGATGGTGAGCGGCATGGGCGAAATAGCGAGCGGAGGCCGAAGCCCTGGCGGTGCAAACAACGACATTACCGTGTCAGCGGGGCGCTTTCGCTGCCGTGGCCTGCCGGTGGCTTCAGGCGGCGGAGCGGGATAGCCAGCGCAGGCATTCGCGGATCCACTCATCCCCGGCGGCGTCCGCCGTCAACCCCTGAGCCGCCACGGCCCGCAGAGCCCGCTGGATTTCCAAGGGCTCATACCCCAGGGCGCCCAAGGTGATCTGCACATCGTCGCGGCCCGTGCCCTGGGGCAGGCTCACCTCGCCATCCAGGAGATCATCAAAGCTCTCCGGCATCTCCACCAGCGAGCAGAAGCGCTCTTTCAGCCGACTGCGCAGTTCGACGGAAAGACGCTCGGCCGTGCGCTTGCCCACCCCGGGCGCCTCGGCCAGTCGCCGTAGATCCGCCTGGACGATGGCCCGCACCAGCTCTTCGGCGGTCATGATTCCCAGCAATCCCAGCGCCATCTGGGGGCCAACGCCACTCACCGCCACCAGCTCCCGGAACAGATCCCGTTCGTGCCGCAGCGCAAAGCCGTAGAGGGTCCAGCCGTCCTCGCGGATGCTGTGGTGCACGTGCAGGGCCAGCTCGGCGCCTGCCTGCGGCAGGGCTCGCCAATGTCTCGGGCTGAATTGCAGCTCGTAGCCCACCCCCTGGCAGATCAACAGCGCCCCGCAACGGTTGGCCTGCTGCCATGGTTCGGCCAGTTGTCCCTGCAGCCAGCCGATCATGGAATCTCGTGCACCGGCCCCCATGCTGCCCGCCCTGCCTCGCTCCCGCTGCCCGAACTGGCCGCAGGCCCTGCTCAACAGGTTGGCGAGCCTGGGCCTGACGCTGGCGTTGCTGCTGCCGTTGGGCCTGGCGGGCTGCGGGCTGCAGGCCCAGCCGTCGCGATCGGTGCTGCTTCAGGCCCTGGCCCTGCAGATCCAGCTCACCCAGGCTCAGGTGGCCCGGGCCCTTGATCTGGAGGCGGCTGGCTTGCCGGAGGTGAGTCGGGTGCGGGTGGAGCAGCAGCAGCCGATCCGGATCGGTGAGGCTGCGGGCCTGAAGTTGGCAGGTCACTTTGACTGGCGACTGGCGGGCGACCCGATTCGAGTGGACAGTGCCTTCGAGCTGTTTCTGCAACAGGGAGAGCGGGGCCAGAGCTGGCGGCTGGCCCGCCCGATCGGCAGCAGCGACGGCACCAGCCAGGATTGGATCACCGATCCGCTGCCCCTGCCAGGTTCGGGTCGAGCAACTGGGCTGGGTTGATCAATGACCAGCCGTGGGGATGGCGAGATCCGCGGCAGTGTCCTCCGCCGGTGTCAGCCCCAGCCAGCGGGCCAGGGGGCGCAGACTGAGGCCCTGAATCAGCAGGTTGACCATCACCACGCTGAAGATGATCCCCTCGGCGTTGTTGACCAGATCCTTCAGGTCCGCGGGATTGATGCCAGGCAGCTTCGGGATGGTTTCGGTGACCGCAAAGCTCAGGGCCAGGGGTACGGCTCCTCGCAGTCCGCACCAGGAGATCAACAGGCTTTCCCTGAGGTTGAACGGAGAGAGCCATTGAAACAGCATCACACTGGCCGGACGCGCTACCAGCATCAGGGCCAGGGCCGAGATGATACCCAGGGGTAGAACGTTGAGCAGCTTGATGGGCAGCATTTCGACTCCGAAGATCAGGAAGACGGCAATCTCGGTCATCGAGTTGAAAGGCAGTAGGGTTTGCTGCAGCGAGTAGGTACTGATATTGAAGTTCTGATACTTGTGGTTGGCGAGAAATAAGCCGCAGACATAAGCGGAAATGAAGCCCGAGCCACCCAGTAAATCGGCGACGCCATAGGAGAGGAGGGCGATCGCCACTCCCAGCACCAGCAGCTGCGCCTGATCGTTCACGAGGCGTTCCAGACTGAAGCGCGCCAGATAACTGATGATCAGGCCCACAACGAGACCAGAGCCGATCTTCTGAAGGAAGTACTGAAGTTGCTGGATCAGCACGGCGTCCGGATCATGGCCAGAGCCGATGGTTGTCAGGCCCACCACCAGCCCCAGAAAGAGGATGGCGGCAGGATCGTTGACCGAAGCTTCGAACTCCAGCAGAGATTGCAATCGTTTCGGCAGAATCGGACCGTCGGCGTTGAGCACGGCGATGGTGGCACCGGCATCCGTGGATCCCAGGCAGGCCGCGATCAACATCGCCACCGCCAGTGGCAGTTGACTGAAGCCCAGGCTGAAGCTGGATGCGGTGGAGGAGCCCAGGAAACAGATGATCAACCCCAAGACCACTGACGAGACGAGGGCGCCGCCGATGGCGAGCACGATGCCGTATTCAAGAAAACCACGCATGGAGCGCAGTTCGGTTTTGAGTCCTGCATAAAACAGCAGCATTGACAGGCTGAGGGTGTGTAGCCACTCAATCGTGATCGGGGAGAATGGTGATCTGCCGGGATCGATCAGCATCCCGAAGATCAGCACCCCCAGGATCGCCGGAACGCCCAGTTTGAGGCTGAAACGACTGATCGCCAGGGTGACCAGAAACATGCTGCCGATCACCACCATCACCACGGGCAGGGTCACCCCGCTGTGGTGAAGCTGATCAGGAATCAGCCTGACAGGGTCGAGATGGACTTCTGCTGAGGCTCGTTGACCCGCGTCGGCCACAAGTGATCCGACGATCCGAAGCGGCTGCCAAGGTAAAAACATCAGCAGATCGAATCTGACGAATTTGTTTAGCAATGAGCTTAAGCCTGCGATCCGTCGTGGCACCGATCCGCGCCTGCCGCAGAGCGCGTCCAGGGGCGCCCTGCGCTTTTTGCCTGGATCACGTTGTGGTGACGGGCACCATCAGCGGCTCAACAGGCCGGCAGCCAGGATCAGCAGGGCGCCGAGCCCCGTTGTGGTGCCGATGGCCTCGCCGAACAGCAGCCAGCCCCAGAACGCTGCAAACACCACCTGGACATAGCCGATGGTCGTGGCTCGGGCTGCCGGCAGCTGGGTGAGGCCATGGGTGAGGCCGAGCTGGCCGAGCTGGGTGAACAGCCCCACCCCGAGCAACCACAGCAGTTCGATCGCACTGGGCCGAACGGGATCGTGCAGCACCCAGGGGAGCGAGAGGGGCAGGGACATCAGCGGAAACCAGAACACGATCACCAGCGGGTGCTCGCTGCGGCCCAGTTCCCGCACGCTCACATAGGCCAGGGCGGTGAGCAGAGCCCCCAGCAAGCCCAGCAGGAGGCCGATCAGCGCCGGCGAACCGGACCAGGCCAGCGGCTGCGGCAGGAGCTGCCACAGCGACAGGTCGGCCATGGCTGGATTGGTGCCCTGGGCCACCACCAGCACCCCGAGCCAGCCGCAGCCGCAACCCAGCAGCAGGCGCCGGCTCAGCTGCTCCCCGAGGCTGAGCCAGGCGAGCAGGGCGGTGAAGGTGGGGTAGAGGTATTGCAGCAGCGTGGCGGTCGCCAGGGGCAGCCGCATCACGGCTCCATAGACACAGGCCAGGGCCACACTGCCGAGCAGCCCGCGCAGCGCCAGCAACCGCCGCCGCCGTCCCCAGGGGTTGATCGCCAACCGGCGCAGCATCCACCAGCTCAGGGCCAGGCTGACAAGGGCGCGAGCCAGCACCACCTCCGCCACCGGCAGCCGGTGGCCGGCCCCCTTCACGCAGACGGTCATCAAACTGAAGCTGAGCGCCGCCAGCAGCAGCGCCAGCACGGGCCCCAAGGTCGTTGCCGGCCCTGGCTCGATCGGTTCCGCCATCTCCTGTGCCTGCGCCAGCGGAGCCTCCAGTCGCCTCGACAACGCTCCCACTCCACGCCCCCTGGGCAGGCCACGCCCCATCGGTGGTGGGATGGTCCACAATGGTGGAAACGCCCCCACCAGGGGTGGTGGTCCACCGCGCACCCGTTCTCCCCTGTCCCTTCCTCGTCTCCACCCCCGCACGATCGAAGCCGTCAAGGAACGGGCCGACATTGTTGATGTGGTGGGGGAGCACGTGGTGCTCAATAAAAAGGGGCGTGAGTTTGTCGGCATTTGCCCCTTCCACGACGACAGCAAGCCGTCGATGACGGTGTCACCGGCCAAGCAGTTTTATTACTGCTTCTCCTGTGGCGCCGGCGGCAACGCCATCAAGTTCCTGATGGAGTACCAGCGGCTCAGCTTCGCTGACGTGGTGCTGGAACTGGCGCGCAAATATCAGCTGCCGGTGGAAACCCTCGATGGTCCCCAGCAGGAGCGGCTGCGTCAGCAGCTATCGCGTCGGGAGCAGCTGCACCGGGTGCTGGCCCTGGCGGCCGGCTGGTTCCAGACCTGCCTGCGCTCGGCGGAAGGGGCCGGCGCCCTCACCTACCTGCTGGAAGCTCGCGCTCTGGCCGAACCCACCATCGAGGCCTTTGCGCTCGGCTATGCCCCGGAGCGCTGGGATGGTCTGCTGCGCCATCTGCAGCTGGTGGAGGGGCTGGGCCCGGAGTTGCTGGAGGCTGCCGGCCTGGTGGTGGCGCGCAAGGGCGGCGATGGCTTTTACGACCGTTTTCGTCATCGGCTGATGGTGCCGATCCGGGATCGGCAGGGGCGGGTGATCGGCTTCGGCGGCCGCAGCCTCGATGGCGCCGAACCCAAATACCTCAACTCACCGGAAACGGAGGTGTTTGAAAAGGGCAAGCACCTGTTTGGACTCGATCGGGCCGCCGAGGCCATCCGCAAGGACGATCGGGCCGTGGTGGTGGAGGGCTATTTCGATGTGATCGCCCTCCATGCCGCTGGCATCACCAATTCGGTGGCAGCCCTGGGCACGGCCCTGAGCAGCCAGCAGATCACCCAGTTGTGCCGCTGCTGCGACAGCAAACGGTTGATTCTCAACTTCGACAGTGATGGCGCCGGCGTGCGCGCGGCCCAGCGAGCCATCGGCGAGGTGGAGCAGCTGGCGTTGCAGGGTCAGCTGGAGCTGCGGGTGCTGCAGTTGCCCGCCGGCAAGGATCCTGATGAGTTCCTCAAGCAGCACGGGGCCGGGGAGTATCGCGCCCTGCTCGATGGCTCTCCCCTCTGGCTCGACTGGCAGATCGACCAGGTGTTGGAAGGCCGGGATCTGGCCCACTCTGATCAGTTCCAGCAGGCTGTCTCGGCCCTGGTGGCCCTGCTGGGCAAGTTGCCGCAGAGCGCCGTGCGCAGTCGCTATCTGCAGCAGGTTGCCGAACGGCTCTCCGGCGGCCAGGCGCGCCTGGCCCAGAGCCTCGAGGACGACCTGCGCCAGCAGGTGAAGGGCCAGCGCTGGCACGGACGCTCCACCCGCTGGGAGCAGCCCGGAGCCGCCACAGTCCAGGAGCGGGCTGAGGCGGATCTGCTGCGCCTTTATCTCCATTGCGGCCGCGATCGCGCTGCCATGCGCCAGCAATTGCGCCAATGGGAGCAGGAGGATTTCGCCCTGCAGCCCCACCGCCGGCTCTGGGCGGCGATCTCCGAACTGGAGGAAGACAATCTCGGGGCCGGTCGGCTGGAGGCGATCAGTCGCGGCCTGGATCCGGGCCATGATCTGGCCGATCTCGATCTGCCACGACTGCTGTTCGATCGGCTGCTGATCGAGGGCAACGAGCTTCTGCCCCGGCTCACCCCGCTGCTGCAGCCCACCGAGGTGCAGCGGTTGTCGCTGACCCAGCCCCTGCTGCTGCTGCGCGGGGCAATCGCTGTGCGGGCGAGGCTGGCCACCGAAAAACGCTGCCGCCATCTGCTCGATGCCTGGGGTTCGCAGCGGCTGCGCAGCCTGGAGCACTGTCTGGCGACGCTGCTGCAGCTGGAGCGGCTCGGCACCGATGGCGAACCGCTGCTGGCCTCAGCGGCCTTGTCCTTGACGGAGTTGCCGTTGGCCGCATCCCTGCCCTCCCGCGATCCAACGCTGTCGATGGAACTGCGCATCGAGGCGCTGTTCAGCGAACTCAACGCCGATGCGTTGCGGTTCCAGGAGGCTTATTACAGCGAGCGCCGCTATCTGCAGGATCTTGATCAGCGTCGCTGCGCCGGTTATGACGAGATTCTGACTCCGGCAGCGGCTTGAGCTTTTCACGCCGAGGCCGCTGTGAGGGCATGGTCGCGCCTAACCTGAAACCCTGCAGGGAGTAACTCCGTGGCCCCCTATCCGGCCTATCCGATTCCCGCCGATGAGGATCAGCGCCTGCGAGACCTCGAGCGCCATGGCGTGATCGGCATGGCCAGCGACGAGCATTTCGAGCGCATCGTTGAGCTGGCCAGCTCGATTTTCCAGGTGCCGATGTCGCTGATTTCGCTGGTGGAGAAGGATCGCCAGTGGTTTCTGACCCGCAAGGGCCTCGCTGCCACCGAAACACCGCGCACGATGGCCTTCTGCGCCCATGCGATCGCCGACGACCAGGTGCTGGTGGTGCCCGATGCCCGTGCGGATGAACGCTTCTGCACCAATCCGTTGGTGATGCATGAACCCCACATCCGCTTCTATGCCGGTGCGCCGCTGCACAGCCCCGATGGCCACAACCTCGGCACCCTGTGCGTGATCGATCAGCAGCCGCGCCAGCCCAGCAACGAGCAGCTCCACCAGTTGCAACTGTTGTCGGAGCTGGTGATGCGCGAGATCGAGTTGCGGCGCATCGCCATGCTTTGCCCGATCACGGGTCTGCCGCTGCGCCACACCTTCCTGGCCATCGGTCATCGCGAGTTCAAGCGGGCCCGTCAGGAGGGTCAGCCCCTGTCGTTGCTGTGCTTTGACATTGACAATCTGCGCCAGGTGAACAGCCGCTGGGGCCATCCGGCCGGTGACAAGTTGTTAGTCGATCTGGTGCATCTCAGCCGCAGCTATCTGCGTGAAGTCGATTTTGCCGCCCGCCTCGGCGACGGCGAGTTCGCCCTGCTGCTGGTGGGGATGGATCATGACCAGGCGATGGGCCTGGCCGACCATCTGCGCCAGGCGGTACCGGCGCTGCCGGGGGTGTTCAGCCACACGGATTTTCAGTTGCACATCAGTGGCGGCCTCACCAGCCTGGGCAGCGCTGATCACAGCTTCGCCGACCTGATGCAGCGCGCCTCCCGGGCTTTGGAGCTGGCCAAGAGCAATGGCCGCAATCAGATTGCCAGCCTGCTGCATGGTTGTTGACGATGGTCGCCGATGATGGCGGCTGCCATGACCACCGATGGCGATGAACACCGCTGGTAAGGATCGCCGATGGCCATGAACGCTGAGCAGGGGCTGGACAGCGCCCCGGCCGAGGATTTTTACGAGGTGCACTGGCACGGTGAGGCGATCGGTGATGGTGGCGATCTGCAGGAGGCTCTCGCCTGCTATGCCCTGGTGGCCCCCGACGATGGCGACTGGGCCGCAGCCTGTGCCGCAGCGGGTGCCGAGCCCCGCATTGAGCGCTATGCCAGTTTCGACGCCTTTCTCGACAACGAGGATGCCCTGGAGACAATCCGCGTCAGCGCCAGCATGATCGAAGCGGCCGTGGCCCAGGCCCCTGCGGTGGAACCGGGCTGAACCCGGTTGTTTTGGGGCCTTCGTCGCGATGAAGCGAATGCATGTCCCCGCGGCGCCCCGGCCAGCGCCAGGCAGGCCGGTGCCGGATCCAGTGATGGCCAATTCCATCCACCACAAAAACTCCCTCGAAGAGGGGGGGCTTGGATTCACCACGGCACTGTTTCCATGGCTGGGGGCGGTGTTGCTGCTGCTCACCCAACTGCTGTGCTCCCACTGCCCCAATCTGGCGGCCCAGCTGCTGTGGGTGCGGCGGCTGGCGCTAAGCCCGCACCACCGGCACATCGCTGATCCGGGTGGTGGCTGCCCGCGACAGCCGCGAGCGCCGCATCGTCCAGACGGGCTGCAGACCGCAGGCGGCCCACTGCACGGTGCCGCGGCCATAGCGGCGGTTGAGCCCATCCACAGTCGCCATCAGAGCCTCGCGGCGGCGTTGTTGTTGTGGCTCCAGTGGCGCCAGCAGGTGATATTGCAGCAGGCTGTCCGGCTGCAGCTGCTGCAGCAACACCCCCGCTTTCTGCAGCGGTTTATGGCGGCGATACAAGCTGTCTGTCAGAGGCAGGGCAGCGGCCAGCAGCACGCTGGTGTCGTTGCTGGGCAACAGCAGCACTGCGGTGGCGGCATTGCTGTAAAAGCTGCTGCCATCGAAAGGGCTGCTGCGCACGAACACGGTGATCGCCCCGGCCCGCTGCCGTTGGCGCCGCAGCTTTTCGGCGGCCCGGCTCAGGTAGGTGGCGATCGCCTGGCGCAACTCCTGGCGACTGGTGACCGGCTGGCTGAAGCTGCGGCTGACACAGGTTTCCTGCTTCGCCGGCGGCAGGCTCACCAGCGGCAGACAGGGGTGGCCCTGCAGCTCCTGCTGCAGCCGCAGCCCCACTACGCCACAGCGACGCCGCAACTCCCCTGGCGGCAGATCGCGCAGGGTGCGGGCATCGGCAATGCCCCGCAGGCGGCACCAGCGCGAGAGCTGGCGGCCGATGCCCCACACGTCCTCCACGGCGGTCGCCTCCAACCAGGGGCTGGGGTCGTCGAGCGCGCCGAGGTCGAACACACCACCCTGGAGCGGATCGCGCTTGGCGATGCGGTTGGCCAGCTTGGCCAGCACCTTGGTGGGGGCGATGCCCACGGCCACCGGCAGGCCCAGATCGCGGCGCACCCGCTGGCGCAGGCGTTGCCCCCAGTCCCGCAGATCGCCCGGCTGACCGTTGGTGGCTGCCGGGCGGTGCAGCAGACCGAAGGCCTCATCAATTGAATAGATCTCCAGCTCCTCCACCCACACCTCCAGGGTGGCCATCAGCCGCTGGCTCATGTCGGCGTAGAGGCCGTAGTTGGAGCTGCGCACGATCACCCCGTGCCGCTGCAGCTGCTGGCGCAGCTTGAAGTAGGGGCTGCCCATGGGGATGCCCAGGGCCCGCGCCTCGGCGCTGCGGGACACAATGCAGCCGTCGTTGTTGGAGAGCACCACCAGCGGCCGACCGATCACGGTTGGATCGAGCACCGCCTCGCAGGAGGCATAGAAGTTGTTGCCGTCAATCAGCACAGTGGCGCGGGGCATGGGTTCTCAGAGACGGCGAATCACATGCACGGCCACGCCCCAGAGCTGCACGTCGTTGTCGTGTTCGCCAGCGGCTGCCGGTGGCTCCAGAGGGATCGGCGGATAGTCGCGGTGGGCGGCCTCCAGCCACTGGCGGCCAGCGCCCAGGCAGAGGCGCTTGAGCGTGAACTGGCCGCCGAAGCGCGCCACCACGATCGATCCGGCCCGGGCCTCGCGGGCACGATCCACCACCAACAGATCACCGTGCTGGATGCCGGCGCCCTGCATCGAATCGCCGGCCACACGCAGCAGCACGGTGTGAGCCGGATCGCGAATCAGCAACCGGGCCAGGTCGAGTCCCTGCTGGCCGGCGGGATGATCGACGCTGAGCGGCAAACCGGCGGCCGAGAACTCGCGGGCTGACGCAGAAGCAGGCTCAGCAGCTGGCTCAAAGGGCGGGACCAAGGACATGTCCAGGCGCGGCGGGCAGCCTCGCCACAGTAGTTCAAGCGTACTGTTACTGGGCTTGTGTGCGCCGTGGTCGCAGGCTGCGGATGTGGCGCCCAGGGCCCCATCGGCAGGGCAAGCTGGGGCAGTTCAGGTCTGGAGCCGTGGCGCAATCTTCTCTGGCGGCCTTCGGGTCCAGTTTCACCGCCATCACCCTGGCGGAGCTGGGCGACAAGACCTTCTTCATGGCGCTGATCCTGGCGGCCCGGCATCGGGCCCGCTGGGTGTTCATCGGTGCTTTTGCCGCCCTGGCGGCCGTCACCCTGATCTCCCTGGCCCTGGGCTACGGCCTGCGGGAACTGCTGCCCGCCGCCCTGGTGCCCTGGCTGGCGGCGGTGCTGTTCCTGGCCTTTGGCCTCAAGTTGTTGATCGACGCCCAGGCCATGGGCAGTAGCGCCGCCGCCGACGAGGCCCAGGATGCGGAGGCGGCGGTGAATGAGGCGGAGCAGCGCCAGACGATCACCACACCCTGGGCTGTGATCTGGGAGGCCTTCGCCCTGGTGTTCATCGCCGAGCTGGGTGATCGCACCCAGTTCACCACCATCTTCCTGGCCACGGCGCCGGGCTTCGGCTTCGGCGCCCTGCTCGCCGGCACCCTCGCCGGTCACGCCCTGGTCACCTGGCTGGCGGTGGGTGCCGGCAAGTGGATCGGCGGTCGGATCAGCGAGCGCCTGCTCTATCGCCTCAGTGGCGGCCTGTTCCTGCTCTTCGGTCTGGTGGCCCTGCGCCAGGCGCTCACCTGATCGCTCCCATGGGTACCCGACACGAGCACGTCCATCCGGCGGTGCAGCTGCAGCGCCAGCCCCATCCGCGCCAGCATCAGCACCGCAGTGGCTCAGCGGCGGCCTTTCGCTGGAGCATCATCCTCAACAGCGCTCTGTCGGGACTGCAACTGGCGATTGGCCTGGCCTTCGGTTCGCTGGCCCTGATCGGCGATGCGGTCCACAATCTCGGCGATGTCGCCGGTCTGCTGTTCGGCTGGGGCGCCGAACGGCTCAGCACCCGGCCGCCCACAGCGCGCTTCACCTACGGCTACGGCCGCAGCACCCAGCTGGCCTCGCTGATCAATGCGGTGCTGATCTTGATGGCCGCCGCCGTGGTGATCGTCGAGGGACTGCAGCGGCTGGCGGAACCGGTGGCGGTGGCGGGGGGGCCGGTGGCGGTGGCGGCCGCGGTGGGGATCATCGTGAATCTGGGCTCGGCCCGCCTGTTCGGCAGCGATCACAGCCACGATCTCAATCGCCGCGCCGCCGTGGTGCACCTGCTCACCGATGCGGCCGTGTCCGCCGCCGTGCTGGTGAGTGCCCTGCTCGTGCACTTCAGCGGCTGGAACTGGCTTGATGCTGCCACCGCCATCGGCGTGGGGCTGGCGGTGGCCTGGAGTGGCTGGCAGCTGCTGCGGGAGGCTCTTGTTGTGGCCCTCGATGCCGTGCCCGCCGGCATCGATCTGGCACAAGTGGAGGCCATGTTGCGCAGCCTGCAGGGGGTGCTGGAGGTGCACCATCTGCATGTGTGGGGCATGAGCACTTCTCAGAACGCGATGACGGCCCATCTCGAGCGCCGGCCCGGCAGCATCGACGACATGGCCTTGCTGCACGAGGCCAAACAGAAGCTGGCTGAACTCGGCATCGCCCACAGCACGATTCAGCTGGAGCCACCCGAGCACGGCTGATGTGCCTGGCCAGGCGCGACAGGCCAGAGCGCTGCAGGGCCTGACGGCAGAACAGGCGTGTCCCAGCCGTCGTCCTGTGAAAGAAGAGCTCTCGGTGCAGGGCAGCCAGCGGACCAGCACGAATGCGGCACCGATTCGCGGCTCAATCCGCCAGGTTGTCGTCTTCGAGCAACAGCTGCTGGAAAGCGGTGTACAGCGACTCCTCCTCGGCATTCCGGGATGGAGCGTTGCCAGGCCGGCTGTTGCCGGTACGGGGGATGCGCTGCCGGCCAGGGGCGCGGTCGGCGCTGCGGCTCGCGGTGGTGCTGGCAGCACCAGGGGCGCCACGGCTGGGCAAACCATCAGCACGGGCCAGCCGCCGCGAAGCCTCCAGCTCCCGCAGCCGTTCCAGCAGGTGCGGCGGCACATTGCCGTCGGCGCTGGCGGCCATCAGCTCCCGGAACAGCTGCTCCGGATCCTGCTCGAGTTCCACCGCATGGCGGGGTGCATCGGAGCGGGTCTGGGACCTGGCGGGTTCAGGTAGGGGAAGGGGCTTGGGTAGCTGGCGCCCAAGCTCCTCAAGCCGTTCCCGGCTACGGGCATCAAAGCTCATGGCACCAGCTCACCTGGGGTTCAACCGCAACCCAGTGTGTCGCGGGTGGCGCGGCCGCTGCTGGGATTGGTGCCACTGGCGATCGCGCACAGCGTCTTGAGGGCATCGCCCCGCAGCGGCACATTGGTGAAATCAGCGCCCTCGATCAGCACGTTGCTGAACTTGGTGTTGAAGGCAAAGGCGTCATCCAGGCGGGCATTACGTAGATCGGTGCCATCAAACACGGCCGAATCCAAGGTGGCATCGCGCAGATCAGCTTCACCCAGATCGGCATCCTGAAGCTTGGCGCCAAACAGGCTGGCATTGCGTAGATCGGCGCCGTGGAAATCGGCATCGCGCAGGTTGGTGAGGTTGAAGGTCACCGCCTGCAGGTCGGCGCCGCGGAAGTCGGCACCGATCAGCACCTGTTTGGCGTAGTCCATCGCCGCCGCTGCCGGTGCTCCGGCGCCCAGCAGCAGCACACTCGCCAGCAGCAGGCCGAGCAGGCTCCGGCCGAACCAGCCCCGGCCATGCCGGCCCCGGCTGAGCTGGCTGCGGTTAGCGCCGATCGAGGAGGAAAGGATCGCGGTGGACAACGCCATGGCATCAGGGACGGGCTGAGCCAACCCTAGGCAGGTCGCCGTGGGCGCCAATCCGCTGCTGGTCTGAAAGCAGCGAGCCCACAGGCCAAAACCCCATTGCAGCGCCGCCCGGATCGGCGATCGGCTGGCGCCTGATTCGGCCGCAGGTTCACCAGCTGCAGCGCCTGGCAGGGGCCGGGAACACTGCAGAGGTCGACCTGTCCGCCAGCGTGAGCCGCACCCAAGCGCAACGACAGGGGGCCTGGGCCGAGCAGCGGGTGCTGCGGCTGCTGCTGGCCCGCGGTTGGCAACTGCTGGATCGCAATTGGCGCTGCCGCTGGGGCGAAATCGACCTGGTGATGGCCAAACCGGGCCGGCTGCTGCTGGTGGAAGTCAAGGCTCGCCAGCGTCGGGGCGCCGATGGCGGCGGCCGCGCCGCCCTCGGCCCAGGCAAGCGCTTGCGGTTGCAGCGGGCCTGGAGTTGCTGGGTGGCCGACCATGCCGACTGGAGCGACACACCGGTGGAGCAGGTGGCCGCCCTGGTACCCCTGCCACCGGCGCGACAGCCGGTGCTCTGGATCCGGATGGAGAGCTGATCGCTCCGCTGCGGCCGCGCGCGCGGGGTTCAGCTGCCGGGTGCGGTGCTGCTGCCAGGGGCCGGCGCAGCGCCAGGCAGCTGCGCGGGGGTTGGCGGCAGCACCGGCGGATTGGCGTACCAGACGGTGCAGCGATAGCGGATGTTGTCCATGCCCACCTCCAGCTCCAGGCACTTGGTCTTGATGATGGTGGCTCCTCTGGGCACCTGGGACATCGCCGCCTGGCGGGCCCCTGATTTGTCCATCACCGAATCGGCCGTGACACTGCCGGCCAGGGCTGGAGTTGCCGCCAGAGTGAGTCCCGCCAGGGTCAGGCTGAGTTGCGCCAGGGCGAGCCCGTGCCTGGTCTGGACGGGCCCTTGGGGAGAGAACGGCGGCATCGGATGGGCCATCGATTCCAGCTGGCAACCCTTTCTCTAGCCAGCCGGGTCCCGGCTGGGAGCAATCTGGGGAGAACTGAGGCTTGCAGATGTCCTTCGGCGCCCATCGCGCCCGCAAACGCTTCGGCCAGCACTGGCTGACGGATGGCTCGGTGCTGGATCGCATCGTCGCCGCCGCCGAGCTCGCTCCCGGCGATCGGGTGCTGGAAGTGGGGCCTGGTCGCGGGGCGCTGACGGAACGGCTCCTGGCCACGCCGCTGGCGGCGCTGCTGGCGGTGGAACTGGATCGGGATCTGGTGGCGGGGCTGAGGGTTCAGTTCGGTGCTGATCAGCGCTTCCAATTGATGGAAGGGGATGTGCTGACGGTGCCCTTGCCACCGGCTGGAGTGGAACTCCCACGCAAGGTGGTGGCCAACATCCCCTACAACATCACCGGACCCCTGCTGGAACGGTTGGTGGGTCGCCTCGATCGCCCCGTGCTGCCCCCTTATCAGCGGCTGGTGCTGCTGGTGCAGCAGGAGGTGGGTGAGCGGATCAGGGCCACCCCCGGCAGCAGCGCCTACTCGGCCCTGAGCGTGCGGATGCAGCTGCTGGCCCGTTGCAGCTCGATCTGCGCCGTGCCGCCCCGTTGTTTTGTTCCACCGCCGAAAGTGATGTCGGAGGTGATCCTGTTGGAGCCCCTGGCGGCGGAGCAGTTGCTGCCCACGCCGAGCGCCCGCCAGGTTGAGCTGCTGCTGCGACGTTGCTTTGCGGCGCGCCGCAAGATGCTGCGCAACAGCCTGGCCGGTCTGCTGCCAGCACCCCAGCTGTTGCAGCTGGCCCAGGAGCTGGCCTTGAACCTGGAACAACGGCCCCAGGAGCTGGCACCCCAGACCTGGGTGGCGCTGGCCAACGGTTTGAATCGGCTCAGCAGCGCCGCCCCCGCCGGCTGATCGATGGCCCCTCTCACCGTCTTTGCTCCCGCCAAGATCAACCTGCACCTGGAGGTGCTGGGCCTGCGCAGCGATGGCTATCACGAGCTGGCGATGGTGATGCAGAGCCTCGATCTCGGCGATCAGCTCACCATGGCGCCCACAGCCGATGGCCAGATTCACCTGGCCTGCGATCGCGCCGAGCTGCCCACCGATGGCGGCAACCTGGTGGTGCGGGCCGCCGAGCTGCTCAAGGCCCGCGCCGGCCTGCCGGAGCTGGGGGCCCGGATCCAGCTGCTGAAGCGCATCCCGATCGGTGCCGGCCTGGCGGGCGGCTCCAGCGATGGAGCCGCCGCACTGCTGGGCCTGAACAGCCTCTGGGGCCTGGGCTTCAGCCAGACGACGTTGCTGGGTTTCGCCGCTGAACTGGGCTCCGACATGCCCTTCTGTCTGGAGGGGGGCAGCCGCCTCTGTTTCGGCCGGGGCGAGTTTCTCGAAGCGGTCAATCCAGAGCAGGAGCGCGCCTGGGCGGTGCTGTTGATCAAGCAGCCGGCCGTGAGCGTCTCCACACCCTGGGCCTACGGCCGCTGCCGCGAGATGCGCAGCGACTTCTACCTCAGCTGTGAGGAGGACTTCGAACAACGGCGCCAGAGCTTGCGGCAGGGCCCATTGGTCCAGGCCCTGCGTGGCGAGGGGCCCTTGCCGCTACTGCGCAACGACCTGCAGATGGTGGTGGCACCGGAGGTGGAGAGCGTGGTGCAGGGGCTGCAGCTGCTGCGCCGGGCAGGGGATCCGCTGGCGGTGGCGATGAGTGGCTCCGGCCCGAGCCTGTTTGCCCTCTATCGCCACCGGGAGGAAGCCGAGGCGGGCCGATTGCAGATCGCCCCGGACCTGGAAGCGGCCGGTTTCGAGAGCTGGTGCTGCCGGTTCCGCCCAGCCGGTGTCACCCTGGAAGGGGCCGCCTTTCCCGCCTGAGTCCCCATGTCTTCCGACCCCGCAGCGACCCAGGCCGGTGATCCGGCTCCGGCCAGGCCGGAGGCGCAGCCCTCAGCAGCCGCAGGCACGGCCCCTCCCAGGGCAGCCGATGCTGCTGCTGCCTCGGTGTCCAATGAAACGGCTGGCCCAGCGGCCCCACGCAAGGGGCCGCTGAGCTTCCTCTCCGGCGCCCTCACCAGCGGCCTGCTGGCCTGGGTCTGCCTGGGGTTGAGCAGCCGCGTCGTCGGCTACTACGCCGAGCACCCTCCCCACTACGACGTCCAGATCGCCCAGAGCATCGCCACCGCCCTCAAGACCCTGATTGTCGGCATGTGTTTTCTGGCCACCTTCAGCTTCGCTTTCATCGGCATCGGCCTGCTGCTCACCTTCCTGCGCAGCCTGCGACCTGCCGTGGCAGCCAAGCCTTCCTAAGCTGCCGCCTGCAATGGCCGCTGCCGCTTCGTCCCCATGACTCCCCACGATCTCGGCCTGTTGGTGGCGCTGCTTCTGCCGGGCATGCTGCTGTCGGTGCTGCTCCTGACCACGTTCGCGGCCGGTGGCTGAGGGTCGAGGAGGCTAAGTTGAGCCCGCTCCGCTCTCAACGGTGCGCCAGCCCCCGAGCCTTTCTGCCGTGGCCGAAACCCTCCTGTTCAATGCCCTGCGTGAGGCCATCGATGAAGAGATGGCGAGGGATCCCTATGTCTGCGTGATGGGGGAGGACGTCGGTCAGTACGGCGGCTCTTACAAGGTCACCAAGGATCTCTACGAGAAGTACGGCGAGCTGCGCGTGCTCGATACGCCGATTGCTGAAAACAGCTTCACCGGCATGGCCGTCGGCGCAGCGATGACCGGCCTGCGGCCGATTGTCGAGGGCATGAACATGGGCTTCCTGTTGCTGGCCTTCAACCAGATCTCCAACAACATGGGCATGCTCCGCTACACCAGCGGCGGCAACTACACGATTCCCACCGTGGTGCGGGGCCCCGGTGGTGTCGGTCGCCAGCTCGGCGCTGAACACAGCCAGCGGCTCGAGGCTTATTTTCACGCGGTGCCCGGTATCAAGATCGTCGCGGTCAGCACCCCCACCAATGCCAAGGGCCTGATGAAGGCCGCGATCCGCGATAACAATCCGGTGTTGTTCTTCGAGCACGTGTTGCTTTATAATCTCTCAGAAGATATCCCGGAAGGAGATTACATCTGCGCCCTCGATCAGGCCGAGGTGGTGCGCGTCGGTAAGGACGTCACCATCCTTACTTATTCGCGCATGCGTTACCACTGCCTCAAGGCGGTGGAACAGCTTGAAGCTGAAGGGGTGGATGTGGAGCTGATCGACCTGGTGAGCCTCAAGCCCTTTGACATGGAGACCATCGCCACCTCGATTCGCAAGACTCACAAGGTGCTGGTGGTGGAGGAATGCATGAAAACTGGTGGTATCGGCGCCGAGCTGCTCGCCCTGATCACCGAGCACTGCTTCGATGATCTTGATGCCAGGCCGGTGCGCCTTTCCTCCCAGGACATCCCCACGCCTTACAACGGTAATCTCGAAAATCTGACGATCATCCAGCCCCATCAGATTGTTGAGGCCGCTCGTCAACTTAAGAGCGGTCAAATCTGAGATGGCACGTCAACAGGGCTGGGTCGCTTTCATCCTGGTGCTGGCCATCGCCAGCGGGGTCATGCTCGCCACCTATGGCCTGCAACTGGGGCTGGATCTGCGGGGTGGTAGTCAGCTCACTCTCCAGGTGATGCCGGCCGGCACCATCTTGAAAGTGGAAAGCGAACAACTGGAAGCCGTCAAGGATGTGCTGGAGCGGCGCATCAACGGTTTGGGGGTGGCTGAGTCCACCCTGCAGACCATCGGTTCAGACCAGCTGATGCTGCAGCTGCCCGGTGAGCAGAACCCCGGCCGCGCCGCCAAAGTGCTTGGCAGCACAGCCCTGCTGGAGTTCAAGGCCCAGAAGCCCGGCACCGAGCAGGAAATGCAGGGGCTGCTGCAACTCAAACGTCAGGCGGAGGCTGTGCTGGCCTCCAAGCAACCGCAACCGACCAGCACCGACAGCGGCCTGCCGCCGCCACCGCCCAAGCCCCAATTGGCACCGGAGGATCTGGCCAAATCTCTGCGGGCCCTCGGTCTCACCGTGCCGGAAGGCAGCAGCGAAACGGACCAGATTGACGTGCTGCTGGCTGAGGTCAATCGCCGCATCGTCAGCCTCTACGGCCCCACCCTGCTCACCGGCAAGGACCTCACCAGTGCCGGACGGCAGCAGAAAGCCACCGGCAATGCCTGGGAGGTGACCTTGGGCTTCAATCGCGAAGGCGGCGAGAAGTTCGCTGAGCTCACCCAGTCGATCGCCGGTACCGGCCGCCTGCTCGGCATCGTGCTCGACGGCCGTTCGATCAGCGAGGCCAGTGTCGGCGAGGAGTTCAAGGCCGCCGGCATCGCCGGTGGATCCGCCAGCATCACCGGTAACTTCACTCCAGATGAGGCCAGGGATCTGGAGGTGCAGCTTCGCGGGGGCTCCCTGCCGTTGCCCGTGAAGATCGTCGAAGTGCGCACCATCGGCCCCTCGCTCGGCGCTGAAAACATCCGCTCCAGCCTGCTGGCCGCCCTCTCCGGCCTGGCTCTGGTGGGGGTGTTCATGGTGGTGGTCTATCGGCTGCCGGGCCTGGTTTCGGTGCTGGCCCTCAGCCTGTATTCGCTCTACAACCTGGCGGTCTACGCCCTGATCCCGGTCACCCTCACGCTGCCCGGGATCGCCGGCTTCATCCTTTCGGTGGGTATGGCGGTGGATGCCAATGTGCTGATCTTTGAGCGGGTGAAGGAGGAGCTGCGCTCCGGCAACACCCTGATCCGTTCGATCGACACCGGTTTTGCCCGGGCCTTCTCTTCGATCTTTGATGGGCACATCACCGGCCTGATCAGTTGCGCCGCCCTGTTTTTCCTCGGCACCGGCCTGGTCAAGGGCTTTGCTGTCACCCTGGCGATCGGCCTGCTGTTGAGCCTGTTCACGGCCCTCACCTGCACCCGCAGCCTGCTGAGGCTGCTGATGAGCTACCCGGCCCTGCGCCGTCCCACCTACTTCCTGCCCGCTGCCCAGTTGCCCGCATCGGCGGCCTGAGCCCGACCCTGTCTGCCCCTGATGGTTTCCTCCCCAGCTCCAGTTCCGGCCACCAGCGCCGCGGCGATCCCGATCCGTTACATGCGCATCAGCCGCCATCGGCGTCTGGCTTGGATCGCCTCAGCGATCGCTTGCGGACTCAGCCTGCTGGGCCTGGTGCTCTGCTGGCTCAATCCCGCCATTGGCTTGCCGCTGAAGCCGGGCCTTGATTTCACTGGTGGCACCCAGATCCAGGTGGAGCGTCGCTGTCAGAACGCCTGCGCTGAACTCAGCGTCTCCCAGCTCCAGCAGCGCCTCAGCGATCTTTCGCTGCCGGCTGTCCCCGGTGAGATCACCCCCAATCTCAGCAGTTCCTCGGTGCAGGTGCTCGATGGCGGCCGCTCTTTGCTGCTGCGGCTACCGGCTCTGAGCGCTGAGCAGAGCACCGTTCTGATTGAAGACCTCACGCCCGTCACCGGGCCGCTCAAGACCAGTGGCACCTCGATCAACACCATTGGCCCCACCCTGGGTTCAAGGTTGTTGCGCGGCAGCATTGTGTCGCTGCTGGTCAGTTTCGCCGCGATTGCTGTCTATATCAGCTTCATGTACAACGGCGTCTTTGCCTTTCTGGCCTTGCTCTGCCTCGCCCACGATGTGTTGATCACCTGTGGCGTCTTTGCCTGGCTGGGGCTATTGCAGGGGATTGAGGTGGATTCCCTGTTTGCTGTCTCGCTGATCACGGTGGCGGGTTATTCGGTCACCGATACGGTCGTGATCTACGACCGTATCCGCGAGCAGCGCAAACTCTTGGCCGATGTGCCCTTGATTGATCAGGTGGATGTGGCCGTCGATGCCACCCTCACCCGTTCGCTTTACACCTCGCTCACCACCTTGCTGCCCTTGTTCGGTCTGCTGTTTTTCGGCGGCAGCAGTCTGTTCTGGTTCGCGGTGGCCTTGATCGTCGGCATCGGCGTAGGCAGCTGGTCCAGCATCGGCCTTGCCCCCACCCTTCTACCTGTGCTTTCACGCCGATGAACTCGCAAGCGACCAAGAGTCAGCGCTCCTGGTCGCTGTTGCCGCCGCTGCTGCTGCTGCTCGCTCTGGGCGACCTGCGCGTTGATTTGCAGTTGCTGATCGATCATTTCACCGTCACCACCCTGGTGACGGCGATTCGCTCCCATCCCCTGGCTGTGGTGGTGTTGCTGGCCCAACCTTCGCTCTGGCGTCGCTATCGAAAGCGGCAGCCCCAGGCAGGCGAATTCAGTGCCCGTCCCAGCGATCCATGATGTCGCGCACCAACACTTCCTCGCAAACCACCTGCAGCACCACCACCAGAGGCAGGGCGAGCAGCAGGCCAGGTAATCCCAGCAGAGCGCCCAGGCAAAGCTGAGACATCAAGGCCACCGTGGGCAGCAGGTTGACCGTGCGCTTCAACAGCACCGGCGTGAGCAAGAACGCCTCTGCGTTCTGCAGCACCAGGCGCAGCACCAGCACCTGGAGCACCTTCGTGGGTGACACCAGCAGGGCCACCGCCAGCGGCATCAGGCTCGCGGCGGTGGGGCCAATCGTGGGAACAAAGGTGAGCAGCCCACACACCAGGCCACTGAGCAAGGCCAGGGGCACCTTGAGCAGGGCCAGTCCCGCCCAGGTGGTGAGAAAAACCACCACGCAGGAGAGTGTCATGCCGGCAAGCCAGCCCCCCAACGCCTCGCGACATTCGCTCAGCAGGGTGGCCATGCGAGCGCGGTAGAAGGCCGGCGTCGCCGCCACCACCAACCGCTGATGGCTGCGCGGATCCAGCGCCATCAGGATGGCCAGCAGGGCCATCAGCAGCAGCTGGATGCTGGTGTTGGCCGCACCGCCAGCCACCCCGAGCACCTGGGCGCCGAGCGGCTGCAGCCGCTCCCAGTAGGTACCGGAAGTGAGTTGGCGCTCCAGGTCGGGCAACCAGGGCACCTGGCTGCCGAGGGCCGCCAGGCGGTGGGTGAGCACCGGAACCAGCTGGATCAACTGCTGGATCTGCTGAAGCACCTCAGGCAGCAGCAGGTTGGAGATCTGCCAGCCCACCAGCACCAGCAGCACCAGCACGATCGCCAGGGCCGCGGGTCGGTTGAAGCGAAAGACACGGCGCAGCAGGCTGATCGGCACATCCAGGGCCACCGCCAGCACCACCGCGCCGAACAGCACCAGCAGCACCCAGCGCAGCTCCCACACCAGCAGCGACAGCACCACCAGCGCCAGGGCTCCCAACAGGGTGCGGGCTTTCATCGACTCCTCCACTGCAGCTTCCACGGATCGAGGATGTCGTGGATCAGCAGCTCCCTGATCAGCACCTGCAGGCACACGGTCAGGGGCAGGGCGAGCAGCAGCCCCAGAGGACCGAACACCACCGTGAACAGCAGCTGGGCCATCAGGGTGAAGCCCGGCAGCAGGTTCAGCTGGTGATGCATCACCGAGGGGGTGATCACATAGCTCTCCAGGCTCTGGACAACGACGTACAGCACCAGTACCGCCGCCGCCTTCCAAGGCTCCTCCAGCAGGGCCACGGACATCGGGAACAGGGTGCTGAGCGTGGGCCCGACGTTGGGAATCACATTGAGCAGGCCGGCCAGCACCGCATTGGCGGCCACCAGCTTCACGCCCAGCAGCAGCAGCCCGATGGCGGCCAGCGTGCCAACACAGACGCAGCTGATCAGCACCCCCACCATCCAGGCGCTGAGGGCCTCACCGCAGTGCAACAAGGCCTGCCGCAGGCGGCGGCGGTAAAAGGAGGGCGCCAGCAGCAGCAGCGCCTCCCGATAGGCCTCGGGCTGGGCGGCCACCATCAGGGCGACGGCCACCACAAACAAGCTCTGCAGCAGGGCGGTGCCAACGTTGCCGGCAAAGCCCAGCAGCTTCAGCAGGCCGCCACCCAGGCCGTTGGCGAGGCCACTCCCTCCCTCGGCTGGCTGGCCGAAGCTGTCACTCAGCCAGCCAAAGCTGGGGTCTGCATTGCCGTAGACGATGCTCGTAGCCCGCTGCAGCCCCTGGTGCAGCATCGACAGCAGCAGGCTGGCGGCCTGGGGCAGCTTCTCGATCAGTTGACCGAATTGCTCGACAAACGGCGGCACCATCACAGCGCCAGCCACCGCCAGCACCAGCACCAATCCCAGCAGGCTCAGCAGCAGGGCCGCCAGCCGCGGCAGGCCCAACCGTTGGCGGACGGCTCCCACCAGGGTGCAGAGGGCCATGGCCAACACCACGGCCGCGAAGATCAGCAGCACGGCGTGCCGCAGGCTCCACAGCAGCAGTAGGGCCGCCGCCAGGCCGATCAGTCCCAGCCACTGGCCGAATTTCAAGCGTCCGCTTCTCCCACGTCTTCGGCCCCTTCGTCGTCCTTGCCGGCGAAGCCGAGGTCATGACCGTCGGCGTAGCGCTGGGCGAAGCGCATGAAGCGTTCGAAATCGGCGGTGGTTTTCCAGGTGTAGGTGGCTTCGAGCGCAAAGGCCTTGCCATTGACGAAGCGGGCCTTGACCTCGCGCGTCACCAGTTCCCCTTCCTCGTCGACCAGGAACATGCCGGTGATGTCGCCCATCGTTTCCGGGGCCAGGGCCACCGGCTCCTCGAACACAAACAGAGCCTGACCGGTGCGACCGTCGCGGGAACGGGTGAGCCGGATGTCGGGCACAACCAGTTCGTCCACTCCCCGAAAAAACTGAATGGCGGCGCCCATGACCTTTGGCAAAAACGGAATCCTAGGCAGGGCGAACACCCCGGACCCCCACGGCTGGTTTGGCGGGATTCTGATTGCCCTGACATAGTGGCTCGAAGCCGACGGCCCCCGGCCGCATGTCCCTTCGGCAGACCGTTCTCCATGCTCTCCGGTCCCCCGGTCACCAGCACCGCCCGCGCCGATCAGCTGCTCGAACGCTTCCTTTCCGGCTCGCCGCGTCAGCGCCGCAGCCTGTTGGAGCTGATCGAGCAACGCCGTGACGAATTGCTGCCCCTGATCCCCGACCAACTGGATCGGTTGGATGCCACCGGCGATGACTGGGCCGCCGGACTGTTGGTGCAGCTGCTGCTGGCGGCAGGTCCGGCCGGCCAGGGTGAGTCCTTGCTGGCCCGCTATCCAGCTGGTTGGCTGGCGGTCAGCAGTGCGGCCGGCCTTGATTACGCCCCGTTGCAGCGGCAGCTGATGCTGCTGCAATTTGAAGAAGCCGATCGGCTCACCAGCAGCCTGCTGCGCCAACTGGCCGGCCCGGGCGCTGAACAGCGGGGCTATGTCTTTTACAGCGAGGTGGCGGCGATTCCTGGCGTCGATCTGGAATCGTTGGATCGGCTCTGGATCTGTTATTCGCGCGGACGCTTCGGCTTTTCGGTGCAGGGCCGGCTTTTGCAGGCTTGCAACGGTCAATGGGAACGGCTCTGGCCCCGACTGGGCTGGAAGCACGAAGGCCGCTGGACCCGCTATCCCGGTTCCTTCACCTGGTCGCTGGCGGCGCCCGAGGGCCATATGCCGCTGGTCAACCAGTTACGGGGCGTACGGCTGATGGATGCCCTGCTTCAGCACCCGGCGTTGTTGCAGCGCAGCAACCCTGCCAGTGGCCGCCCATCGGGTTAAGGTCGAAACAGTCCCGCAGTTGCCTGCAGGCCAACACTGCACATGCCGTTGCGTTGGGCCGATTTCATTACACCATCGACGCTGCAGTTGGCGCCCCTGGTGGAAATTCTGCTGGAGCCGGTCGAGTGTGGTGCCCGTCTGGCTGAACTGCAGCTCGGTCTGCATGAGGCTCTGGTCAATGCGGTGCGCCACGGCAACGGCTGTGATCCGGGCAAATGCCTGCGGGTGCGGCTGATCCAGACGCCCCGCTGGCTGGTCTGGCAGATCCAGGATGAGGGCCCCGGCCTGCCGCAGCCGGCTCGGCGGCAGGCCCTGCCAGAGGCGGTGGATGCCCTGGCCGGCCGCGGGCTGTTCCTGATCCACCACTGCTTCGACGACGTGCGTTGGAGTCGCCGCGGCAATCGCCTGCAACTGGCCGTGCGCCGACCGGAGCCTTCCCCCCTTGCCCTGTTCAGCGGCCGTGGCTGGGGCAGCCCGGATCGCTGACTTCGGCTTTCAACCAGCCGATCGCATGGTCGAGCAAGGCGATCGCTTCGAGCCGGGCCGCACTGGTGGCCCGGTCTGCTGGATGGTCGGCGGCCAGCAGCTGCACGAGGGCGGCTGCCACCTGTTCGCTGGCCCGGCGACAACGCTGGGATTTGAGCGCATGCCAATCGCGATCGTTGATCACCAGGCGCCGCTGCAAGCTCTGGGCCAGCTCCAGGGCTCCTTCGGGCCACTGCTCTCGAGCCGCCTTCCGGGCGGGTTCGGTCTCGGTCAAGGGACTCACCACTGGACGCGCACGGGGTTCGCGCACCATCCTGGCGCCTATGGGTGGACTGCTTCGGGTCTGCCGCTGAGGCTCTTGCCATGCTCCGCCCCTCGCCGCGCTCTGCCAATCGCCGTTGGCACTCTCCGCTCAGCCCACCCGGGGTGTTGCATCACCTGGCCGCCGTGCTGAGCCTCAGTCAGCGCCGGCCAGCCGCGGAGCCCTGCGGGGCGCTGATGCGGCGACGACACCAGCGCCTGGCCCTGGCCCAGCGCCTGCTCGATCCCCTGCCGGAGTGGCTGGGATCCTCGCGGCGGGGCGGGGAGATCTTCTGGCAGGGGCTGCGCTGGGGGGGACTGGGCTTGCTGTTGGCCTGGTTGCTGCAGCGTTAGGCCGGTTTGCGGGCACTCCACACCCGGGTCATGAAGTGAGACTCGGCCGTGATCGCCTCGAACCCCGCCTGGTTGAGCCGCGTTTCGATCGAGTCACTGAGGTAGTCGCGGTAGTAGGGCTCATGGAAGACGCGGCGGAAGTTCTCCATGGCCACCTTGAACTCGGGTGAATCCTGCAGTTGCACCGAATCGGCCAGCACCAGCACCCCACCCGGTTCGAGCAGGCGGAAGGCTTCGTCGATCACGTTCTGGCGGGCCTGGGCCGGCAGTTCATGCAGCAGGAAGACGCAGCTCACGGCCTGGAAGCAGCCATCGGCGAAGGGCATGGCCTCCCCATTGCCCTGCACCAGCTGGGGGAGCTCGCCATTGAGCTGGGACAGCCAGCGATTGGCCTGCCGCAGATAAGCACTGGAAAGATCCAGCCCCACCAGCTGGGCCTGGGGCAGAGCCCCGCGCAGTTGGCGCAGGGTGCGACCGGTGCCGGCGGCCACATCCAGCACCCGCAGCGAGCTGGCTGGGCGATGGGCAAAGACCTCGAGACCGCGCCGCAACGGGCCCAGGATGCGCCGTCGCATCGGATCGGCGGTGCCATTGAACAGAATCTCCACGCCGAGGTCGTAGAGCGCAGCGGAGTGGTCGCTGAGGTAGCCGTCGGTCTGGTGGTGGAAGTTCTGGAGGTAGTAGTCCGGATAGGCCTCGTGGTTCACATCACTGGGCAGATCCCGCACCTTGCGCTCCTGGCGCCGCCGCCAGGTGAGCGGCAGATCAAGCCACAGCAGCGGATAGCGCGCCGCCCAGTCCAGCCAGGGGGCATCGAACAGCAGCGAGGTGGGATAGAGGCCCTGCTGCGCCTCCTGCCAGTCCCGTTCAGTGAGTCGCTCCATGGCCTTGAGCAGGCGAGCGAGCAACTCAGCCGGCAACGGTTCGGTTTTCGGTTTGCCGTCCGGCGCCAGCAATCCCATCAGGCGGCTGCTGGCCTCCTTATGGGCCTGGCCCATCAGGCTCTTGCCCTGCTGCATCGTCTGGTAAGCCAGCTTGGTGAGCGTTTCGGGCACGGAAGCGGCGCGGAGAATAGAGGTCTCATTCCAACAGGTTCAACCGCGAACCGAGGGCGGCCATCCCCGGCAGGTCAGCCAAAAGCCCCGGTGTCAGCCGGGGCCCGCGACTAGGCGTCGCTCAGGATCAACGGCACAGCAAATGGCATCAGGCGTCGTAGTACATCACGAACTCATGGGGGTGAGGCCGCTGGCGCAGTTGCTGCACCTCCTCGTATTTGAGGGCGATCCAGTTGTTGATGAAGTCTTCGGTGAAGACCCCACCAGCCAGCAGGTAGTCCTTGTCGCGATCGAGCGCCTCGAGGGCGCCGTTCAGAGAGGCCGGAACCGTGGAGATCCTGGCGAGCTCTTCGGCTGAAAGATCAAACAGATCAACATCGGTGCCATCACCCGGATCGATCTGGTTCTGAATACCGTCGATGCCGGCCATCAACATCGCCGAGAAGGCGATGTAAGGGTTGGCCAGGGCATCGCCGGAACGGAACTCAAGCCGTTTGGCTTTGGGGTTGGGGCCGGTGAGGGGGATGCGTACGGCGGCGGAGCGGTTGCCCTGCGAATACACCAGGTTCACCGGTGCCTCGAAGCCGGGCACCAGTCGCTTGTAGCTGTTGGTGGTGGGATTGGTGAAGGCGAGGAAACTGGGGGCATGCTTGAGCAAGCCGCCGATGTACCAACGGGCTGTCTGGGAGAGGTTGGCGTAGGTGCCTTCGCCGAAAAACAGGGGCTGGCCGGCTTTCCAGAGGCTCTGATGCACGTGCATACCGCTGCCGTTGTCGGCAAACACGGGCTTGGGCATGAAGGTGGCCGTTTTGCCGTATTTCCTGGCGATATTGCGCACAACATATTTGTAGATCATCACGTTATCGGCGGCGCTGATCAGTTCCGCAAACTTGATGCCGAGTTCGTGCTGGGCTGTGGCCACCTCATGGTGCTGCTTTTCCACCGGCACGCCGAGGGAGGCCATGGTCAGCAACATTTCGCTGCGGATGTCCTGCAGGGTGTCATTGGGCGCTACCGGGAAATAGCCTTCCTTCAGCAGGATCTTATAGGCGAGATTGCCACCTTCCTCCTGGCGGTCCGTGTTCCAGGCAGCTTCAATTGAGTCGACGCTGTAGAAGCTGCTGCCGTTGCTGCTTTTGTAGCGGACATCGTCGAAAATGAAGAACTCAGGTTCGGGGCCGAAATAAGCGGTGTCGGCCAGCCCGGTGGTTCCGAGGTACTCGAGGGCTTTCTGGGCCAGGGCCCGGGGGCAGCGGCCGTAGGGCTTGCCGCTGCGCGGTTCCTGGATGGAGCAGATCAGGCTCAGGGTTTTATGACTGTAAAAGGGATCGATCCAGGCGGTGTTGGGATCCGGCACCATCGCCATGTCCGACTCATTAATTGCCTTCCAGCCACGGATCGAGGAGCCGTCGAACGCCACGCCTTCGCTGAAGGCGGCTGCATCGATCAGGTCGTTGCAGACGGTGAGGTGCTGCCACTTGCCATGCAGATCGACGAACTTCAGGTCGATCAGCTCGATGCCTTCGTCCTTGATCTGACGCAGAACGTCCTGGGCGGATTTGGCCATGGCACGGAGAGAAACTGGGGATGGCCGCTCTCGGAGGGCGGCAGGCTGGAAGGTACGGACCGATACCGTTTCGATTTTGTATCGGTTGCAACGGAATGACCGGTTCGGCTCGTGTCAGCGGCCCAGCGCCACGGCTTCGCCACGTCTTCGCCAAGGCCGCCGCAACTGCGTAACCGTTTCTGTCAACTTGCCCAGATCCACGCTGGGCAAAGGATTCTGCCGGTTTGCAAGTGCTAGCTTCCGCCCCAGGTGCGTCGATTTGATCCGACCATGCGCGATGCCATCAGTGGCCTGATCGGCCGTTATGACCAGCTGGGCCGCTACTTCGATCGGGCGGCCATCGATCGCATCGATGGTTTCTTCGCCCAGTCCAGGATTCGCCTGGCGGCGGTGGAGCTGATCAACCGCGAAGCCACCACGATTGTGCGTGAGGCCTCCCAGCGCCTCTGGCTGGAGGATCCGGAGCTGATCCTGCCCGGCGGCAACGCCTACACCACCCGTCGTCTGGCCGCTTGCCTGCGCGACATGGATTACTTCTTGCGCTACGCCAGTTACGCCTTGATCGCCGACGATCTGACGATCCTGGACGAACGGGTGCTCAACGGCCTTGATGACACCTACAAGAGTCTGGGTGTGCCCACCGGTCCAACGGTGCGTGGCATCTCCCTGCTCGCTGTGGTGGTCTGCGAGATGTTGGCCGATGCCGGTGTGGCCGATGTCGACGCGGTGGTGCGAGTGCCCTTTGAGCACCTGGTCCGTGGTCTGGCCACCAGCAATGTCCGCGCCCGCTGAAGGCCAGGCTTAACTCCCCACCTCTGGGCCCCTCAGCTGCAGCAGTGGCCGAGGCTCCCCAGCGTCCCAGCTGCGCAGCCCCTGTCGTAGCGGTGGGAGTTCATCCTTTACTACTCTCACCCCATCTTTCCGCCGCCGCTCCGGTCTTGGTTCTTTCCGTGCAGCCTCCTATCAATTCCAGCCATCGGCTCCTGCTGGATCCGATCGCCACTCCCGAACGTCTGCTGCTCGGTCCAGGCCCCTCCAACGCCCATCCCAAGGTGCTCGAGGCCCTCGCCCGGCCGCCGATCGGCCATCTCGATCCCCTCTACATCGAGCTGATGGGCGAAGTGCAGGAGCTGCTGCGCTACGCCTGGCAAACCGATAACCGGCTCACGATTCCGATGAGCGGCACCGGCAGCGCCGCCATGGAGGCCACGCTGGCCAACACCATCGAACCCGGCGACAAGGTGCTGGTGGCGGTGATGGGTTACTTCGGCCAGCGCCTCGTGGACATGGCCGGTCGTTACCGGGCCGATGTGGTGACGATCGAGCGCCCCTGGGGCGAGGCCTTCAGTCTCGAGGAGCTGGAACAGGCCCTGATCAGTCACAAGCCGGCCATCCTGGCGATGGTCCATGCCGAAACCTCCACCGGTGTCTGCCAACCGATGGAGGGCATCGGCGAGCTCTGCCGCCAGCACGATTGCCTGTTGCTGCTCGATACCGTCACCTCCCTGGGGGCGGTGCCGCTGCTGCTCGACACCTGGCAGGTGGATCTGGCCTACAGCTGCAGCCAGAAGGGTCTCAGCTGCCCCCCCGGCCTCGGCCCCTTCACCATGGGTCCGCGAGCCGAAGCCAAGCTGGCGGCCCGCAGCGGCAAGGTGCCCAACTGGTATCTCGATGTCTCCCTGCTTAACCAGTACTGGGGCAGCGATCGGGTGTATCACCACACCGCCCCGGTGAACATGAACTTCGGCATGCGCGAAGCGCTGCGGCTGCTGGCTGAAGAAGGTCTGGACAACGCCTGGAGCCGCCACCGCCGCAATGCCGAACGGCTCTGGGCCGGTCTGGAGCGCTTGGACCTCCAGCTCCACGTGCCGCTCGAGCTGCGTTTGCCCACCCTCACCACCGTGCGCATCCCCGAGGGGGTGGATGGCAAGGCGTTCAGCCGCCATCTGCTCGATACCCATGGCATCGAGGTCGGCGGCGGCCTGGGTGCCCTGGCCGGCCAGGTCTGGCGCATCGGCCTGATGGGGTACAACAGCACCCCGGAGAACGTCGATCGGCTGCTGACCCTGCTGGAGGAGGAGCTGCCCGCTTTTCGCCCCAGCTCGCCGGCGATGGTCTCCGTCGCCTGAGCCACCGGCGGCAGCCCGTCGCCAGTCCTGCCAACCGGCCTTTCAACGCTGAGCGCGGCGGCGGCGAAACCAGTCGCCGAGCTGCTGCTGGGCAGCCTGGGCCTGAATTCCCCCCACGATCGCCATGTGGTGGTGGGCGCTGGGGTCGCTGGCCAGGTTGAGGCAACCGCCGAGGGCGCCGCGTTTGGCATCGCTGGCCGCGAACACCACCCGACCGACGCGGGCCTGGATCAGGGCGCCGGCGCACATCGGGCAGGGTTCGAGGGTCACCAGCAGGCTGCAATCGTTGAAACGCCAGTCGCCCCGCAGCGCCGCCGCCTGGCGCAGGGCCACCAGTTCGGCATGACCGAGCGGATCCTGCTGGCGATGGCGGCGGTTGCTGCCCCAGCCCAGGCAATGGCCGTTGCGATCGAGGATCACGGCCGCCACAGGGATCTCTCCCTGCCGTCCCACCCGTTCCGCCTGGCGCAGCAGGCGCTCCATCCAGAATTCGTCCCGCTGGCGCTGCTCCATCGCTCCCTTGTAGCCGTGGGCGCCCTGGCACGGGGCAGAATGCCCCCACACCGACCAGCCCCGTTGGCCAGCGCGCCCTCCGTTCAACGGCTTTCCCCATCGCCCGTTCTCGCTGACGCTGCTGAGCTCAAGGGCTTTGCTGAGCTCAAGGGCTTTGCCGATCCGGCCGGATTGGATCCCCAGCTCGAGCGCTTTCTGCATCAGGCCTCCAGCCTGCTCTGCCAGTGGCTCGGCCAGGCCGAAGCGGGTTCACCCTTGCCGGCCCTGAGTGTGTTGCCGGCCGTCGAACCGGAGGCACAGGGTCTGCCGGCGGAGCGGCTGCTGGCGGATCTGCAGCTGGTGATGGAGGGAGCCTTCAACCCCAATCACCCGGGAGCGCTCGCCCATCTCGATCCGCCGCCCCTGGCGGCCTCGATCGCCGCCGATCTGATCTGTGCCGGGCTGAACAACAATCTGCTGGCTGAAGAGCTCTCCCCCAGCCTCACCCGCCTGGAACGCAGCCTTTGCTCCTGGCTGGCCCAGCAGCTCGGCCTCGGAGACCAGGCCGGTGGGGTGGCCGCCAGTGGTGGCTCCCTCAGCAACCTGATGGCCCTGGTCACCGCCCGCCGCAGCCGCGGCCTCGGCTGCCGCGCTGATGCCGTGGTGCTGTGCAGCGTTGATGCCCATGTCTCCTTGGACAAGGCGATGACCGTGATGGGGCTCCCCGCCCACGCCTTGCAGCGCCTGCCGGTGGATGGCCAGGGCCGGCTGGATGCCGCGGCCCTGGGCGAGCGGCTCGATCAGCTCGCGGCCGCTGGCATCCCGGTGCTGGCGGTGGTGGCCACGGCCGGCACCACGGTTCGCGGGGCGATCGATCCTCTGGATGCCATGGCGGCCCAATGCCGCCGCCATGGTCATTGGTTGCATGTCGACGGAGCGATCGGGGCGGTGTTTGCCCTGGCTGCTTCGCAGCGCCAACACCTGATGGGGCTGGAGCTCGCCGATTCGATCACGGTCAATCCCCAGAAGCTGCTCGGCATCACCAAGACCTCCTCCCTACTGCTGCTGGCGCAACCGGCCCTGCTGCAGGCGGCCTTTGCCACCGGGCTGCCCTACATGGAACCCAGCTGGGGTGCCGGTCATGGCGGCGAATCCGGCTTGCAGGGCAGCCGGCCGGCTGAAATCCTCAAGCTCTGGCTCGGCTTGCGCCAGTTGGGCTTGAACGGCATCACGGCGCTGGTGGAAGGGGCGATCAGGCGGCGCCGGCAGCTGGAAATCCTGCTGGCGGCCGAACCACGCCTGCAGCTGCTGGGCGGGCCCCTGCATCTGCTGGCCTTCCGGCCCCGGGGCCTCAATCAAGAGGCTGCTGATGCCTGGTCCAGTCACACCCGCCAGGCGTTGCTGGCGGAGCACCTGATGCTTTCCAGGCCCTGGTATCAAGGCCACCATCACCTCAAGGCGGTGTTGGGCAATCCCCACACCCAGGCCAGCCACCTAGAGCGCCTCGCCCAGATCGTGCAGGCGAACCTGCCAGAGGTGGGCGAGGCTGCCGGCCTGCCGAGGAGCACCTAAATCAATGGCCGATGACTCGACGAACAAGGACATGGAGGCGCCGGTCAGGCGGACTGAAGCGGCTGGCAAGGCAAAGAGCGGCTCCCGCTGGGTGGCGATCGTCACCGGAGCCATCTCGATCCTGATCGGTGTGCTTTATCTGCTGCTGATCACGGTTCTCGATAGTCGCGGTCCGTTGCGTCCCCCTCCGCCGGAGGCGCTTGGCTTCGTTCTGGTGAACGGGGTGGCAAGCGCACCTGACGGCGCTGCAGGGGCTCCACCACCCGGTTAACGGCCGTCTTGAGGAAACTCCGCAGCACATCTTCCCGGCGATTGAGGTCGTATTCGCGCTGCAACACCGACTGCAGTCCGCCATCGCCCCAGTCCTGATCCTGCTGGAAGAACACGATGAAACTGCGGCCCGCCACCCGGGTGAGCCAGGCGGCACTCACCGCCTGAATCGCCCGGCTCACCAGCAGAACCGGCAGGCTGAGGCTGATCACACTGCTGATCAGGGCCACGCCCCCCTTCACCAGACCGAGACCGGCCAGGGTGCGGCCCACGGAGAGGGCCAGATCCTGGGCTGAATCGCGGCTGAGGCTGACGCCATACACCTTGCCGATCTCCATCACCATCTGGGCATTCACCGCCGCGGCACCCAGCAGGTCGACCCCGGGCAGGGGCGTGAGCGCTACCACACCGGCGCCGATCCAGACATAGCGATCCACAATCGACTCGGCATCTTGGCGACGTTGGCGATCGAGCAGGGCCCGGCTGGTTTCCCCCAGCTGGCGGCATTGCAACAGCAGGTTGTCGGCGATCAGCTCCTCGCCATCGGCCTGCAGCACGGCAGCCAGGCGCCGCAGCAGCGCCTCCAGCTCTGGCTGCGGCTGGCGGGGCTTGCCGCCTGGCAGCGGCACGCTCTGGGGGGAGGCACTGGCCGGAATCACATCGGCGGCAGCGATGCGGCCGGAACAGCGCTGGCGCAGCAGGGCCAGCAGCCGTTGTTCCTCCTGCTCACCGCGCAGATCGCATTTGTTGAGCACCAGCAGCAGGCGTTTGCCGAGGCTGGCCAGCACGTTGAACACCTCCATTTCGGCTGCGCGCAGATCGCCATCCACCACCAGCAGCAGCAGATCGGCCCGTGCGGCCAGATGGCGGGCCCGCCGTTCGCGCTCCCGCCCGGCGCTGCCCGCTTCGAGGATGCCGGGTGTGTCTTCGAGGATCACGGCCCGGGGCAATGGCTTCAGCCGCAGGCGATAGCGGGCCGATGCGGTGGTGGAGCCCATCGGCGCGCCCACCTCGCCCACCAACTCGCGCAGCAAGGCCCGGATCAGGGAGGTTTTGCCGGTGGAGCCACTGCCGAACAGGGTGATCACCAGATCGCCCCGCTCCAGCTCCTGCTGCATCCGTTGACGCTCCTGCTGCAGGGCCTGGCGCTCCACCTCATCGCGGATGCGCTCGAGGGTGCGATCAATCGAGGCCAGGTTGCGTTCGGCGGCCTCCCGCTTGCTGCCGGAGGGCTGGTGGGGCGTCTGGGCTGGTCGACCGCCCGGCCCCCGACGGGCCATGGCCTGCCACCAGGGCCAGCCGAACTGGATCACGGCCAGCAGCACCACGCTCAGCAGCAGCAGCAGCAAGGGCCCGATCAACCAGCCCGGCAGCCAGTAGCTGAGTTGCCAGATCAGCTGGTTGACGGCCTGCAGCACTAGGCCCGCCAGCAGCAACAGCAGCAGGCCTAGGCCGATCCAGAGCCAGAGGCGACGGGGCAGCATCAGGGCGCCGGACTGGAGGAGCGCACGATGTCACCCCACAGGGAGGCGGCCAGGGCGCTGCTGGCCTGGGTCGGGGCGTTGTTGTCGTTGCCGAGCCAGACGCCCATCACCCAGTGCCGCTGGGGCAGGAAGCCGATGAACCACAGATCGCGGCCGTCATTGGTGGTGCCGGTCTTGCCGCCGGCTCCGCCCCCCACGTTGGCCGCCGTGCCCGTGCCACTGCTCACCACCGACTGCAGCAGGCTGCGCATCGCCTTGGCGTTGGCCGGGCTGGCGACGCGCCTGCCGCTGCTGTTGGTGCTGCCCAGGGCCGCGGGGGGGCTGGTTCCTGGCTGATGGGCGCTGTGGCAGCTGCCCTTGAGCGAGCGGGGGCAAGCCTCGGCATCGGTGAGTTTGCGGATCGTGCTGGGGGCGTGCCAGATACCGTTTTCGGCAATGGCGCCGTAGGCACCGGTGAGTTCCAGCAGGGTCACTTCGCTCTGACCCAGGGCCAGCCCCGGCACCGGGTTGAGCGGCGAGCTGATGCCCAGATCGTGGGCTTTCTGCGCCACAGCTTCCAGTCCCGCCTGGCGGGCCAGCCTCAGGGCGGCGGTGTTGCTGCTGATCGCCAGGGCCTGGCGCAGGCTGAGCTTGCCGCCACAGCTACTGCTGAAGCGCTGTCCCCGCCATTCCAGCGGGCCGCAATCCACCGGGTCGCTGGCTTTGCTGCCCCGTTCCAGAGCCAGTAGATAGGGCACCAGCTTGAAGGTGCTGCCCGGTTGGCGCAACGCCATCGTGGCCCGGTTGAACTGGCTCTGGCGATAGTCGCGGCCACCGGCGATCGCCAGAACGCCGCCGTTGCGGCTGTCCAGCACCACCACGGCTCCCTGGCTCACCCCGAGCGAGCGAGCGGCATCGATCTGTTGCCGCAGCAAGCGCTCCACCAACGCCTGCAGTGACGGATCCAGGTGGGTGTCGATCAGGAAATTGCCTTCGGCGGCCACGTCCGCCCCCACCAGCTTGTCGAGATCGCGCCGCACCTGGTCGGTGTAGAAGGGTGCCGCCCGGCGCTCTCGCGAGCGGCAGGCCTGGCTGGCCAGCTGGATCGGCTGGCGCCTTGCGGAGCGGGCCAGATCGGCACTGATCCGTCCTGAGTCGGCCATCTTGGCAAGCACCTGGTTGCGGGCCGCCAGGGCCGCCTGGGGGTCGAAGCAGGGGTCGTAACCATTGGGGGAAGGCAGCAGGCCCACCAACAGCGCCGCCTCAGCCAGCTCCAGCCGGGCAGCGGGTTTGCCGAACAGATGGCGCGAGGCGTCCTCAAAGCCCCAGCCGCTGCCGAGGAACACCCGATTCAGATAACTCAACAGCAGATCCCGTTTGCTGTAGCGCGCCTCCAGCTGCAGCGCCACCAGCAACTCGCGCCATTTACGGGCGAAGGTTTCCCCCTGTCCCACCTGTTCGGGATAGAGGCTGCGGGCGAGCTGCTGGGTGAGCGTGCTGCCCCCCTCGAGCACGCGGCCCCCGACCAGGTTGGCGAGCAGGGCGCGGGCGGTACCGATCGGATCCACCCCCGGATGCCACCAGAAGCGGGTGTCCTCACTGGCCAGCAACGCCTCAATCAACACCCTGGGGTACTGGTTCAGTTGCCAGAGCTCGTGGTGCTGCTGGTCGTCCACCGAAGCGATCGGCCGGCTGTTCCGGTCGTAGAGCACCAGGGGGCCACGCACCGTGGCCAGGCTGCCGCGGATCGGAATCTGCAATAGCGAGAGCAGCAACAGCAGCAAACCGCCGCCAAACACCCCAGCCAGCGCCAGGGCGCTGCCTTTGGCTATCGCCGCCAGCGGCGGGCTGGGGGGGCTGCTGAAGCTGATCTCGGGCAGGTCGCTCAGATGGCTGGGGCCGAAGCGCACCCTGTCGCCATCACGCAGCAGCAGCTCCTTGATCCGCTGGCCACGCCACCAGAGTCCATTGGTGGATTCCTGATCGCGCAGCACCCATCGGCCGCTCCGTTCCTCCAGCAGCGCATGCTGGCGGCTGACGGCGGCATGGGCGATGACGATTTCGGCGTTGCGATCGCGACCCAGCCGGTAGCAGCCCCCCCCCAGGGTCTGGCGGCGCGCTGGCTGGCCGGGCAGCTGGATCTCCAGCCGCAGCTCAGTCATGGAGAGGCCTGCCACTGCGCAGCCAGTCGATGGCGAAGCAGACCAGCGCCGCGTTGATCGCCACGTCGGCGATGTTGAAGATCGGGAAATGGATCGGCACGAACTCGAGGAAATCCACCACGAAACCCAGCCGCCAACGATCGAGGCCATTGCCCAGGGCCCCGGCCAGCAGGAAGGCCACGGCCAAAGCCAACCACCGCCGCGGTGGTGGCCGCAACAGCAGCCAGGCTCCGGCCAGCAGCGTCACCAGGGCGCTGATCAGGCCGAGCCCGGCACTGTTGCCACTGAGCAGGCTGAAGGCAGCGCCCGTATTCCCCACCCGCTGCAGCTGCAGCAGCCCCGGCAGCCAGGGCATCGTCTGACCGGGAGCGAGTTGCTGCAGCGCCCAGGCCTTGCTGATCTGGTCCAGCATCACCAGGCTGCCGGCCACAAGCCAGGGCCAGAGCCGGTGAGCCAGGCTCGAGCGCCCACTGGGATGCTGTCTCACGATTCGATCAGCAAAATGCGGCGCAGCAACCAGGCAAGCACCGCCACGGCACAACAGAGCAGCAACTGGGGGAGCAGGGCGAGGCTGTAGCCAATCACCAGCGGCAGCACACCATCGCCCCAGCGACCCATCACGGCACCAAGCAACAGATTGGCGAGGCCGCAGAGCTGGATCACCAGTAGCCCGAGGCCAGCCACCACAGCCAGGCTGAGCGGATCGCCCATGTCGGGCTGGCGCGCCAGCCGGCCGCTTACCCAGGCGGCGGGCACGAAACCGGCCAGATAGCCAAAACCCGGATCCAGCAGATACCCGACCCCGCCGCCCTCATGGAACACCGGCAGCTGGAACAGGCCCACGCTCAGGTAGGCAACCGCTGCCAGCAGCGCACTGCGGGGGCCGGCCACCAGAGCCGTGAGCAGCAGGGCAGGCACCTGCAGGGTGATGCCCAGGGGTCGGAGGCTCCAGCCCGCGGCATCGTGAAAGGGAAAGGCCGTCGGTACCAGGCCTCCCACCACAATCAGCAGCAAACCGGCGATGGCGCCGCTCCAGGTGGCTAGGGCTCGCAACGAATTGATCTCAGGCGCCCGACCATCCTGCTGCAGCTAGGTTCAAGTGAGAAGGGGAGCATGGACTTTGACCAGCGTCGGTCTGAGCAGCAACAGCACGGACCCAGCCCGCCCGGAGCCTGTGGATCGCTCCGAACCGGCTGCTGCTGAGGTTGCGGTTGGTGCAGTGGCGACTGGGCTCCCAGCCGTACCAGCAGCGTTCCAGCTCGGCGAGCAGGTGGGCCTGGAGCGACAGCTCTCCTATCTCAAAACGGCCGATCCGATGCCGATGCTGCGTCCGCCCGATCTGGTCGATGCTGGCGAACAGGGTCAGGTGGTGGAGATCCGCGCCCTCGATCAGCTGGCGGTGCGGTTTCGCCGCGGCACCTTTTTGATTGCAGCCCGGGATCTGCGCCGTGTGGGCACGGAGCTCAGCCAGGGCCGCTGAGCGGATCGCCTTCCCAGGCCCTGGCGGCCGCGGCCAGGGCCGGCGTTGGACCGACCAGGCTCAGCGATGGCTGGCCGAGCCAGGTGGCGGCAGCCTGGCGGATCGCCTCGGCGGACAGGTGCAACGCCTGCTCAAGGCAACGCTCCACATGGTTGGCCGGCAACCCATGGCTGAGCACCAGAGCCAGTCGCTCGGCCAGCTGGGAACAGGTCTGCCGACCCATCGCGTCCTGGCCGCGGTATTTGGCCAGAGCCAGAGCCAGCTCAGTTTGATCGAGTGGTTGTTCCCGCACCCGCTGCCATTCCTGCAGCAGACAACGGGTGGCTTCCTCGGCCCGATCGGCTGAGGTGGAGAGATGCATCACGAAGGGTGCCGCGCCGCAACGGGCCGGCAGATGCACGCCGACGTCGTAGGCCAGGCCGCGCTCCTCGCGCATCGTCACAAATAGACGGGAGGACATGCCCAGGCCCAGATGGGCCTGGAGCAGGCGCAAGGCCACCGCATCGGGATGGCCCAGGGGCAGCGTGGTGCAGCCCAGCATCAGCACCAATTGCTCGGTGTCCTGCTCCAGCTGCACCAATCGAGCGGCAGGCGGCGCGCTGGGCCGGCTCGACCAGGCCGCCGCGCTGGGCAGCAGCGTGGGCCAGGGTTCGCCGCCCAGGCCCTGCTCCAGGAGTGCGGTCAGATCGTCGGGAATCGCGCCGCTGAGCACCATTACGGCCCCGGCCTGGCCCAGGTCGGCCACCAGAGGCTGCAGATCGGCAGCCGCGAGGGATTCCAGATCCGCTTCCACCCCCAGGGGATCGTGGCCATAGGGACCGGCGCCATAGAGGTTGTGGCGCAACTGGTCGTGGGCCAGCTGGAAGGGGTCTTCCTTTTGGCGTTGCAGGGTCTGCAGGTTCAGCTGGCGCTCCAGATCCAGCTGGTCTGAACTCAATTGCGGTTGCCGCACCATGGCCAGCAACAAGGGCAGCAGGCTGGCGCCATCGGCGGCGGCGCACTTGAGCCCGATCACCAGCGCATCCTCCAGGGCCTCGGCCCGCAGGCCCGCCCCGGCGCCTTCCACCAGATCGGCCAGGGCCTCGGCATCGAGCTCGCCGCAGCCCCGGGTCATCAGGCCGGCCAGCAGCTGATGGGCACCGCGGCCGCCCGCAGGGTCGGCGCTACTGCCGCCGCGGATCGCCAGCCGGGCCGAGAGGATGGCAGGCCCCTGACGCCGCAGCAGCCGCACCGGAAGTCCGCCGGCCAGGCTGAGCGACTCCGCCAGGGGGGGAAGGTGGGTTTCGATCATGCCGGCACCGCCTCGAGGATGTAGGCCTGGGCCGGGTCCAGTCGTGACAGCGCCTGCTCGCGCAGCCGGCACGGTGACCAGAGCGGCAACAGGTCCAGGTGTTGCTGCAGGGATTGGCGCCGACCCCAGAGGGTGGTGCTGCCGATCAGGCCGGCCACACTGCCCGCCGACTCGAGGCCAAAACGATAGGCGTTAGCCACCAGGCGCTGGGCTCGCTGCCATTCGGCCTCACCGATCTCCTGCGCCATCAGTTCGGTCCAGACCTGGCTGATGGCAAGGCGTACCTCCGGCAGGTCCTCCGGCTCGCAGACCGCCTCCAGTAAGGCCAGGCTGCCACTTTCCATCGCATGCAGATCAACGTCGATGCTTTCGACGATGCGGAGCTGCTCACGCAGCCTTTCGACCAAACGGCTGCGGCGCCCCTCGGCCAGCACGGTGGTGGCCAGATCAGCACCCATCACCCCCTCGAGATCGTCAGCGGCGGGCTGCCACCAGGCCATCAGCAGACGGGCCGCCTCCAGCCGCGGCAGCACCAGGCGCTCTTCCCCCTGGATCAAGCGCAGCTCGGCCGGTGGCTGAGCGACCGCCGCCGGGGCCAGATCCGCCAGGGCGCTGGCGGCGATCCGGCGGGCCAGCTGCCCATCGGCAACCGCGCCGCTGATGGCCAGCACGCAGCGACCACCGCCATAGAGCCGCTGGTGGAAGGCGGCCATGGCGGCCGGGTCATGGGCCAGCAGGGCCTGGCGCTGGCCGAGAATCGGCTCGCCATAAGGATGGTTCGGGCAGGCCTGGGCCAGCAGCCGCTGCAGCGCCACCTCTTCGGGCTGATCCTCACTCTGGGCCAGTTCCTCGAGCACCACCTGGCGCTCCATCGCGAAAGCTTCCGGCTCCAGCCGGGGGTGGAGCACCAGATCCAGCAGCAGGTCGAGGGCCTCCGGGGCTGCCTCCGGTGGGATCAGCACGTGATAGTGCACGTCGTCAAAACCCGTGGCGGCATTGCTGCTGCCGCCGAGGGCCTCCACCCGCCGATCGAATTCACCGGCGGCCAGGCTCTCGCTGCCCTTGAACACCATGTGCTCCAGAAAGTGGGCCAGGCCGCTCTCCCCCGGGCGCTCCCAGGCGCTGCCGGCCCGGCACCAGAAATCAAGACACACCAGCGGGGCGTCGTCGAGCGGCAGGGCCACCAGCTCGGCACCATTGGCCAGCCGCTGGCGATCAGGTTCACCCAGGCCAGGCAGCAACGGCCCACAACAAGCTTCAGGAAGGCTCACAGATGCATGGCAGGATCGACATTCTGCTGGCTGCAGGGCCGCGATGACGCTTTCAACTCCCGCGAGTCCCTCCCGTTCCGGTGGGGTGCACCCCCTGGTGGATGCCCTGGCGGCGCGCATCCGCGAGTGCCGGCAGGCGCTTCCAGAGCTGGCGCCCCTGGCGATTGACGCCGATCTCGAGGCGATTAGCGGCAGCCTCGACGGCGAGGAGTTGTTCATCCGCAACGAGGTGCACCAGTGCCGCGGCCTGCGCAAACTCCACCTCGAAACCGCCCGCCTCGGCCGCGGCCTGCAGATACTGCACTGCGTGTTTTTCCCCGATCCCCGCTACGACCTGCCGATTTTCGGCGCCGACATCGTGGCCGGACCGGCGGGCGTGTCGGCCGCGATCGCTGATCTTTCCCCCGTGGCACCGGGCCTGCCCCCGGCCATCGACGCGGCCCTGAGCCAGCAAGCACGCCCGCTGTTTTCCCAACCGCGGGAGCTGCCGGCCTGGGGCTCGATCTTCTCGCCCCATGTGCTGTTCGTGCGGCCTGCCAATGTCGCGGAAGAGCAGCTGTTCATCGAAGCGGTGGTCGGCTTGCTGACGGTGCTGGGGACGGCGGTGGCGGCTGGCCATCCTCAGCCGATCGATCATGCCGCTACGGTTCAACGCTGGCAGGGGCAGTTGAGCTATTGCAGGCAGCAGAAACAGAACGACAAGACCCGCAGGGTCCTGGAGAAGGCGTTCAACCCGGCCTGGGCGGATCGCTACATCGAAGCGCTGCTGTTCGACGACCCTCCCGCCCTCTGCTGATCGCCCTGGTGGCTGTGGCTGGAGCCGGCACCCTGCTGCTGCTCAACCGCGAGCGCCTCTGGCCCAAGGCCAGAACGACCAGCACCCCACGCGTGCAACGCCCCCTGGCGCAGGAGCCGGTGGCGGCCCTGGGGCGGCTCGAACCCGCCGGCGACATCCGTGTGCTGGCGGCTCCGATCATCGGCATCGGCGGTAGTCCGCGGCTGATGGAACTGCTGGTTGAAGAGGGGCAGCGGGTGGCGGCAGGCGCGGTGCTCGCCCGCTTCGACAACGGCCCCGCCCAGCAGGCCGAGCACACCTTGCTGCGTGTCCGGATCAACAATCTGGAGCGGCGGCTGGCCGTGGACAGCCGCGAAATCGCTCGCTACCGGCGGCTCACCGCCGCCGGTGCGGTGGCGGTCGATGAACTCGATCGCCGTGAGCAGATTCATCTGCTGCTGCAGGGACAATTGCAGGAGGCCAGAGCCCAGCTGGTGCGGGTGAACACTGATCTGGTCAACACCGAGCTCAAGGCCCCGATCAACGGCATCGTGCTGCGCATCCATAGCCGGGTGGGTGAACGCCCGGGCGACAAGGGGATCCTCGAGATCGGCGCCAACGACCGGATGGAGGCCCTGGTGGAGGTCTATGAGAGCGACATCAACCGGGTGCGGCTCGGACAGCGGGCCACCTTCACCAGTGAGAACGGCGGCTTCAGCGGCAGCCTCAGCGGCGTGGTCAGCCGCATCAGCCCCCAGGTGCGCCAGCGGGACGTGCTTTCCACCGACCCCACCGGCGATGCTGATGCCCGGGTGGTGGAAGTGCGGGTGCGGCTTGATCCCAGTGATGTCCAAAAAGTGGCGGCACTGACGGGCCTCAAGCTGATCGCCCGCTTCCAGCCATGAGCGTTTCGATCCGATGAGCGGCTTCTGGCAACGGCGCCGCATCCCCCTGGCCTGGTTGTTGCTCACCCGCCAGCCGGGCCGACTGGCGGTGGCACTGGCGGGCATTGCCTTCGCCGGCATCTTGATGTTCATGCAGCTGGGCTTCCGGGACGGCTTGTTTGACGCCAGCGTCACGGTGCACAAGCTGTTTGACGCCGACCTGGTGCTGATGAGCCCGCGCACGATGAGCTCGATCGGCATGGCTGGCTTTCCGCGGCGGCGCCTGGTGCAGGCGATGGCCGATCCGGCCGTGGTGGGCACCACACCCGTGCACTGGAACCTGATGCTCTGGCGCAATCCCGAGACCCGCCGCACCCGCTCGATCCTCACGATTGGCTTCGAACCCGGCGATCCGCTGTTCACCGATCCGAGCCTGGCCGCCAAGGCCCATGTGCTCAATCAGCAGGGGCGCGTGCTGTTCGATGAGCTCTCCCGCCCGGAATTCGGGCCGATCGCCAGCTGGTTTCGCCAGGGCCGCACCGTGGAAACGGAGGTGGCCGGCAAGCGGGTGCGGGTGGCGGGGCTGGTGGCCCTGGGTCCCTCCTTCGGCGCCGACGGCAACATGCTCACCAGCCGTGAAACCTTCCTGCGGCTGATGCCCAACACGTCACCCGGCAGCATTGAACTTGGCCTGATCCGGTTGCAGAACGGCTCCGACCCACGGCTGGTGGCTGAGCGTCTGCGCCAGACCCTGCCCGACGACGTGGCGATCTACACCAAGCAGGGCTTTGAGGAGTTCGAAAAGAACTACTGGCGCAGCAGCACCGCCATCGGTTTCATCTTCACCCTGGGAGCGGCGATGGGCTTCATCGTCGGTTGTGTGATCGTCTATCAGATCCTTTACTCCGACGTCAGCGACCACCTGCCCGAGTACGCCACCTTGATGGCCATGGGCTACCGGTTGATCAACCTGCTCGGTGTCGTCGCCCGCGAGGGACTGCTGCTGGCCGTGCTGGGCTATCTGCCGGCCTGGTTTGCCGGCCAGGGCCTCTATGCCCTGGTGCGAAGTGGCACCAAACTGCCCGTTTATATGAATACCGAGCGCTCGCTGCTGGTGTTCGTGCTGATCCTGGCGATGTGCATGGGTTCAGCGGCCATGGCCATGCGCAAGCTCGGTGATGCCGATCCAGCCGAGATCTTCTGACACCATGTTTTCCACCTTGCTCGCCACCAATGTTCCTCCGGCAGCTGTCGAGCCCTGCGTGCAGCTGCGGCAACTGAACCATTGGTATGGCAGCGGCTCCAACCGGCGCCAGGTGCTGCAGGGCGTTGATCTCAGCATTAATCCGGGCGAAGTGGTGTTGCTCACGGGTCCATCCGGCTGTGGCAAAACCACGTTGCTCACGCTGGTCGGGGCTTTGCGCCAGGTGATGGATGGCTCGGTGCGGGTGTTCGGCGTCGAGCTCCAGGGCTCCACGCGGGGCCAGCGCCAGCAGCTGCGCCGCTCGATCGGCATGATCTTTCAGGGCCACAACCTGCTGCGCTGCCTGAGTGCCGAACAGAACGTGCAAATGGGTGCGGATCTCCTGCCGGATCTGGGCTATCGAGCCCGTCGCGATCTCGCCCGCCAGTGGTTGCGGGCGGTGGGGCTGGAAGATCATCTCGGCAAACTGCCCCACGATCTGTCCGGCGGCCAGAAACAGCGCGTGGCGATTGCCCGCGCCCTGGCGGCCGAACCCCGGCTGCTGCTGGCCGATGAACCCACCGCGGCCCTCGACAGCCGCACCGGCCGCGAGGTGGTGGATCTGCTCAAGGGCTTGGCCCGCAATCAGAATTGCGCGGTGCTGATGGTGACCCACGACCCTCGCATCCTCGATATTGCTGATCGGGTGGTGCGCATGGAGGATGGTCAGCTGATGGATCGCGGCCAAGGCGAGCGGCTCTGGGGAGCTGGTCGGCTTCCCGACACCGGCAGGGAGGCTGCTGAGGGTTAAGGTGAGACATCGATCTTCCCCGGAACGCCTCACCGCATGTCCAAGCGCAGGAATCTCAAGAAGGAAAAGCAAGAGCGCAACCGCGCCTACGCCCGCAAGTTCAAGAAGCGCAAGCTCCGCAACGACGGCCGCGGTGAAGGTGCTGGCAATGGCGTCACCGGCACGGCCAATAACGGCGGCGCCGCCGACTGAGCAAAAGTCCTGACAGGCCTGAACGTCCGGCCAAGGACATCAAGGGGATCCAGTGGATCCCCTTTTTTGTCGACCAATCGCATCGGCAGTGTCCATGTTTCTCAGCGTCGTCATCCCCACCTACAACCGGCTGCCGATCCTGCGCCAATGCTTGCAGGCTCTCGAGCAGCAGCAGCTGGAGGCCCCGATCGAGCGCTATGAAGTGGTGCTGGTGGACGACGGCTCCACCGATGACACGGTGCACTGGCTCGATGCCCATGCCACCGCCTTTCCCCATGTGCGGCTGATCCGCCAGGACCATGGCGGTCCGGCGGAGGGCCGCAATCGCGGCGTTGAGCATGCCCATGGCGATGTGATCGTCTTCATCGATAGCGATCTGGTTGTCACGCCCAGCTTCCTGCTTTGCCATGCCCGGGCGCTGGAGCGCCATTGGCAGCAGCAGGGCAACCGGCTGTGTTTCACCTACGGCGCCGTGATCAACACCGCCGATTTTGACAATCCCACCGGCGAACCCCACAAGCCCACCGATCTGTCCTGGGCCTATTTCGCCACCGGCAATGTGGCGATCGATCGGCAGCTGCTGGAGCGCTCCGGCCTGTTCGACACCAGATTCCGCCTCTACGGCTGGGAAGATCTGGAACTGGGTGAACGGCTGCGGCAGATGGACGTGAAGCTGGTGCGCTGCCCTGAGGCGGTGGGCTATCACTGGCATCCGGCCCTCAGGCTGGAGCAGATTCCCGATCTGATCCGGGTGGAGCGAGAACGGGCCAAGATGGGGCTGGTTTTTTACCGCAAGCACCCGACCCGGCGGGTGCGTTTCATCATCCAATACACCTGGCTGCATCGGCTGCTGTGGGAGCTGCTCACCCTCGGCGGCCTGCTGAACGAACGCAGCCTGCGCCCGGTGCTGGCCTGGTTGATCCGCCGCGGTCAACCGGCCCTGGCGATGGAGCTGCTGCGCTTGCCCCTCAACCGCCTGGGCGTCCGTGCCCTCTATGCCGAAGCCCGCGAGGCCGCCTCGAACCGGGGCCAACCGTCTGTTTGGTAAGTTGAGGAGTCCCTACACACCGCACACCTGCGTGTTTCGGGTGACCCGAGTCGGTTTGATCCCGACTCAGCACTGCCCCTGAGCCTTAGGGCCCGCGGGCTGTTCAAGGGTCCCTGGCAGGTGGAGGCAAACCCGAAACCCACACCACCATGGCTGTTGTCACCCTCGCCGAGATGATGGAAGCTGGTGCCCACTTTGGGCACCAGACGCGGCGCTGGAATCCCAAGATGTCGCGCTACATCTATTGCGCACGCAACGGGGTTCATATCATCGATCTCGTGCAGACCGCCGTCTGCATGAACAATGCCTACAAATGGACCCGCAGTGCTGCCCGCAGTGGCAAGCGCTTCCTGTTTGTTGGCACCAAGAAGCAGGCGTCCGAAGTGATCGCCATTGAGGCCACCCGCTGCGGTGCCTCCTACGTGAACCAGCGCTGGCTGGGCGGCATGCTCACCAACTGGACGACGATGCGCGCCCGCATTGATCGCCTCAAGGATCTGGAGCGCATGGAGTCCTCCGGCGCCATTGCGATGCGGCCCAAAAAAGAAGCGGCCGTGCTGCGCCGTGAACTGGACCGACTGCAGAAGTATCTCGGTGGTCTCAAGAACATGCGCCGCCTGCCCGATGTGGTGATCCTGGTGGATCAACGCCGCGAAACCAACGCCGTGCTCGAGGCTCGCAAACTCGACATTCCCTTGGTGTCGATGCTGGACACCAACTGCGATCCCGATCTCTGTGACGTGCCGATCCCCTGCAACGACGACGCCGTGCGTTCGGTGCAGCTGGTGCTCGGCCGCCTCGCCGACGCGATCAATGAAGGCCGCCATGGCGCCCAAGATCGCGGCAGCGACGACGAAGGCTGAATCGACGCCGGTCGAACGCCGTTCGAGGTCGCTGCGGCGTCCCGGCGTTCGGCCCCAGCCAGGGGTGCCAGACTCCTGCAATCTGTCGATCTCCACGGGCCTCGGCCGACTGCGCCCGCTTGCCGGAAGCACCGTTGTCGGCATCATCGATACGGCTGGCCAGCACGTCACAGAGCGTTCGCTGAGTGTGCCCTGATCGCAATCCCTCCAACGGATACCCACGTTCCCCCTTTCTCGACCCATGGCTGAGATCATCACCGCCAAGCTCGTCAAAGACCTGCGCGACAAAACCGGCGCCGGCATGATGGACTGCAAGAAGGCCCTCACCGAGTCCGCCGGCGACATGACCAAGGCGGCCGAATGGTTGCGCCAGAAGGGCATCGCCACCGCCGAGAAGAAGTCGGGAAGGACTGCAGCAGAAGGCGCCGTTGGCAGCTATATCCACACCGGGGCCCGCGTTGGCGTGCTGGTGGAAGTGAACTGCGAAACCGATTTTGTCGCCCGCGGCGAACTGTTTCAGGAACTGGTTCGCAACGTGGCCATGCAAATCGCTGCCTGCCCCAATGTTGAATATGTGAACACCGAGGAGATTCCTGCGGAGATTGCCGATCGTGAGAAGGCGATCGAGATGGGCCGCGACGACCTCGCCGGCAAACCCGAGGCGATGAAGGTGAAGATTGTCGAGGGCCGCATCGGCAAGCGGCTCAAGGAATTGGCCCTGCTGGAGCAGGCCTTCATCCGCGACAACACGATCACGGTGGGCGACATGGTCAAACAGGCCGCCGGTAAAACCGGTGAAAACATTCAGGTGCGTCGCTTCACTCGCTACACGCTCGGTGAAGGGATTGAAGTGGAGAAGTCTGATTTCGCCGCGGAAGTGGCGGCGATGACCAAAACGGCCTGAGCCCTGCTCCTGATCCCCTTCCGGTGACATCTCCCGCGGACCGCGGCGCTCTTCCCGATCCGATCGAGGCCATGGCCGCCGCACTGGCGGCCTCCAATCCGGTGCTCTACCGCCACCTGGCCCTGTACCTGCAGGTGCTCAGGCAGGTGTTACCGGCGCGGGTGGAACAAGCCTGTTTCCATCTGGCCACCCAGGTGCATCCGCAGCGCTATGCGGCCTTACCCGACCAGGAGCGTCAGGCGCTTCATGGTCGAATCCTGGCGTTGGTGCAGCGCTGTACCAGCTTGCTCACGGTTGAGCAGCTCACGGCCCTGGCCGATCAGATTGATCGGGAAGTGCAGCATCTTCAGCGCCGCCAGCAACGAGAACTGCTGCAGCAACTCAGCTCCGGTGCGACAGCCCTCAACCCTGAGCCAAGCGAGGCGGAAGCCGACGCTGCGGGTCGCTCAGCGGCCGATCGCTCCGAGGATCCGGGCCTGAGTGCGGCGGACAGTCCCCTGCCCGCCGGCTCGATTCGGCTGGACTTCTCCCTGCCCCTCAGCGGCCCTGTCGGCGGCTGGCGGGCCATGGGGCCACCGACGCCTGAGTTGGCCGGGTTCGACGCGCTCACTGAGGCGAACTCCCAGGAGCAACCGCCGCTATGGGACCCGGCCGCAGCCAGCCTCGAAGTCGGTGCCACTGCCGCCGGGTCCGACCCGGCCGACGCTGAGACAGTAGAAGCAGGCGATGCTGATGCCGACGACTTCGACTTCGACACTGAGGACCCAGAGCTGGATCCGTCCATGTTCGATCCCGAAACCACCGATCCGGACGCCTCCGATCCTGAGGTCATGGAGCTGGCGGCAGAGAGCCTGGAACAACGGCTGGCCCAGGGACCGGATGCCGCGGCGATCCTGAAGATCGTCCGCGAAGCCATGGATGACTCCAGGGATCGGGGGCGCCAGCTGCCAGCGGTTTCCGATCAGGGCGCCAGTTCCCCCTGGCGCGATGGCCAGCTGCCTCGAGATCCGATCACCCTGCTGCGCTGGCTGGATGGCCTGGACAAGGCGCTGCTGCGGCGCCTGCGCAACCTCTCCCACGCCTTGAACGTTGAACTGCTGCGGGTGGGCATCAGCCGGGGCCTGCTACCGGTCAGCCTCCTCGATGCAGTGCTGGAGGGTCAGGTGGACACCATGGCCTCCCCTTCGAATGTGTTGCATCTGCAGCTGCCCTTCAGCCTGCGGCCCGGCATGGCGGAGGTGCATGCCCTGGCGATCCTGCTGCGGCCGGTGGATCTGGAGATGGACGAACCGCGGCTGCGCACCTGCAGGCGTCGCCTGCAGCAGCAACGCCAGGAGTTGCGCAGAATGGCCCATCAATACCGACGCCTGCAACGGCGGCTCCAGGCACACGAGGCGGAACGGCTGTGGCTGCAGGACATTCGCAAATGCCGCCCTCCCCAGGCCTGAAGCAGGCCAAGGTTTCTGACACCGCGGTTCCCAATGCCGCGGTTTCCCGTGAGACGGTGTCCCCTGAGGCCGCCACAGAGCCAGCACCAGCCGGGCCCGGCTCAGCCTCAGCGCCTCCTGCAGCCTTTGAACGCTGGTACGCCACGCTGCAGCAGGCCTGTCAGCTGGAGGCTGATCGCGGTTTCATCGATGTCAAGGGACGCCAGCTCACCTACAGCGCCTTCGTGGTGCAGAGCCTGAGCCAGCCCGTCACCAGTGGCTCCGCCGAACAGCACCAGGCCCTGGTGCTGTTGCTGGCTGGCTTCCGCACCTATGCCGAGCAAAGTGCAGGCCGGCGACGGCAGCTGGTGGCCCAGCTGCGGCAGAAGCTGCATGAGCTGCGCCGCAGCCAGCTGCCGCAGCTGCCCGTAGCCCCGCCGCGGCTGCGGCTGGGACAAGAGCCTGCCCCGGCTGTACAGGCCGCTGGCGGGCGGCGTCTGGAGGCTGACAGGCCCCTGGTGGAAATCCCAGGCATCGGCCCCAAGCTCGCCACCCTGCTGGCGGGCCTGGGGCTGCTGGTGGTCAGGGATCTGCTGCATCACTACCCCCGCGACTACCTCGACTACGCCCATCTCGTGCGCATTGCCGGCCTCGAGAGCGGCCGCAGCGCCACGATCGTCGCCACTGTGCGCAGCAGCCATGCCTTCGCCAGCCCCCGCAACCCCAATCTGGCGATCCTGGAGCTGCAGCTGCACGATGTCACCGGCCGGTTGCGGGTGTCTCGTTTTTTTGCCGGCAAGCGCTTC